>JANMRE010000657.1:0-7876 GCA_031370885.1 Gemmatimonadaceae bacterium
CGATTTTGAGTTTCAGGACCGACACTAGACTAGCTTGGTGTCCGTGTAGCCGGGTCAAGTCCATCCGCTGCTCAACCGTCATTCGCTTGACCGGTAGAGTCTCGTCGAGCTTCCACGAGCATGGGTGGGAGTAGGTGAGCCTGCGGGAACAGTATGTCTGCTTTGTCGAAGCAGGCAGCCGACATCGCATGCACGGCCCGCTCTTGCGGCCCTAATTCATACACTCCCCTTCGAAACGTGGTGGCAAACCCCGAAAAAATGTGTAGCCCTTCATGAAAGATTGTCTCCGCGATGGAGGTGCTGCCCCGATCGACAGCTTCGGTGTTGAATACGTAGATCCGAAGGGTGTCTCTAAGACGGCTATTTAGGCCGTTTATCACAACGCGTCCTACAGCGCCCGGGAATGCCACACTTCGCACAATCCCGTGGACTTGAAGAATGGAATCCATCCTTTGTTGTCGGACGACCACCTCGACGATCCCGCTCTTCAAGTAGCCGACAGCACTCTTGGCAACGGGGTTGCAGATTTGGCCGGTGGTCTTAGAAATCGCTGCTAATGTTTCTTGACACGCCTCGTCGCACTTATTGATGCGTTGACGCAACGAATGTGGCGTACCAGCCACAGAAATGCTCGCTGCGAAAGAAGGCAAGAGCGCAACAACCGAGAGAACCAAAGCTATCTTCCAAGGGCGATTCGGTCCTACGTAAGTCGATTGCAATCCAAATTCCTCTCTCTCAGTTCGGGCACCAATCTACCGCCCTTCGTCTTTGGAGTAAATCGTCAAATCGGTGCCATATATTGACCCGCCAAAGTAAATTTGGCAAGGCACGAGTGTTGCGGCATCATTAATTAAATGTCATAGTATAGATTCGCTGAGATAAGTCGCTTCCGTGTCGGGCCTCCGCGGAGGTCTGTTAGAGCGCGCATTTCTCAGCGAGCACACAATTCATTAAAGGTGAGCCATGGCAAACCTGCGAGTTCGCAATCCGCGCCTTACGATTGCGGCAACAGCACTCGTCGCCGTTACGGCGGCGTCAAGCGTACTTGGCGCAAGAGCATTCAGGCCACCCGCAGGCGCTTCGGCACGATCGGACACCGCCAGTGTCATTGCTGGTGCGCTTGCGGCAGCGGTCGTCGAGGACTCCCTAAGTCTGAACTTTCAAATTGTCGTTGTTGAAATGGGAGGCTGTATCTACTCCGACTCGCTTGCCTGCGTGTCAGCGGGCGATTCCGCCCGAGCTGCGGGTGTTCGCGTCAACCTGAACAAGCTCCTTGCCACGCGATTGTCGGTTTCGACTGTACCTTCGCTCGCTAGGTCCTACCGCGCCGAATTGGACTCGATCAGGAAAAATAGAGCGTTCCTGTTCGCGAGTGAGTGGCGAACTTCGAGGGGAGGGAAGATGCGTTTTCAACTCGGAAAGATACTGGCACCTTTGTATAAGTGTGCGAGTTGCGCGTCTCTCTTTTCATTGGACGAGTTCTCGTTCGCGAGTGCAGACTTGCATCGCGGAAAGGCGCCCACGAGACGCAATATTGTGAGCAATGTTCCCATCGACTTCGATCTCGTAGCACTGTCGGCGACTGCAGGACTGCCTAGCGCCAGAGCGCGGATAGCGATCTTACCTACAAGGCGAGTCCAAGACGGCCGTGGCCTCCGCCAAGACTGAGTTTCGGCATCGGCTGCGTATTCCGGTTGGTATGCGCTAGGCCGGAGGTTGGACCTTGGACATCAACTTTGTAGCGAAACGGCGTTGACAGCGAGGCTTCGTCGTCCGAAGCTCCTTGTGGCCACATACCAAGGGACGTACGGCTCGTTTTGTTCTCAGCGTCCGACGAGGGGCGCGGTGGCTTCCCTCCCGTCCTGCCCTATTAATGCCGGAATCACAGACGCTTCTTGTCGGCAGCTTGCTGCTCGATCTGGAGAATCCTCGCCTTGCGCAAGGCCCTGAGAGCCAGCGTGAGGCCCTTCACGCGATGCTTCGCGCCGAGGGCAAGAAGACTATTGAGTTGGCGAAGGACATCTCGGAACGCGGGCCCAACCCATCCGAACGGCTGATGGTGATCGCGGCTCCGGATGATCCCGGCCGGTATATCGTCTTGGAAGGCAACAGGCGCCTGGCAGCACTGCGTCTCCTCGCGGAGTCGAAGCAGAATGGCGAAGGCGTCTTGAAGGCACCGACGCTGAAACGGCTCGAAGCGTGGAGTCGCGAGTACCAGAAGCACCCGACCACGTCGCTCGACTGTTCGTTGTTCGCCACGAGGGCAGAGGCCAACCCGTGGATCAAACTGAAGCACGTCGGCGAATCAGAAGGCGCGGGTCCTGTCCGCTGGGGAACCATCGAGCAGATGCGTTTCGATTCGCGGCAGAACAACGTGCTTCACCCGGAACTGCAAATCCTCGATTTCGTTGCCGCGCACGCGGACTTGGACGACGAGACACGAGAGAAACTCCACGATTTTCCCATCACGAACCTTCAGCGTCTCGTTGACGACGGAGCCGTGCGCAAGCGCCTCGGTATTGACATCGACGCGAAGAACCGCGTGACCACGAAGTACCCGCAGCCAGAAGTGCTTAAGGGCTGGACTCGGGTCGTGCGCGAAATCGCCAACGGTTCGGTGAAAGTCGCGAAGATCTACACCGCTGCAGAGCGGAAAGGCTACCTCGATGGATTCAAGAACTCCGAATTCCCGGATGCATCGAAGGCGGCGAAGGTTTCGCGAACACTCGTCGAGACTACAACGCTTGGCGGAAAAGGATCCGGACCTCGAACGAAAACCATACGGGGCCAGGTCAAGCCGCTGCGCAAAGGAATGGCATCTACGAAGTGCAAGCTCGACATCGACAACCCGAGGATCGCGAAGATTTTTCGCGAGCTTCAGCTGATCCGCGTCGACGACTTCCAGAATGCGGCGTCGGTGCTGTTTCGAGTGTTTCTCGAGCTGTCAACGGACCACTACGTGAAAACGCACAGGCTTCAGCTCGCGGCAGGCCAGAAGGAGAGCCTTGCTGCGAAGCTGTCACTCGTCGCGGGCGAGCTGAAACAGAAAGGCGTGCTCGATGCCAACGAGATCAAGGCGCTGACGTACGCCTCGGGTGAAAAGAAGCTGGTTGGGGCGAACATCGTCACGTTTCACGCTTACGTCCACAACAAGGACTTCGCGCCCATGGGCGTCGACCTCCGGACTTATTGGGACAATCTCCAGCACTATTTTGAAAAGGTGTGGGCAAAGTGACCCGACGACGATCATCGGCCGCGAATGACGCCACGGCGACTCACCGTCACTACAGCCCGCTCCGCTACCCCGGTGGGAAGAGCAAGCTCGCTCCGTTCGTTGCACTCCTGTTTGAAAGAAATCAGCTGTGTGATGGGCACTACGCCGAACCGTACGCCGGTGGGGCGGGTGTCGCGCTCTACCTGCTCTTCGGTGACTACGCGTCGCGAATCCATATCAACGATCTGGATCGCTCCCTCTACGCGTTCTGGTATGGCGTGCTGAATCACACCGACGAATTTTGTAAGCGGATTGTGGACACGCGGCTGACCATCGCTGAATGGCGACGACAACGCCGAGTGCAAGAAGAAAAAGAGACCAATGCACTTCTTGAACTCGGCTTCTCCACGTTTTTTTTGAACCGGACGAACCGGTCCGGGATCATCGCCTCGGGTGGCGTGATCGGCGGGTTGAAACAGACTGGCAACTGGGGAATCGACGCCCGGTATAACGCACGCGACCTCGTACGTCGGATCGAGCGCATCGCGTCGCTCGGCTCGAGAATAACACTCACGAATCTGGACGCGCTCGAGTTCCTGACCCGGTGCAGTGAGCAGCTTCCGGCCAAGGCGCTCGTCTACCTCGATCCGCCTTACTTTGTGAAGGGCCAGCAGAAGCTGTACGCGAACTATTACGGCCCCGGCGATCATGCAGCAGTTGCCGATGCTCTTGAGAGCGTTCTATGGCGGTGGGTCGTGTCGTACGACGCTGTTCCCGAAATCCGGCGGCTCTACCGCGACTACCGAAAGCGCGAGTACGACCTCCGTTACACGGCGGCGGGAAGCTATGACGGATCAGAACTGATGTTCTTCTCCCCGGGTCTCGACGTGCCGCGAGGCGTGAACCCGGCCGACAAGGAGACTTTCCCGACCAGTTTGCGACGAGCGGTCAGCGCGTAGTCGGCGGACGACCCTGCCGAAGATGACGGACGGTGTCGCGCTCGCCCAAGTCCGTAGCGTCGTGACGGATCTCGCGCAGGACGGCCGACATGCGGCGGCGACGGAGTATGCGCTGGCCGGACTCGTGACGGTGTTGCAGCAGAGCAGTGCGTTGGAACTCCTCGTGGCGAAGCTTCGCGCGGCCGGCCCGGGCAAACATTCCGAGCGCACGAACGCGGAGTAACTTGCGCTCCTGTTGGAAGATCTCGTGAAGCAAGCACCGCACGCGGAAGTGGATCCCGAGTCGGAGGTGCGGGAGGATGCCGCGCTCACGGGTAAGATCGAGCGTGCCGACGCGGCGTCACGCACGCTGCGGCGCGCGCGGCGGTCGTGGCGTACGAGCGCGCAGGTGGAGCGCACGGTTCACACGCACGACGTCTCGGATGCCGAGAAGCAATGCGCGGTGTGCGGTCGCGAGCAGCAGGGAATGGGCCACGACGACCGACAGATCCTGGAATTCAACCGCGAAGGTCACAAAGGACGCAAGACGCCTGCGGTAGCGTCACAACGCTGTTCTCCGCGTCCTCCGCAGTGCAACCTTTCTGGCGCGTCACGCTCCTTTTCCCTTTCGCCCATGCGCGCAACACTGTTCCGCTGGCAGCTCGCCGGCATCAGCGCCCTGCTGGGATTGGCCCTGCATTCGGCAGCCGCGCAGGGCGGCAGCGGCGGCGTGCCCACAGAGATCGTGAAAGCGCAGGCGGCCTTGCGCGCCGGACAGCCCGACAGCGCGATCGCCACGCTCGAGGACTTTTTCCGGCGGCAACCGAGTGCCGCGCTGGGTCGTGTGGTGCTTGGCAACGCCTACCGGCAGAAAGGTGATCTGGACAAGGCGCTCGCGACATTCCTGTCCGTCTCGCAGCCACCGCCACAGCAGTTGCAGGCGATGTTCAGCGCGGCCGCGATCTATGCTGTGCGCGGCAAGGCCGACGACGCACTGCAGATGCTGGGTCGGCTCAAAGCCACCGGTGCATTCGATATGGATCTCGCTCGCACCTCGAACGACTTCGCGTCGCTGCAACGCGATGCGCGATTCGCCGCACTGATGTTCAACGCCGCCGATTTCGTGCATCCCTTTGTCGAGCCGGTACGTGTGCTGCGCGAGTTCACCGGCGAAACCAAGGGCGACCAGTTCAGTTGGATCGCACGTGGCATCGGCGACGTGGATGGTGACAAGATCACCGACATTGTCACCTCAGCGCCTACGTATGGGGCGAATGGACAACCCGCAGGTCCCGGCCGAGTGTATGTGTATTCAGGCCGCAGCGGCAAACGGTTGTGGATGCAAACCGGCACGGCTGGCGAGAGTCTCGGGATGGGGCTGGAAGGCGCCGGCGATGTGAACGGCGACGGCGCCGGGGATGTGATTGCGGGAGCGCCTGGCAGCAACAAGGCGTATGTGTATTCCGGACGAGATGGGCGGGTGCTGCTCACGCTGGTCGGCCACGAGGCCACCGAACGATTTGGCAGCAGCGCGGCGAGTGCCGGTGACGCGAATGGCGACGGGTTGGCCGATGTGATCGTTGGTGCGCCGAACAACAACACCAAGGGCGCCGGCGCGGGGCGCGCTTATGTGTTCTCGGGCAAGGATGGCGAATCGCTGTTTACGCTGGACGGTGAGAAGGCGGGCGACGCCTTTGGCAGTATCGTTGCCGGCGCCAAGACCGGGCGCGGTACGCCGCTGTTGGTTGGTGCGCCGGGTGCCGGCGCGACGCGCGGTGCGTTGCCGGCACCCGGTCGAGTGTACGTGTACAACGCCGCCACGCGCGCGGAGAAATTCAAGATCGACGCCGACGAAACCGGTGGGGCGCTTGGCGCCATGTTCGCGTCGCTCGTGGGCGATGTGGATGGAGACGGTGTGCTGGACGTGTATGCGGCCGATTTCTCCGACGCGGCGAAGGGTCCGTTCACGGGGCGCGTGTACGTGCGTTCCGGCTCGGACGGACGGCCGTTCTTTGCGCTGTCCGGTGAACAGGCGGGCGATGGCTTTGGTATCGGCTCGGCCGACGTGGGCGATGTCAATCACGACGGATACGCCGACCTGTTGATTGGCGCTTGGCAGTATTCGCGCGTGGCGCAGTCGGGTGGCAAGGTCTATTTGTATTCCGGGAAAGATGGCACGGTGATGCGCACCATCACGGGTCGCATCGCGGGCGAAACGCTGGGATTCGATGCCACGGGCATTGGTGATGTGAACGGCGACGGCACCATTGATTTCCTGATCACGTCGTCATGGAGCAATGTGAAGGGGTTTCGCAGCGGGCGGATGTGGGTGATTTCAGGAACGTTTCGGCCATAAGGCGGTGCCGCTCTCGCGTTACTCGCCCAGCTCGCGCAGTTCACGAGCTTTGCTGCGGCTCACTTCCAACTGCGTCCCATCGATCAGTTCAGCGATCAATCGCCCCTTCCCCAGGCTCTTGAATGCTCTGACGTGCTCGAGATTGACGATTTTCGTGCGATGAATGCGTACGAAGCGCGCCGTATCGAGTCGCGTTTCCAGTCGTGACAGCGCCAGATGCACCAGGTGACGCGCGCGGCCCACGTGCACGGCCACGTAGTCGCCATCTGCCTCAAACCACGACACGCTATCGATGGCGATGGGAATGATGGCTCGCCCCGAACGCACGAACACACGACTGATCGGTCCGGCGCGCCGTCCCTCCCGATAACGATCAAGGGCCGGAGCGACGGCAGGCTCGCCCAACGTCGAGCGAACCCGCTCGAGCGTCAACGCCAGTCGGTCCGCGCCAAACGGTTTGAGCAGGTAGTCAAGTGCACCCAATTCGAACGCTTCGGCGGCATGTTGCGCCCACGCGGTGGTGAATATCACGTAGGGATCGTGCGTGGCGCGTCGCATCACCTCCGTACCAGACAGTCCCGGCATTTGAATGTCGAGGAATACCAGTTCGGGGCGCAGCGTATCGATGGCGTCGAGAGCAGCCGGACCATCAGCGGCTTCGCCGACACACGTGATCCAGTCAATCGATGCCAGCATGGCCCGCAATCCGGCCCGGGCCAGCGGTTCGTCGTCGGCAATCAACGCGGTCACGCGATGCCCGGTGGTCACGCGTCGTCTACCGCGTCACCCTGTCGTGGAACCGTGATGGTGGCCGTAAATCCCAAGCCCGGTTGGGTGTCGATGTGCAGTCGGCCACTATCAGTGAACAGCACGCGCAATCGATCGCGCAAGCGCGCAAGGCCGGTGCCTCGGCCGGCGAGCGTTGATGGATCAGCTCCCACTCCCGTGTCGCGCACGACCACCTTGAGCCTGGCTTCATCGGCGTGCGCGTGGATGGTCAGCGCCGTCGGCTCCACCTGGGGCGCCGCACCATGACGCACGGCGTTCTCCACCAGCGTCTGCAGCGCGAACGACGGGATCAGCGCGTCACGCGCGTCGCCCTCCATGGTCATGGTGATGTGCAGCCGATCACCAAAGCGGAGACGCTCGACGTCAAGATAGCGCTCGACAAACGCCCACTCGTCGGCGAGAGTGATAAGGTCGCGGTCCTCCTCGAGACTCGCGCGCAAAAGACCCGCCAGCTGCTCAGTGGCCTGCGTCGCGCGACGCGGCTCAAGGGGAATGAGCTGTAAGACGGTGTGCAGTGCGTTGAAAAGAAAATTCGGATTGAGTTTGGAAAGCAAGGTTGAGAGTCGCGACGTCACCGCC
>JANMRE010000683.1:0-2181 GCA_031370885.1 Gemmatimonadaceae bacterium
CAATGACGATTCGCCTACCGACTTGGCCAGGGCGTCCAGTTGCTCCGGAGTAACCACAAAACCCCAGTTCGCGATGGCGGCCGCCGCGCTCGCCGCCGTCGTGCCCAGTGCGGCCACCGGCGCGTTGATGGCGAAATACACCCCGGGCGTCAGTGCGCACGCCGCGATGAGTGCCATGATGGCCACCAACGATTCGGTGAGCATCGAACCGTAGCCAATAAACCGTGCATCGGTTTCGCGTCGCAGCAACTTCGGCGTGGTGCCCGATGAAATCAGCGAGTGGAATCCCGAGATTGCACCACAAGCGATCGTCACGAACACGAACGGGAACAGTTTGCCGGCGAATACCGGACCCGATCCGTCAACAAACTGCGTGACCGCCGGCATTTCCAACGGTGGCAACGCAATCAGAATACCGACACCCAACGCCAGCACAACGCCAATCTTCACGAACGCCGACAAGTAGTCTCGCGGCGCGAGCAACAGCCACACCGGCAACACCGAGGCCGCAAAACCGTAGCCCATGATCAGCAATGACAGCGTCGTTCCGCTCAGCGTGAAGACCGGCGCCCAGTCTGGTGATCCGGCCACCCATTGGCCCGCAAACAGGGCCGCCAGCAGCAGCACCAGGCCAATCGCGGTCGCCTCGATCACCTTGCCGGGTCGTATCCACCGAAGGTACACACCCATCAACAGTGCAATCGGAATTGTCAGTCCGATCGTTACCGTGCCCCACGGACTGTCGCGCAGCGCGTTTACTACAATCAGCGCCAGCACTGAGATCAGAATGATCATGATGCCAAGCACGGCGACCAGTGCCGTACCGCCGGCCACCGGCCCGATTTCTTCCTTGGCCATTTGACCCAGCGACTTGCCGTTGCGGCGAATTGACGAAGCCAGAATCACGAAATCCTGCACCGCGCCACCAAGCACGACACCCACCAAAATCCAAAGTGCCCCCGGCAGGAATCCGAACTGCGCGGCGAGTGTCGGACCCACCAACGGACCGGGACCGGCGATCGCCGCGAAATGATGCCCGAAGACGATCCACTTGTTGGTCGGCACGAAGTCGCGACCATCGTCCAGCCGTTCGGCCGGTGTCGCCCGGGTCGCGTCGAGCGCGAACACCTTGCTCGCGATAATCTTGCTGTAGAATCGATAGCCGATCAGGTAAGTGCAAACGGCCGCCGTCAGCAGCCACGCGGCGTTCACCTTCTCGCCGTTCGAGAGAGCCACCATGGCAAGGGCGCCAGCGCCAAGAACGGCGGTGACAAGCCAGGGGAGGAGCCGGAGGAATCGGGACACGGCGGGGGCAGGTGGGTGGACGCGAATTAATCGACCGTTCGGGAGTGCGGTGCGGACAATCCGATCGGGTATGCGCTCCGGATCGGACGATGTCAATGACTCGAAGCCGATTCCCGCTCGCCCAGCGCTTCACCAAGCGCGTTTCGCCAACGATCTTTCCCCGATGTCCACTCCCGTAACGCTGATTCCCGGCGACGGCATCGGCCCCAGTATCGCCGAAGCCACCGTTCGCATTCTGGCCGCCGCCGGCGCCGATATTGAATGGGATCGCCAGAGCGCCGGTATGGCCGGCGTGGCCCGCTGGAATGACCCGATCCCCGATGCCACGCTCGACTCGATCAAACGCACACGCGTCGCGCTGAAAGGACCGCTGGAAACCCCAATTGGCGATGGATTCCGGTCCATCAACGTGGCCCTCCGCAAGACGTTTGACTTGTTCGCAAACGTGCGCCCGGCACACACCATCATTCCGGGTCGATTCAACAACATCGACCTCGTGTTGGTGCGCGAAAATACTGAAGGCCTGTATATCGGTGTGGAGCACTACATACGCATCGGTGACGACCCCAAGGCGGCCGCGGAGTCGGTCGCGATCATCACACGCGTTGGCTCCGAGCGTATCGTGCGCTACGCGTTCGAATACGCCGTGCGACATAATCGCAAAAAGGTCACGCTGGTCCACAAGGCCAATATCCTCAAGTTCTCTCAGGGTCTGTTCCTGGACGTGGGCCGGATGGTGGCGCGCGAATACGAAGGACGCATCGAATTCGAAGAGCGTATCATCGATGCCATGGCCATGCATCTCGTCATGCGTCCCGAGATGTTCGATGTCATCGTGACAACCAATCTGTTCGGAGACATTCTGTCCGACGAGAT
>JANMRE010000744.1:0-5733 GCA_031370885.1 Gemmatimonadaceae bacterium
CCTTGATCGCGGCCGACAGACGATGCGCGGGCAGAAAGGCGATCTCTTCGTCGGTGGACGGCAGCGCAGCGGTTCCCCAGGGCGCCAGATGAAACGCACCCGCCGTTGTGGCATTCCAGGCGAATGGCTGACGGGCAAACGCCGCGACACCTTTTTCGCGGTAGGTTTTCTCGAGCAGGGTGCCGATTCCGCCGGGGTACGGCTGAAACGTCCACGAAACCGGTTCCATGTTGTCGAGTGGCACGGGCGGAACCGCTGGCTGTGCACCTCGTCCAGCGCCGTCGGTCTGCGCCAGTGCCTTGGCGCCAAACCCGAACGTCGTTGCAGCGGCCGCGGCCAACGACAGAAATACGAACTGGCGTCGATCGACATCACTCGCAAAATCCGTCTCGTTGGCGATCTGCCGTGTCTCGGACTCTGCCTGGTCCAGCAGATCCAGCTCGTCGTACAGGGACATGGAATCGTCTCCAAAGGGTCGGGCGCTGAGGGGAACGAACGTCGATGCCGAGGTGTGTTCCGTGCGGTGTTATGGACTCAAGCGTGGCGTCGCCGGCTACCCGCCCGCCATCGCGCCAACGACAAGCAGCGGTTCCCGACCATCTGCCACGCTGGCCGGCAACAGGGTATCCGGTGAGTCGAGTGATAAATCCTGTTCACTGGCAAAGAATCGCACGAAGGCCCGACGCTGTTGCGTGACATGGTCGCGCATCGTTCCCCGCAGCATCGGATGCCGGGCCTCGACCGCATCCAACACTGACCGTTGCGTCACTGCGCCCGTGACCTCGACGGATATCTCGGAGCCCACCTGCGCCAATGACCGCAGTGGTGACGGCAGCACGACGCGAATCATGACAGTGTCTGCACCTCAACCGACAGCACCGACGGAAGATCGTGCACGATCGGCGTCCAGTGATCGCCCGCATCACCGGAGGCGTACACCTGGCCACCAGTTGTTCCGAAATACACACCGCAGGAATCGAGTGAATCCACCGCCATCGCATCGCGTAGCACGTTCACATAGCAGTCGTGCTGCGGCAAGCCGTTCGTCAGCGCTTCCCATTCGTTTCCGCCGGTGCGGCTTCGGTACACGCGCAGCTTGCCTTCGGGGGGAAAGTGGTGCGCGTCGCTCGTAATCGGCACTACGTAAATTGTTTCGGGTTCGTGTGCGTGCACCGCGATCGGAAATCCGAAATCGCTGGGCAGATTGCCACTGATTTCGTGCCAGTGATCGCCGCAGTCGTCACTCCGCATCACGTCCCAATGCTTCTGCATGTAGAGGGTTTGCGGTCTTGACGGATGCATGGCGATCCGGTGCACGCAGTGACCGACTTCAGCGTCGGGATCGGGGATCTGCGCCGACCGAAGGCCCTTGTTGATCGGCGTCCAGCTGGTGCCGCCGTTGTCCGTGCGGAACGCACCGGCAGCGGAGATGGCGATGTACATGCGATTGGCATTGGAAGGGTCCAGCAGGATGGTGTGCAGGCACAGACCGCCGGCGCCCGGTTGCCATCTCGATCCCGACCCGTGTTCGCGTAGCCCGGGCAGTTCGGTCCAGTGGGCACCGGCGTCTGTGGTTCGAAAAATGGCCGCGTCCTCAACGCCGGCATACACGAGATCCCGATCAGTCAGCGACGGTTCCAGGTGCCACACACGCTTGAACTCCCACGGATGCGGTGTGCCGTCATACCACATATGCGTACCGGGCACTCCATCATAGGTGAACTTGTTGTCTACCGGCGCCCATGTCGCGCCGCCATCGTCAGATCGCTGAATGACCTGACCGAACCATCCCGTGGACGGCGACGCATACAGTCGGTCGGGATCGACGGGTGATCCCTTCAGGTGATAGACCTCCCATCCCGGAAAATGCGGGCCCACTACGTCCCATTTCTTTCGCGCGCCATCCGACGTGAGAATGAACGCTCCCTTGCGTGTTCCAACGAGTACTCGTATTCGGCTCATACCTTGCGCCTCCGGAAAAAGGGGCCCGATAGCCAATGATACCAGCCGGACATGCCGCTGTCGATTGTTGCGCATTGGCTCACGGACGCCCACCATTGATCCTTCCCGCTTTCCCGGACTGTCCCTGTGGAATCATCTGACGTAGGACCGCGCGACCGACTTGAAGACGCGTTGGCGCTGACAACTCCGGAGTTGCTGCGCTACAGTCGCCACCTGACGCTTCCAGGCGTGGGTCCGGCCGGACAGCGTTTGCTGAAAGCGGCGCGGGTGCTGATCGTTGGCGCGGGCGGGCTTGGTTCACCCACGGCACTCTATCTTGCGGCCGCCGGCGTGGGTGCGTTGGGGCTCGTCGATCACGATGTGGTGGATGAGTCAAACCTGCAGCGACAGTTGCTGCATGGCAGTCGCGACGTGGGTCGTCCCAAACTCGAGTCGGCGCGCGACCGATTGCGCGATGTCAATCCGCATGTTCACGTCGAGACGCACGATGCCTGGCTCACGTCGGCCAACGCGCTCGATATCGTAAGCGCCTACGACATTGTGGTGGACGGCACGGACAATTTCCCCACACGGTATCTCACCAACGATGCGTGTGTACTGCTCGGCAAGCCGAACGTGTACGGTTCCGTGTTTCAGTTTGACGGACAGGCGTCGGTATTCGCGACCGCAGACGGGCCCTGCTATCGCTGTCTGTATCCCGAGCCGCCGCCGCCGGGCATGGTGCCGAATTGCGCAGAGGGCGGCGTTTTTGGCGTGCTTCCCGGATTGATTGGCACGATTCAGGCCACGGAAACGCTGAAGATCATACTAGGCGTTGGGGAAACGCTTGTCGGCCGTCTGCTGCTGGTGGACGCGTTGACCATGCAGTTTCGTTCCGTGCGCATCAGCCGCGATCCACTCTGCCCGGCATGTGGAACGCGAACGATCACGCGATTGACTGACTACGACGAGTTCTGTGGAACTCCGGGAGTGGTGTCCGCGCCGAATCGTGGCGAGGTGAACGAGATTACGCCGCTGGATCTGTCGGCGCGACTGACGCGCGGAGATGACATTGATCTGATCGACGTGCGCGAACCGTACGAGGCACAGATTGCTGCCATTCCGGGCGCGCGCCTGATCCCGCTGGGTTCGATGGGCGCAGTGCTCGACACGTTGGATCGTTCGCGCGAGATTATCGTGATGTGTCGCAGCGGAAAGCGCAGCGCGGATGCCGCGCAATTGCTGCAGGGCGCTGGATTTGCCCGCGTCACGAACCTTGCCGGTGGCATTTTGCGCTGGAGCGACGACGTGGACCCGCTGGTGCCGAAGTACTGATGGTACCCCAGTGGTCCGACGACATCTTCGCCCACTTGAAACGGGTGGACGTGCGCCAGGTGGGCTACGTGCCCGACGCCGGCCATCAGCGCTTGATTCAGCGCTGCATCGACGATCCCACCATTGCCGATGTTGTGCTGACGACCGAGGAGGAAGGCGTGGCGCTCGCGGTGGGTGCCGCCCTTGGTGGGCAGCGCGCGGCGCTGCTCATGCAGAGCAGCGGTGTGGGCAATTGTGTGAACATGTTTTCGATCGTGCGCGGTTTTGACGTGCCGTGCCTGCTGTTCGTGACCATGCGTGGTGAATCCGGCGAGTTCAATCCGTGGCAGGTGCCGATGGGTTCGATCACGGAAAGCGTGCTCGCGTCATGCGGGTTCAGCACGTATCGCGTTCAAGCACCGGAGGATGTGAATGACATCGTTGGCGCGGGATGCGACATGGCGTTCAACGACAACCGGGCAGTCGCCATCGTGCTGTCGCAGCAGTTGATTGGTCACAAGCAGTGGATTCGCTGATGACGTCGTCTCCGTCGCAGCCGGCGCTGCCTCGGCGCGAATTCGTGCAGGCGTTGCTGGTCGATCGCGGTGGGCTCGTGGTTGTGAGCGGTCTCGGTTCGGCCACCTATGATGTCGCCGCTGCCGGCGATCATCCGCTCAACCTGTATCAGTGGGGCGGAATGGGAGGCACCGCCATGATCGGACTCGGTCTCGCCCTTGCCAGACCGGAGCGCCGCGTCGTGGTAATCACCGGGGATGGCGACGCGCTGATGGGACTGGGGAGTCTCGCCACGATCGGAGTGAAGCAGCCACGCAATCTGGCGATTGTCGTGTTGGACAACGGTCGGTACGGCGAGACGGGGATGCAGGCCAGCCACACGAGTGCGGGCGTCGATCTTGTTGGCATCGCGGCGTCATGTGGGTTTGCCGAGACGCGCAGCGTGTCCCAAATGGCTGACGCGCCAATGGCGCGGGCGCTGCTGCATGAGGGCAGGGGCCCGATTCTGATTCGGGCGCGCATTGCGAGCGACGAGGTGCCGCGCGTGTTGCCCACGAGGGACGGGAGGGAAATGCGGGATCGGTTTGCCCTCTGTGACCGCGGGCATCACGGGTGATCGTTGATCCGTGTCCGACGCGCGGTCACGGCAGCTCGACCAATCGTCGCTCGAGAAATCGCCGCTCGGGCTCCTGTTGAGTGAGCGCGAGGGCCGTATGGTACGCCGCGCGAGCGTCTGACCAGCGTTCCAGCCGACGGCAGAGATCCGCGCGTGCGGCGTGCGCCAGATGATATTCGATCAGGTCACCTCGCGCCAAAATCGCGTCGATTTCGGCCAGACCGGCCTGCGGCGAATCGCGCATCGCCAGGGCAACTGCGCGATTCAATGCGATGACCGGCGAGTCGTCGGCGCGCAGCAGCACGTCGTACAATCCGACAATTTGTGGCCAGTCAGTGAGCGCCGCATCAAACGCCTCCGCGTGCACGGCAGCAATGGCCGCTTGCAACGTGTACGGTCCGAATCGGCGCGAGGCCATCGCTCGCTGCACCAGTGCCGACCCCTCCGCAATCATGAAGTGATCCCAGATGCCGCGATTCTGATCTTCGAGCAGCACCAGCTCGCCGGCCGACGACGTTCGGGCCGGCCGTCGCGCCTCGTGCAGCAGCATCAACGCCAGCAATCCATGGACCTCCGGCTCGGGTATCAGCGCGCTCAGCAGCCGGCCCAACCGAATCGCTTCGCCCGACAGGTCCCGCCGCGTGATTGCGTCGCCTGAGGTCGCCGAGTATCCCTCGTTGAACACCAGATAGATCACGCGCAGAACGCCATCGAGTCGCGCGGGCAGCTCCTTGAGACTCGGCAGTTGATACGGAATACGGGCGTCCCGGATCTTGCCCTTGGCTCGCACGATGCGTTGCGCCAAGGTTGATGGGGCAATCAGAAATGCATGCGCGATTTCTTCGGTGGTGAGCCCGCATACCTCACGCAACGTGAGTGCGATCTGCGCTTCCAGCGAAAGCGCCGGATGACAACACGTAAAGACCAGGCGCAACCGGTCGTCCCCGACCTCATCGGGCGGCGGCGCGTCGTCCGGCGGTGGATGCAACTGCTCCGCGACCAGTATGGTCGCCGACTCAAACCGTGACTGTCGCCGTGCCGCGTCGATGCACTTGAAGCGGGCCACCGAGATCAGCCATGACGACGGATTGGCGGGCACACCCTCACGGGGCCATCGATCGAGCGCGGTGGCAAAGGCATCGTGCATCGCCTCCTCAGCGCGATCGAAGTCGCCGACAAGGCGAATCAGGGTAGCGAGCACCCGGCGGGAGTCGTTGCGATACACCGCGTCGACCAGAATGCGAATATCATCCACCGCATGCTCACTCCCATTCACGTTCGACACACTACATCGACGAATACACCATGACCGGCCGGACTTCGATGCTGCCAGTCCGCGCCGATGG
>JANMRE010000026.1:0-3346 GCA_031370885.1 Gemmatimonadaceae bacterium
CGGCTCCTCTTTCACGAAGGCCGCGATGCGCGCATCGGCCACGCCGATCTGCGCGGTGAGCGGCGCGAACACCGCGAACAGCGGGGACAGCTCCGTCGTTAACGGGGGGGAGAGATCCAATTCGGCAATCCGCGTTGGCACCCAGGCGCTCGCACTCGTCGGCACCCGCAATCCGTCGCGTCGCACGAGCGCCTTGGCGAGTGCGACATACCGCGTCCGCGTGCGCACGAGCGCATCGCGCACCGCGAGTTCGGCCCGCACATGGCGCCGTGCTTCGGAGAGGCGATAGGCCGGACGCCACGCGCCCGTCTCGCACGCGTCCATCAACGTCCGCGCATCGCGTTTGTCCGTTTTGGTGCGGCGCGAGCGATTGGCGTACATCGGCGCGTAGTTCGGATCGGCGACGATCACCTCGTGCCCGAGCGATTCCAGGTGGCGCGCGACCCACTCGCTCTCCGTGCTCGCCTCGAGCAGGATACGGGCGCGCGGCCGCTCGCCGAACACGGCGGTGAACCGCTCCCGGCTGGTCGCGATCCGGCGGTCGGTGATAGACCCGTCGTCCGCCTTGATGGACAACTGACTCTCGCGCTTATGCAGATCCAAGCCTATGATCTCCATGGTGGCTGGCCTCCCGGTATGCGCCCCGTCGCTAGACGGTGAGCGCGTGGATAGTGGTGGAGCAGGACTTGCCACCACGTTACCGTGGAGGCCCAGCCGCCGCTTCATACCAACTATGATCCGGTACCGAGCGATGAGCCAATTCATCGAACAGTTCATGTTGCGGGCTGTTGCCCAGTGTCGACATGCTCGTCGGCCATTTTTCGGCGCTCTCCTGTTTGTTGGCGCTTGTCATCCGCGTCTGCCTCGCATCCAGTACGATACGGTACGCGTCGTTCAGCGAGACACGATCTTCGCGAATCGAATCGATACGATACGGGTGACAGGCCCGACCGATACGGTCCGGGCCGGATGGTCGGAGGTAAAGGTTTTCTTCGCGACTGATCGGAAGCGACTCTTGGCTGATTCGGCCCGCGTCGGAGTGTTCGGACCCGATCGTTTTCGACCAGCGACTAACAAGCCTCTGCTTCAGTTTGGAATCGCCTCGGTGAGTATTCCGAATACCCATCGTCCCGGGAGTATCGATTCTCCGGCGTGGTATGCCGTGTGGGACGATGGCGCGGATCCAGCCAGATACATGACGATCCGGCAGCTGAGAGAGATCCGAGATTCCGCGGCGGCGATCGACACCCTTCGTGCAATGATCGGGCGCTCGACGAAGAAGGAAGCGTTTGTGTTCGTTCACGGCTTCCACGTCTCGTTCGACGATGCCCTGTTGCGTACAGCGCAACTCAGCAGAGATCTCGGGTTCGACGGTGCACCAATTTCATACAGCTGGCCCTCGAAGAATTCGCTTGTGCGCTATTCACATGACGCGGACGAGGTTGAGCAATCGACACTGAATCTTGAAGTGTTGCTGACTGAGGTAAAACGGCTTACCGGCGCCGGTCGAATTCACGTGATAGCCCACAGCATGGGAGCACGAATAGCTGTCAAATCCATCGCATCCATGCAACTTTCGCATCCCGATTCAGTTCTTGGCGAGGTAGCGTTGGCGGCGGCCGACATGAAGGTCGGTGACTTCACGCGGTTCCTCCCGAGAGTGAAATCGAAGGCACGTCGCGTTACGCTTTACGCCTCCGGTTCGGATCGGGCGCTGAGGGCGTCGGAACTCTTCTGGTCGGGGGACCGCGCCGGCGACCTCAAACCTAGCATCGTGCGTGCGGCAGGTTTGGTCTCAATCGACGCGTCGCGTGCGTCGACGGATTTCCTTGGACACGGCTACTATGGTGCCAACTTCAGCTTTCTCACCGACCTGATGCTGGTCCTCACGGGCACTCCGCCGGACAACGCGCTTCGCCGACTGCTCCGCCGGGGACAGTCAGAGCCGTACTGGTGGTTCATACCATGAGCATTTGCGGACGGACACAGCGGAGACGCCGCCCACGATCGTGCGTGCGCTACGACTGGCGCCGACCTGCCCAAGAAGCGTCGCTCGAACGCAAGGTCGTCGTGAAGGTGCTAGCGCCGGAGTCGCTGACAGGCGTGGACGTCCAGCGATTCCGTCGCGAAATCAGCAGATCGAGCCTGCACTCGCTCGGACGTGGGATGTGGGTTCCGACGGCCTGCGCTACACCTTCCACTTGCGGACGAATGTGCGATTCCCTGACGCGGCCACCTGCACCAACCGCCGTTAGCCTGCGCCCAGAATGCGGCGCACTTCCTGTTGCAGCGCCGGAATGTTCAACTGCAGCACGCGCCAGACGATATCGAAGTCCACGCCGAAGTAGTCATGGATCAGTCGGTCCCGCATTCGCGCCATCGCACGCCACTCCACCGCGGGATTCGCGTTGTGCATTTCCGCTGGCAGTCGCTTCGACGCCTCGCCGATGATCTCGAGGCTTCGGACAATGGCGCGTTGCAGGATGGGGTCCTCATCCAACACCTGCCGCGTCAGCGTCGCCCGCACCTCGATGAGAAAGTCCACCTCGGCGAGGATGTGCCGAAGCACATCACGCGGCTCGTACGACATCCATAGCGTCCGCGAGGATGCGCGGGCGCAAGAAGGGCGACAGGCCCTCGGCCGTGACGAGCTCGACATGCCGTCCGAGCACGGACTCCAGGAGATCCCCGAGATCAACGAGGTGCGCGAGCGTCTTCTGCTCGGGCTCGAACTCGACGAGCAAGTCGACATCACTGTCCGGACGCGCTGTGTCCCGGCGGACCGACCCAAACAGTGCCAAGCGTCGAACGCCCAACCCGAAGATCTCGGCTTGGACTGCCTGCAGTCGAGCCTGCACATCGGAGCGGGAGGGGACCTGGGCGATCATGAGCGAAATCTAGCTCGGCGCGTCGCCCGCGCCACGTCAACCCAACAAGTCAGAGGCTCTCGTCGCGCGCCCGACGCCAAACGGCCGTATCAAGTTTTCACCCCTAGGCGCGACGGTGCACGTCGAGATGTCACAACAGGCATCCGATTACGTGGTGACCGTCGCGGACGCCGGGCCTGGTATCCCGGAATCCGAACGCGAGCGGGTGTTCGAACGCTTTGTGCGTCTGGACACGGCGCGATCCTGCGCCGACGACAGCGCGACCAGCGGCGCCGGTCTGGGATTGGCCATCGCGCGACGGATCGCACAGTTGCACGACGGGCGCCTGGATCTCATCGAGTCGCGTCCGGGACGCACCGTATTTGCGGTGCGTCTGCCGAGCAGCGAATCCGTGTCAATCGGCGGCCACGCCGTTACCGCCCGCGCGACACGCTGACGCTCACCAGCACGCTGCGCGG
>JANMRE010000057.1:0-12325 GCA_031370885.1 Gemmatimonadaceae bacterium
GATACGACCACGGGCGCCGTGTCGGCGCGCGAATCGCGACGCTCGAACGACTTCGGCCGAGTGGCATTGCGCACCAGCGATCTGCGCGGCTATGGCGGTCAATTGACAGCGACCGTGATGCCCGATGTGTTCCGCCTGCGCTCGAGATTGCAGTTCTTCACGTCGGCTTCATATACGATTCAGTCGCTCACGCAGCAGTATCGGGGATTTGACGGCGCCGGCTTTGGCGATCCACGCGCAACGGAGTGGGCTGCGGGACTCAACGATGCACGACACGCGGTGGTGTTGCAGGGTGGTGTGAGCGTCAAATACGTCGGCGCGTTCACACTCTTCACGCGCTTGCAGTCCGGCCTGCCGTTCACGCCAATCGTGCAGGGTGACATCAATGGTGACGGCCGCGCGAACGACCGCGCGTTCGTTCCCGATCCGGCTACCGCCATTGATGCCGGCACCGCAAGTCAGATGCGTGCGCTGCTCAGCGCCGCCCCGGAAAACGTGCGTGAGTGCCTCGAACGCCAGTTGGGTGCGGTCGCCGGTCGCAACAGTTGCCGCGGCGCCTGGACGCAGCAACTCAACGTGCAATACCGACCGCGATTGCCGATTACCGTGCGTGGGCGACGTCTCGAATCCAACGTGATCTTCGAGAATCCGCTGGCCGGACTCGACCAGGCCCTGCATGGCAACAACAATCTTCGTGGCTGGGGCGCGCGCGCCATTCCGGATCCGGTATTGCTGGTGCCACGAGGCTTCGATGCCACTGCCCAACGGTTCCGTTACGACGTGAATCCCCGTTTCGGCGACACACGCGCCTTCCGCACGCTCAGTCGGCAGCCGTTTCGTGTGACCATCGACTTCTCGCTCGACTTCTCAGTCCCGTACGATATGCAGCAGTTGAGACGGGCCCTTGAACCGGTGAAAACCAAGGGGCGCTGGGAACGCCGCAGTGCCGATTCCATCACCTCGATTTATCTGCATAACACGTCCAACGTACATCGCCTGCTGTTGTCAGAGAGCGACTCGCTGTTCCTCACGCCAGCACAGATCGCCGCATTGCTCACCGCCGATTCGCTCTATGCGTTCAAGGTACGCGAGATCTATGTGCCCCTGGGCCGTTTTCTGGCCACGCAGCCCGAGGGCGCCGTGGGCAAGGTCGCGCTCGACAGTGTCACCGCCGCCACAAAACGCTTCTGGCCCACCTTCTGGGATCAGGCCGACGTTGCGGACAAGATCGTTACCGTCCAGCAAAAGGAGTTGCTGCCCTTCATCAAAGATATGACGGCGGTCACGAAGGAAGACCGTAAGAATTCACAGTGGTTCTTCGGTTTTCCAGTGCCGTTGGTGCACAGCAAGCCGAAAATTGGGACCAACTGAACCATTGAGATTTCATGACGCAGCGCCACTGGCACCATGCGGGCGCGCGTGGAATATTCCGAATGCGGCGTTCGACGTGCGGTCCCTTCGGCACTGTTCGCTTTGGTCGACGGCCATTCAGGGTTCGGAGTGTCACTGTGGACTCTCGAGAATCGCGATTCGCTGACGCACGAATTACGGCGACTGGCTGGCGGCTGGTGGGCACGGCCGCGTCACTGCTCAGTGAGCACGAACCGCTCGATGTCGGTGCGGATGACGATTGCGTGTTCGCTGCGCGCTTCCGTATTCGGCCATGGCTCGGTCGCGAACGACCGCTCGGCAAGACACTGAACGTGCTTGGGAACGCCATCGCGCGCGAATGGCCCGACATGCCACCACTTACCGCCGACCAGTCGTTCGCACGACCGGCGTCGCGCTTTCAGGGCGTGCATTGGGCCACCGATGGCGAGCGTGGTGCGTGGATCGGCGAGTTGCACTGGCGATATTCCCACCCGGTGGTTCGCGGCGTCGCCTGTCAATTGCACGCCGTCCTCCATGAGCAGGAAGACGTGCTCACTCTCACGGTGCGCGTGTTCATCCCGGGCGGTATCCAGACTGTGCGCGGTTTCGCCGGCGTAGGCCAGGCGCGTCCTCCGTTCATCTCAGCGCTCAATCGTGACCTCCGACTCACTCACGACTGGGGCGAAACCGCCCCAGTCGTTGTTTCGGCCGACACGATGAGCGCGCTTGTTCGCGACACCCTGTTGTCCGAGTCCCGGGATTTCCCCGTCGCTGTCGTGTCACCGTTGGACGATGGAACGTACGTGCTGCCACCAGACGAGATCGCCGACGAGCTGCTGGGACTGTGTCGGTTGTACGTGATTGATCGCCATCCAACCACGTTTTCGCTTACCGATTTGCTGGGTGACAAACGCCTCTCCTGTTTTTGGGGCGCGCTGCGCGTTTACATGCCCGACTTCAACTGTGCCTCTTCGCCCGAGGAACATCCGCTTCTTCTCAGAGACTGGCTGGAAGACCCGGTTTTACGAGCCGAACTCGTGGGCCGACTGTCTGTAACGATGAAGGCTCGCGTGCCTGTCCCTCACACAATCTCGGCCCGTCGCGAGCGGGCTGGCCGCGCGAAACGTGAAAGTCCAAAGGACCCTTCACAACGCGCGACATCCGTGCCAGGCTCTGCAGCAGTGACAGCAGACCGTGAGATCTTTGACGCGCAATCTGAATTGCAGCCGCTGGCGGTGACCACACCTCACGATGTTCGCCTAGCGGCGCCACTCGCCGCATTGACCGACGAAATTCGAACGCTTACGTCGGCCATTCAGCAGTTGGCCGCCGCGAACCGGGAACTTCAGGGAGAAGTTGCACGACTGCGAACCGCCGCTGCCGTTCGTGCGGTCGGTGCAAACTCCGTCGAGCGCCGACTGGATCGGATCGACAGTCGCCTTGGCGATCTGATTGCCGCGGCCGATCGACTTCCTGAACGCGCGCCCGTCGACAACGCGATCGACTCTCCGCTCTCGACGCTGTCTGAGACCGCCAGTGATGACGACGACGCGCCTTCACTTCAACAAGTGGTTCGTCTCTCGGCCAGTGCGCATGCCGATGCGCTGCTCTTTCTTGAGAGCGCCGAGCGTTCTGCGGTGGACAGTCCGTTCGAAGACGTCGACCGCGTTGCCGCGCTGCTTGATGCAATGGCCGAGGTGGCGCGTCGCCGTCAGCGTGGTGGATTGGGCATGTCAGTGCGCGATGCGTTTCGCGAGTATGGCATCGACTATCGCGGGGCGGTGGCGCCATCGACCTCCGAACGACAGCGATCACAGTATCAGCTGGTTGGCGCCGACGGGTCGACGTACGAGTGCCTCGAACACCTCGTGATCGGATCCACGTACGATCCGCGGTACTGCCTGCGGATTTACTTTACGTCGCGCGCACCGTTGGAATCACGATTCGTGATCGGACATGTCGGCCGGCACTTCGATGTGAAATCGACAACCTGACCCCGATTCTTGGCCGACTACCACGCTGGCTACTGGAACGGGCCACCAAGGAGCGTCCGAAGCGATGCAAATGGCCGGCACCGTCGGCTGGCGTCTCCGGAAAATCACAGTTTTGCGATTTCTTGGAGAGCCATGACGGAGCCTACACTGATTCGCCGTTCGCTGGGAAGCTCCGAGAGTGCTTGACACGATTATCGTGTTACACGATATTCATGTCATGAAGAACGTGACCATCACGCTCGATGAGGACGTCGCACGTTGGGCTAGAATCCGAGCCGCGGAGCTCGATACCAGCGTCTCCCGCATGCTCGGTGAACTGCTGCGCGAGCAAATGGCACGGCAGGTGACCTATCAGACTGAGATGCAGCAATACCTGATCCGCGAAGCACGCCCGTTGTCCGAGGCGGGATCCGCCTACCCCTCTCGCGTTGACCTGCATGACCGCTCCGCTCTTCGTTGACACCAATGTGCTGGTCTATGCCATCGATGCCGCGGCAGGCGAACGACATCGCGCCGCGCGACGCTGGATCGAAGCACTATGGAGAAATCAACGCGGTCGGCTAAGCGTGCAAGTCCTCCAGGAGTTTTATGCAACCACCACGCGTAAGCTGCGCCCCGGACTTGCTGCGGCGGATGCGCAACGCGAGGTTCGCGCGCTGTTGACGTGGTCACCCGTTGAAATCACCACGCCAATTCTCGAGCGTGCGTGGCACGTCGAAGCACGCTATCAGCTGTCGTGGTGGGATGCGCTTATCGTCGCCAGCGCGCAGACTGTCGGATGTCGCTATCTGCTCACCGAAGATCTCCAGGATGGTCAGGAAATCGACGGCTTGCTTGTCGTGAGCCCCTTCCGCATGACGCCGGAAGACCTCGCATAAGATCCGCCTGGCCTAGTACCGGTAGTGATCCGACTTGAACGGCCCGTTCTTGTCCACACCCAAATAGGTCGCTTGCTCCGTCGTCAGCACCGTCAGCTTCACGCCCAACTTGTCCAGGTGGAGCCGCGCCACTTTCTCATCCAGGTGCTTCGGCAGCGTGAACACCTTCTTCGCGTACGTGTCGGCATTGGCATGCAAGTCCAGCTGCGCCAGCACCTGATTGGTGAAGCTGGCACTCATCACGAAACTCGGATGACCCGTGGCGCAGCCCAGATTCATCAGACGCCCTTCCGCCAGGATGAGAATGGAGCGGCCATTCGGTAGCACGAACTCATCGTACTGCGGCTTGATGTTGATACGCTTCATCCCTTCCACTTTCTTGAGACCGGCCATGTCGATCTCGTTGTCGAAGTGGCCGATGTTCGCCACAATCGCCTTGTCCTTCATGCGACTCATGTGCTCGACCGCAATGACATTCTTGTTGCCGGTCGCCGAAATGAAGATGTCGGCGGTGTCAACGATGTCTTCCAACGTCGTCACCTGATAGCCCTCCAACGCCGCCTGCAACGCGCAGATGGGATCAATCTCGGTAATCACCACGCGTGCGCCCTGTCCTTTCAGCGCCTGCGCGCAGCCTTTGCCCACATCGCCGTAGCCCATCACCACGGCAATCTTGCCAGCCAGCATCACGTCGGTTGCGCGATTGAGTCCGTCCACAATGGAATGGCGGCAGCCGTACAGGTTGTCGAACTTCGACTTGGTCACGGCGTCGTTCACGTTGATGGCCGGAAAGGCCAGCGTGCCCGCTCGCTCCATTTCGTACAACCGATGCACGCCCGTCGTGGTCTCTTCCGAAACACCACGAATGCCGGCCAATACCTTCGTCCACCGGCCCGAGTCCTTCGCTTTCTCCGCGCGCAGCAGATCGAGAATCACACCCCACTCTTCGGGTTCGTTGTCGCTGTCAAACAACGGGATGGTCCCGGCCTTTTCGAACTCGGCACCACGATGCACCAGCAGCGTCGCATCGCCACCATCATCCAGTAGCAGGTTGGGGCCCGTACCATCGCTCCACATCAGCGCCTGCTCGGTGCACCACCAGTACTCTTCAAGTGATTCCCCCTTCCACGCATACACCGGTGTGCCCTTGGGCGCACTCACCGTACCATGCGGACCCACCGCCACTGCGGCCGCAGCATGATCCTGCGTGCTGAAAATGTTGCACGACACCCAACGTACATCCGCACCCAGAGCCACCAGTGTTTCAATGAGCACCGCCGTCTGCACCGTCATATGCAGTGAGCCCATGATCTTCGCACCTTTCAGCGGCGTCTTGCCCGCAAACTCCGCGCGCACCGACATCAACCCAGGCATCTCCTGCTCGGCCAGCCGGATTTCCTTGCGACCCCACTCGGCCAGCGACAAATCACGCACGGCAAACGCCGGACGATTGGTAGCCGCAAGCGTGGACACACCGTGCTCGGTCATGACTTCAGTAACCATCGATCTGAATCCTCTGGGGTGAAATGCGGGCTACGGCGGTGAACAGCGCGGGTCCTGCAGCGTCAGGATCAACCGGCAACGGCGTGAAGCGCATGCCGGTAAACCCTGCCTCCATCAACCATCGTTCCAATATGGACGCGTCAAATCCAAGCCACACATGTCCCATCTGTTGCTGATACTCACCGTGCGAATGTGCGCGCATATCCGCAACCAGCACGCGCCCACCCGGACGCAGTACACGGCGAACTTCACGCAGGGCGCGGGCCGGATCGGCCACGTGATGCAACACCAGCATCATGACGGCAACGTCCAGTGAGGCATCGGCCAGTGGCAGCGCCTCAAGCGATCCCTCATGCACGGTCACGTTGCCCACCGCTGCAAGACGCGCATGGGCGGCCAAAAGCATCGCGGACGATGCGTCGATGGCGTGCACGTGCGCCACGTGCGGTGCCAGCGCCGACGCCAACGTGCCGGTGCCGCATCCCAAGTCACCCAGCACCCATGACGGATCCAGCAAGGCCAGTGCCGCCAGCACGTCGGCGCGCGCGCCGAACATCGTGCTGCGCAGGGTATCCCACTCGGCGCTCGCGGTCGCAAAGAACGCCTCGCTGCGTGATCGACGCGCAATCAGAACCGCGTCGAGTCGCGCGACGTCCTGCGCCGCCGACGGCGCAGCGCGCAGCGGTGCGCGAACCAACGCCCACAACGAGGTGGCTTCAGCATCGAGTGACGGCGACAGACGATACCACCGGCTGGCCCCCTCGGCGCGCGACGTCACCCACTGCTCGTCCGCCAGAATCTTGAGATGCCGACTCACCGTGCTTTGCGGTAACTGCAGCGCCGAACACAACTCTCCAACCGTGAGCTCCTGCCGCTCCAGTGCCAACAACAGTCGGCACCGGGTGGCATCGGCCAATTCGGCCAGCCGTTCGTGGATGGAGAGGCGTGGTTGTGTCATATCCGATTATCCGGATGCAAGGATATCAGCTATCACAACGCCTGTCAACTCTTACCTTCCCTCTCGATGGACCTCTCCCTCGCCTTCGACCTGCTCGTCGCCGCCCTCGTGGGGCTGGCTGTCGGACTTGAGCGCGAGTGGTCGGGCCATGCCACCGGGCCCGATTCCCGCTTTGCCGGGTTGCGCACGTTTGCCCTGCTGGGCGCGATCGGAGGATTTGGCGGCTGGTTTGTCAGACTCGGACAGCCGGCGGTCGCCGCGTGCCTCATTGGCGGAGCAATCCTCTTTGTCGTCGTCGCATACGCCGCCACGATGACCCGTCCCGGCACTACCGCCGACGGCACCACCGAGATCGCCGCTATTCTCGTCGTGGCAATTGGCGTCTCGTCGGGCGCCGGACATCGCGCACTCGCTGCCGCGGTCGGATCGCTTGCGGTGGTGTTATTGGCCGAGAAGTCATCGATGCAGCGTTGGCTGCAACGTATCGACACTGCCGAATTGCGTGCCACGCTGCAGTTCGCGGTGCTCGCTCTGGTTGTTTTGCCAATTCTGCCGACGGGGGCCTACGGTCCCTTTGGCGCCTTTCAGCCGCGACAACTCTGGTCGGTGGTGCTGCTGTTCAGTGCCCTCAATTTCGCTGGATACATCGCGCGCAAACTGGTCGGCGAAACGCGCGGACTCGGCATCACCGGACTGTTGGGCGGCGTGGTGTCTTCCACCGCGGTTGCGTTCACGTTCAGTCGACGCAGCAAACAGGAACCAGCGCTCGCGCTGCCATTGGCCTTTGGTGTGTCCGCCGCGTGCACCGTGCTGCTGCCACGCGTGATCATCATGGCCACGGCGCTGCAGCCCGGTTTGTTCTACGAACTGCTCTTCCTGCTTGCTCCCGCATTCGTCGCCGGCGTTGCCGTGTTGGCGTTGGCGTTGTGGCGCGAGCACGAAACACGCCCGGTCGAGTCAATCAGCGCGCCCTCCGATCAAGAAACTTTGACGCCGCCCGATCGGGCCTTGCAGAATCCGCTGGCGTTGGCCACGTCCATCAAGATGGCCGTCGCGTTTCAGGTGGTGCTGTTCGTGATTGCCTGGGTGCACGCCACCGTTGGCAATTCCGGCGTGCTCGCGTCGGCCGCGCTGGTTGGCCTCACCGACATGGACGCCCTCACCCTGTCAATGTCCCGCTTTGCAGACGACGCCACACAAATACACGTCGCCGCGCTCGCGATCACTATCGGCGTCATTGCAAACTCCCTCTTGAAACTGCTGTTCGTGTTGGTCCTGGGTGGTTCGCGTTTCCGGCCACGCGTGGCGGCGGCGCTGCTGCTGCTCGCCACAGTCGCCGGCCTCGCCTTGTGGTGGCGCTGGTGACCCGTCGCGCGCTGCATCCAAACAGTTCGCGATATTCCGTCGTCGCGTTTGTGGGCCGAGTCACGCGACAATGGGTTTCGGCGGTCGGACGCGGAGCGCACTTCGTCGTGGACGTGCTGCGCGCATCTCGCGATGTCACAAGCTGGCGCGGCGAGTTCAGCGCTCATGCCCGCACGCTGGGCGTTGAGTCGTTACCCATCGGCGTCTTTATCGCACTCTTCACCGGCATCGTGCTCGCGCTGCTGGCCAGCTATTCGGTGGGTGATCTCGTGCCGCCGTATTTTGTCGGCACGCTGGTGCAGAAAACGGTCACGCTCGAACTTGCGCCGGTACTCACCGGACTCGCGCTGGCCGGCCGCGTCGGCGCCAACATTGCCGCCGAGTTGGGCACGATGCGTGTCACCGAGCAGATCGATGCACTGGAAACGCTGACGTTCGATCCGATGAGCTATCTCGTCGTACCGCGGGTGTGGGCGTCCACACTCATGTTTCCCATCGTGGTCGGCACTGCGATGCTCGTTGGCGTGACGTCGGGATGGCTGGCCTCACTCGGTTTGCTCGACATCACGACGCCACAGTTTCTCAAGGGAGTGCGGGTCTTCTTCAGCGAGTTTGATGTCCGCTACGGCCTGGTGAAGTCCGCCAGTTTTGGCGCCGCCGTTGCACTCATCGGCTGCCGTGCCGGACTCACCACCGAAGGCGGGGCACAGGGCGTCGGTCGGAGCGCCACGCGCGCCGTGGTGATCAGCGCGGTAATGATTCTCGTACTCGATGCCTTTTGGGCGCTGGTCTGGCTGGCCGGTCGCACAATCCGCTAACGGCTCAACTCTCATGACTGAACACAAACGCACCTCAGACTTCGTTGTCGGCATCACGGTCCTGTTCGTGACGGCAGTACTTCTGGCCGTGGTACTGTGGGTCAAGCAGGCCGATCTGGGCAGGCGAAAATCCGAAATCATCGTGCGCACGCGTGATGTGGGTGGCGTGGCGCTGGGCAATCCGGTGGTCATTCGTGGTGTGCGCGCCGGTCAGGTACAGGGTATCGCCCTGGGCGAGCGCGGGTGGGTGGTGCTCACGCTCGGCATCGATAAATCCATCCCGTTACCGTCCGATCCCGTCGTGTTGCTCGTCGCGTCCAGTCTGTTCGGTGAGTGGCAAGCCACCGTGAGCGAATATGCCGGTGTGCCGCCCGATCGCGAGCTGAGGGCGGCGCTCGCCGAGGCGCGTACGTCCGGTGATACGCTGGCCGGTGCCATGCTCCCGGATATCGCGCAGCTCACGTCGGTTGCCGGTCGCATTTCCGGTGACGTCGCCAAGGTGGCCGACCGTGTGCAAGTGGCCTTCGACGACAAGGCCGCAAAGGAATTGCGTGAGTCGATTCGCAACTTCTCGTTACTGTCGGGCGATCTGGCGCGCACCGTGAACGCGCAGTCGAAAAACCTCGACCGCATCAGCATCGAGGTGCAGACGGGACTCAAGACCGTGAATGCCGCGGCCGAAAACCTGAATTCGTTTTCCCGACGCGTCGATTCCGCGACCAGTCGTGGCGAGTTGCAGACCATCATCACCAATTCGCAGAACGCGGCCCGTGAGTTGGTCGCCACCACCACCCGGCTACGCGAAATCGCCGAAGGACTCAATCGCACGGACTCGCGACTGGCCAGTGCGATGTCGCGCGCCGATTCCGTGTTCGCCAAGGTGAACGACGGGCAAGGATCACTTGGTTTGCTGGTGAACGACGCCCGACTCTATCGCAACAGCGATTCGCTGGTCACGGAATTGCGCGCGCTGCTGGCGGATGTAAAGAAGAATCCGAAGCGATACTTCAATGTCAAGGTGTTTTAGCCCGCTGCCGCTGCGGCCGGTACCGCCAATACCGCACAGCGCGCCGTCCGCATCACACGCGTCGCTACCGAGCCCACCACCAGTCGCTCGATGAAGCCATGTCGCTGCGTCCCCAGTGCTATCAGTTCAGCGTTGGCCTGTTGCGCAAATGCCAGGATGGCGTTCGCCGGATCCCCGCGCACGGTCACCGTCTCCAACTCCATTGTTGCAGGCACCTGGAGTTGGACGCGAATCTGGTCGAAAAGCGGCGGCAGCGTCTTACCATAGTCGGCATCCCACGCTTGCCACTCGACCGACGGGTGTTCGAAACTGGGACGTACATGGACCAGTGTGATGTGACCGTCGGCGCCCACCAGTCGCATCGCCATCCGCGCCGCGTGCACGCTCGCCGCGCTGAAGTCCATTCCGATCACGGCGTGCCTTGGTACGCCCGGAAAGTTCATGCCGACCGCCAACACCGGCACGGCCGACTCACGCGTGGTCGCCAGCGTCGTCTCGGCCCCGAACAGACGGTCGAGCGGGTTATGTCGGCCGATACCCATCACCAACACGGACGCCTGACGCACATGCGCTTCGGCGGCCAAGGTGCGCGATGGTGACCCGATTTTCACCTCCGACTTCCATGCCGGATCGCCGGCCATCGAAACGGACAACGTCCGCCGAATGTCAGCCAGCATCGATTCGCGACGCATGTCGTCCAACTCCACGGGGGCGGGAATGACATCCATCCCTCCGGACACCGCCGGCGTTGGCTCGCACACCCCGAGGATTTCGATCATCCCGCGGAATGCCTGTCCGGCACATCGTGCCGCGTTGAAGAGCGACTCCTGAGCGGCAGGCGACCCGTCGCACGCCACCAGTACCGGTCCCTCGCGCACGGAGAGATCAGTGAAGGCGTCGGACACAGGGGCGGTGGCGTTGACGGACATGGGCAGGACCTCCGGATGCTGACGCAACCGTATAAGGCACTGTAAGGTCGCCCTCGTTCGACGTCCCCTCCATCGGGGTTATCTCTGCGACGTGTCGGGGAAACCCGGACAGGGATTGCCGAAGCGAACACTCTCGCCTCACAACGCGCACCGCATCTGCCGTGCCAGCCAATCGCCCAGCCGATGCCGCCAGGAACGCAGCGACCACGCCGCCGATGTGATCTCCACGCTCAGCGCACAGTCGTTCGTGAAGCTGAGCTCGAGCGCACCGGCCAAAACGTCATCGAACAGCAGCACGTTGCATTCCGCATTCAGCCAGAACGAACGAAAATCGAGATTCGTCGATCCCACCACACCGGCATGACCATCGACCACCACCGTTTTTGCATGCAACGTGGCGCGCTGATACTCGAACACGCGCACACCGGCGTCGAGCAGCGTCGCGTAAGCGCCGTGCGCGGCGTGACGAATGAGTGCCACATCGGTGCGTTCGCTCGGCAACAGCAACCGCACGTCCACGCCGCGCCGCGCCGCGGCGCGCAGCAACCTCAGTGCGCGCGTTGGAGGAGCAAAATACGGCGTGGTAATCCACAACCGTTCGCGCGCTCCGCCAACCAGACTCGCCAGCACAGCCAGTACTTCGCGTTGGCCCCGGCCGGGACGTGAGTCGAGCACCACCGCGCTGGACGGGCTGTCCTCTGCCGCTTCTTCCGTGGGACGTCGCACGCGACGGCCTCGCCGTCGATCACGACGTCGTGCGAGCCGCATGGCAATCCGTTGCGACACCCGCGAACGCAGTGCGCGCGCACGCCACGGCATCGCCGTCGACGCCAACACCGCGTCGGGCGCAACGGCGTCGGGCTCCGACCACGATACGTACTCCAGCCCCGGCAACGGCGGCCCCTGAGCGCGATCCCACCCTTCCGCAAACACGGCGGCCAAGGCATGCGCGACCGCGCCCTCCAGACGCACCAGCGTGTCGCGCCACGCACCGTCGCGACGACGTATCGACGAACCGTACTCTTCGCCGATGTTCATCCCACCGGTCAACGCGATCGCGCGGTCGACCACGACAATCTTGCGATGATCCCGACGGAGCGCCTCGAACGGCAGGTAGCGCAGTCGATGAAAAAGGCGAAGCACGATTCCGTCGGCCGCCAGTCCCTCCCAGAACGCCTCCTTCGTTTCCATGGAGCCCACCGCATCCGCCAGCACGTACACGCGCACGCCGCGACGTACCGCGTTCGCCAGCGCCGTCTGTACCGACGCGCCGATCTTGTCGTCGCGCAAAATGTAGGTCTCAAGCAGCACTTCCTCCCGCGCGCCATCGATCGCCGTCAACATGGCGCGAAACGCCAGCTCACCGTCGATCAACAGTCGGGCGTCCGGGCACTCATGCAGCACACTCCGCATGATCCGCTGGACCAGCGGTCGGAATGCAGGGTCGCGCACGCCGTCTGGCAGCCGATGCGCAATGGACCA
>JANMRE010000067.1:0-5749 GCA_031370885.1 Gemmatimonadaceae bacterium
CGACGGTAACCGCGATTGGCGTGAGGTCTACGGTGGACTGACCGCCAGTCCAGGTCCCGTCGCGCGAAAACCGTGCGCCATGGTTGGGACAGGTGAATCCGCTGGCCGCCACATTCACGATCGTTCCCTTGTGCGGACAGACTAACGAAAATGCCCGGTACTGCCTCACGCCAATGGTTTCCACGAGCATCGGCGCGCGATCGAGCGGTGTGATGACCGAGCGCCCCCCCACTTGCTGGAGTTCTGGATACAGTCGCGGGTCGATTCGTATCGGGTCGCGCAGGACGTCGAGCCACAACTCCGGACCATCGAACACGCCGTCGCCACAGGCAGCAAGCAGCGCCCCGATTGAGATCATCGACGCCGTACTGAGGAATCCACGCCGGTCGACCGTCGCGCACTGATGACACGCGGACGAGCGATCAGGTATCGGTGGCCGTTCGGAGGTGCTCTCTGTCATAATGCGGTGTGCCTGAGGGGCAACAGGATGCACGCAATCCACGTGAGGGACACCAGACCGACGGGTCTCCCCATGCGCAATGCTGAGGTTGGACAAGATCACGGAGTCTGCGCCGTCCAACCAGTGGCGACTGTCACGTCCTTGGCTCGAAATGTTCGACGAGGGGTACTCGTGACAACCGGGACCCTTCCCCCGCTCCCCGCCTTGGCCCATTGTCCCGTCGCCATGTATTCCACCTGTTTGTATTGCCACGCCGGCCTCGGGCGCAACCTCGAAGTGGAGTCGTTTCCGGTGGGTCGGAGATTGGCGTTCGATCCTGCTCGGGCGCGGCTGTGGGTTATCTGCCGCAGGTGCGATAGCTGGAATCTTTCGCCGCTGGAACAGCGATGGGAAGCCGTTGAAGAGTGTGAACGGGCCTACCGGGCAACACCCATTCGTGTGTCCACCGACAATATTGGTTTGGCCACGGTGTCTCCAACGTTGGACCTGGTTCGCGTGGGCAAGCCACTACGACCTGAGTTCGCGGCGTGGCGCTACGGAACGCGTATGCGACGCCATCGTCTGCAGCGCGCAGTCAGTGCGACGTCGGTCGCCATCACGACTGGCACGGCGATGGCGTTCGGAACCGTTGCCGCGCTGGCAGGCCTTGCGGCGATGGCAACAGGCAGCCGCGGCATTCGCGTTGGTCTGCAACAACCACTGGAGCAGATTGAGGCTCGGCTGAACTACGATCGCGTGCTGGCGCACGTGCGCACGCCAGACGGTACGCTCCGCCCGTTGCGATTCAGTCATATCGTGCGGATGGAAATCGTGGCCACGCACGACCGACAGCCGTGGAGCTTTCGTATTGCGCATCAAGACGGAATCACCGAACTGGACGGACCGAATGCCGGGCAGGTGGCCGGACAACTCCTCTCCCGTCTTAACCCTCGCGGCGGCACGCCGGGTGAGTTGCGCCACGCGACGCGCCTGATCACGGATGCCGGCGATCCGGAACAGTACATCCGTGCCAGCGGGATCCTGCGGTACACCCGCCGGCGCAAGAACAGCATTTTCTGGGACGATTCCGTTGGTGTGCTGGGACTGACAGCTACCGAGCGTCTCGCATTGGAGATCGCGATGCACGAAGACACCGAGCGTCAGGCCATGCAGGGAGAACTCGCGGCCCTCGAGATGGCGTGGCGGGATGCGGAGGAGATTGCGGCGATTTCGGACGCGCTGTTGGGAGACTGAAAGACGGGAGAAGGGAGAAGGGAGACGGGAGACGGGAGACGTCGGCGGTTGATCGGATCGGTGGTGCAACGTGATGCGGCACGGTGATCTGATGAACCGCAGGGCGCGCAGGAGGCGCAGAGGACAAATCAGAAGAACCTTTTCAGTCCCCTGCGAACTCTGCCCCTTCTTCCCCCTATCCCTATTCACCCGGGTCGCCGGGCACTGCACAGGCCGTTCAGGGCCGTCCGGTCTGGCCCCGAACCTCACCACCCGGAAACGCTGTTGAGTGCACGTTGACGTAGGCGTTGCCACCGGCAAGCAGCACGAACAGCGAGTCCATTGAAATGGCAGGTTGCCCGCCGATGGAGCGGATATTGGTGGACGTGAACGTTCCGGTGAGCACACCACTGGGTGTGGTGAGCGGCGTGGTTATCAAGTCGACGATGACGCCGGTTGCAACGGCGCTCGACGCCGGGGCGTGGATATGCAGCCCGGTTGGTGCACTGGCGATGCCCTGGTACGTGACCGTGTACGAGACCGCATCGCCGTTACGCGTGAACAGCGCCGCACCGTTGGCCGTGCTGTTGTTCGGCGTGGGCCGTTCGTTCGCGCCGTTCAACTGCGCGAAGATACTGGGGTTGGCAGCAATAATAGAGCCCCGCATACCCGCGTGAATCGTGCACTGATAGTCAAACGTTCCGGCCGAGCCGAATACCCGATTGACGGACACGTTCGCTGAGTTGGGAATGTTCGCTGGCGCGCCGGCCGCGCTGAATGCCACGTTGTGCGTTGTGCCGGCAAACGAATAGATCACCGTGCCCCCCACGCTGACGGTGGCCGTTGCGGGAGTAAACGCCAGACCATCTGTGGCGTTGACGGTGACTTGCGCGGCGGCAGACGCTGGCGCCGCCACCGTGACGACCGCGTTGGCCGTTGCCGTGACCCCATCACGCGTGAGTGACGCAGTAACGGTGGCCGCTCCGGGGGCAATGGCGGTTACGATGCCCGTGGCGTCTACCAGCGCTTTTGATCGATCGCTTGTGGAGAACGTAGTGCCGGTAACGCCGCCGATCGCCGCATTGCGGGCGTCGCGCGCCGACGCCACCAACGGCGCGGTGGCGCCAATGGCCAATGACGGCGACGCTGGTGTCACAACCAGCGTCGCGAACCGCTGCGCGACGTCGACCGCCAGTGTGGCTTGCACGGTGCCGCTGGTGGCAGTGATCGTCGTCGACCCGTTGCCCACGGCAGTCACGGTGGCGGTGCCACCCGAACCCGTCACCGTAGCCACCGATGCGTTGCTGGTAGACCAGGTTATGCTGGCGTTCGCGATGACATTCTGGCTGGCGTCACGCGCGGACGCGGTGAGCGCGCGGGTGTCCCCGATCGACACGAGCGTGCCCGTCGTGGCCGACGCGATGGTGATCGAGGCCGCGGTGGGCGGCACAATGGGCGGGGTTTCGCCATCACCACCGCACGCGGCAACGGCGAGGAGCAGAAACGTCAATCGGTTCATTCGCGCGGGAGTTCTCATGCCGGGTGATCCTCAAAAGAGTCAAAGTCGCGGGGCGATTGGGACATGCAGGGTCGTACGTTCCTCAACTGCGTTACGGCGGTCCGGTTTGGCCGCGAATTTCGCCAGCGGTGAATGAACTGGAATGGACGTTAACGTACGCGTTGCCTCCCGTCAGCAGCACGAACAGCGAGTCCATTGAAATTGGCGGCTGCCCACCGATGGAACGGATGTTGGTGGCGGTGAAGGTTCCGGTCAGTACACCACTGGTTGACGTGAGTGGTGTCGTTACCAAGTCCACAATGACACCGGTCGCCACCGCCGCCGAGGCGGGGGCATGGATATGGAGTCCGGTTGGTGCGCTCGCGATACCCTGATAGGTAACCGTGTACGAGACGGTGCCGCCGCTGCGGGTGAAGAGCGCGGCGCCATTGGCGGTGCTGTTGTTTGGCGTTGGCCGTTCGTTCGCGCCATTCATTTGCGCAAAAATTCCGGACGCCGCTACGGTGACGCTTCCGTTCATGCCTGCGTGAAGCGAGCACGTATAGTTGAATGTACCCAACGTGCCGAAGGCCCGACTGATCGTCCCGCTCCCGGTCACGGGAATATCCGCTGGCGCACCGACGCCCGAGAAGAGCACGTTGTGGTCACCGGTGAAGGCCCAGTTCACGCTTCCACCTACGCCAATGGTGACACTCACCGGTGCGAAGGTGTTGGATCCCGTTGCGCTGACGCTTGCCGATGACGCGAAGGCGGATGGTGCCGTGACGATTACCGCAGCGTTCGCCGTAGCGGTAATGCCGTCGCGCGTTAGCGACGCAGTGATCGTTGCGGAGCCCGGTGCAATGGTGGTCACTGTGCCAGCCGCATCAACCAGCGCCTTCGAGCGATCGCTCGTGACGAAAGTGGCCCCCGAGACGCCAGCAATCGCGCCGTTCCGGGCGTCCCGCGCGGTGACCGCCAGCGACACGACGGCACCAATCCCGAGCGACGGCGACGCGGGACTGACAGACAGACTCGCGAACCGCTGCGCAACGTCCACCGACAGGGTGGCTTGAACTGTTCCGCTGGTTGCGGTGATGGTCGCCGAGCCGTTGCCGGTGGCGGTGATGGTGGCGCTATTGCCAGCACCAGACACTGTGGCGACTGACGCATTCGATGTGGACCAGCTGACGGCGGCGTTGGCGATGATGCTCTGGCTTGCATCGCGGACCGTGACGCTCACGACGCGGGTTTCGCTGATGGAAACGAACGCGCCTGCGGATGCCGACGCGATGGAAATGGAGGCCGGTGTTGGCGTGGGCTGTGTGCTGCCACCGTCACCTCCTCCGCATGCTGCGGTAATCAGGAGCACCAACAGCGGACGGCTTCGTTGAAATACCGACATCAGGTTTTGTGAGTAAGAGAGTGTGTCAGAACCACATCAGCGAGACGCCAACCGTGGCCAGACCGATTGACGCGAGCGCCACATTGCGATGGGCGCGCGCGTCCGACGGCCGACGGTTGACGGCACGATCGGCCATCAATCCCGCCGCCACGAAACCGGCATCGGCGCCCAACATGGACAGCACGTGCATGGTGCGACGGCGACTCGTAGACCCGTCGTTCCGTGCCTCCCACAAGTTCCACAATCCGGTGGTCGTGTTGACGGCAAACAGCGATCCGACGCCCAGCGCCACGGCGCGATGGTTGCTACGCAGGCTGGCGTCGATTGGCACTCGCCGGGTTCCGTCGTACACGCCATCCTTCTGCGACAGCAGGCGACGTCCCAACACATATTGACCGGCGAACAACGGGAGCATGGCGTAGCTCCCGTAGCGATGCAGGGTCAGCCGGCGCAAATACCACTCGGAGAGCGTGAACGCTCGACGACGTGGCGTGGTGTCGTCGAGCGCCAGTTGCGCGTGGCGCGTCAACATATTTCGCTGCAGCGCAACCGGGCGCGCGACCACCACGCTACTCGTGTCGGGGATTGCCGACGCGGGAACCGTGTCCATGGAGGAATGCCCGGACAGCGCGGTCGACCACGACACGGCCGCACAGAACAGCGCGATCGAACACGACAACGAATACCTCGCAGGAGTTGAGTCGTATGTACAGACGGCACGGGTGTCGAACCTATTCCCGCGACGTCTTGCGCGAACGAATTCAGCCCATGCGGACGAGGTGTACCAGTACCTCAGCCGCCGATCGCGGTCGGTGTTCGGGCGCCGGTTGCGTGAGCCAGGCCACGAGTTCCTCCACGCGATCGGGCACGCCATGTGTCGCACGCGCTTCGGCAGCGACGGCGGCCGGTGGACGCGTCAGGCGCTCCGTCGGCTCGGACAGCTTATTGGCCAGGAACGCGATCGGCGTATCGGCACCGTACGGCGTCCGGCCGACCAGACACTCATGCAGCACAATGCCTGACGCGTACAAGTCAGACGACACCGAGGCGGCGCCGCCGATGAGTTGCTCGGGTGCCAGGTACTCCGGCGTTCCGATGGTGGCACCACCCAATCGGCCGGCGACGCCTGCGCCCGTCGCGTCGAACACGCCCGGCGTTTTTCGCGCGTTTCGCA
>JANMRE010000070.1:0-2252 GCA_031370885.1 Gemmatimonadaceae bacterium
GGTCTTTTTTGACGTCCAGCGCTGCGGTCCCTCCACTGGCATGCCCACCCGTACGCAGCAAGCCGACCTGATGTCACTGGCCTACGCCTCGCACGGCGACACCAAGCATATCGTGCTGTTTCCGGCCAATCCGCGCGAGTGTTTCGAGCTGTCGGTCGAGGCGTTTGATATTGCCGAACGGTTTCAGACACCGGTGTTCGTGGCGTCCGATCTGGACATCGGAATGAACGACTGGATGGTGAAGCGCCTCGAGTGGGACGACAGCTATCGTCCCCATCGCGGCAAGGTGCTGGACGCCGCCGCGCTGGAGCAGGTGCAGAAGTTTTCCCGCTATCTCGATGTGGACGGCGACGGCATCGCAGCGCGCACGCTGCCAGGTGTGGGCGGCAAGGGGGCGTACTTCGTGCGTGGGTCGGGTCACGACAAGCATGCGGCCTACACTGAAGACTCCGACGCCTATCAGGAAGTGGTGGACCGGCTCACGCGCAAATTTGCGCATGCGGCCACCATGATGCCCAAGCCGATAATCCATCGCCGGGACGGCGCCGAGGTGGGGCTGGTGACCGTTGGCGGCTGTGACGCGGCGGTGCGCGAAGCGGCCGACGTGCTCGAGGCGCAGGGGATTCCCGTGAACGTGATGCGTGTTCGCGCCTTCCCGTTTGGCGTCGAGGTGCAGGACTTCCTCGCGCAGCATGAGCATACGTTTGTGATCGAGCAGAATCGCGACGGACAACTGCGTTCACTGATTTGCATCGAACTCGGCGTCGCGCGCGACAGCATGATCCCGATTCTCGACTACGGCGGTATGCCGCTCACCGCGAAAGTGGTGGTGGACGCCGTGGCCGCGCACTTTGCCGGAGTATCTGTATGACGTCAATCGCGAAACCTCCCGTTCGCCACCCGAGTTCGCGCACCAATGGGCTGGGGCTTGTGCTCCGGGACTACGAGGGCGCGATGTCCACCCTGTGCGCCGGGTGCGGTCACGATTCGGTTACGGCGGCACTGGTACAAACCGCCTGGGAACTTGATCTCGAGCCGCATCGGGTCGCCAAAATGAGCGGCATTGGCTGCTCGTCGAAAACCACCGCGTATTTCATGAAACAATCGCACGGATTCAACTCCGTGCACGGTCGCATGCCGTCGGTCGCCTCCGGCGCGTCGGCGGCCAATCGTGCGCTCACCTACATCGGCATTTCCGGAGACGGCGACTCCCTGTCCATCGGGCTTGGCCAACTGTCGCACGCCATCCGCCGCAGCGTAAACATGCTGTACGTGCTGGAAAACAACGGCGTGTACGGACTCACCAAGGGACAGTTTTCCGCGTCCGCCGATGTGGGATCGACGTCCAAGAAGGGCGAGGCCAACGAACAGTCCCCCATCGATCCCGTGCTGTTGGCGCTTACGCTGGGTGCCACCTTTGTGGCCCGGTCGTTCTCCGGCGACAAGAAGCAACTGGTGCCCATCCTGAAGGCGGGTATCTCGCACAAAGGATTTGCCTTGGTAGACGTTATCTCGCCGTGCGTGTCGTTCAATGATCACGAGGGTTCCACCAAGAGCTACGCCTTCACACGCGAGCACGAAGTGGAATCGGTGCACACCGACTTCGTACCGCTGCGGCGTGAAATCACGCTGCCGGAAACGCAGGAGGACGTTTCGGTGGTGCAAATGCATGACGGCACCAGCGTGCGACTGCGTTCCACTGCGCCCGACTACGATCCGACCAACCGCGACTCGGCGTACGCGCACGTGCGCGCCTGTCAAGCGCGCGGTGAGATCGCAACCGGGCTGTTGTTCATCGACGAAAGCAAGCGCGACATGCACGATTTCATGCGGACCATTCCCACGCCACTGGTGGATGTTCCGTTCGAAAAGCTCAGCCCGGGCAAGGCGGCGCTGGAGAAGTTGATGGACCGGTATCGGTAACGCGTTCCGCTCATGAGCGCTCCGACAATTCCAGGAGCGACCATCGCGCGATGAGTCTTACGAACCACCGGACTTGCGTCGCGTAACTGTCCGCTTCGACTTCTTCTTCACCGCTTGCCGCTTGGCAACGGCAGTTTTCTTCGTGGTTCGCGTGGTTTCCTTCGGGCGCTTCCCCTTGACGGCGGCCGATTTTTTGCCGACTCCCTTCTTTGGTGCGCTCGATACTTCGTTCGCGCCCATGTGCAATCCGAACAACGCCGACAGGTTGGTCTCGGTCAGCAGCTTGGTCGAGGATGGCGTACGGTTCGTGAGTCGCTTTCCGCCCTCGG
>JANMRE010000092.1:0-2333 GCA_031370885.1 Gemmatimonadaceae bacterium
GGACGGGTGGGAAACACGACGCCGTCGCGAACCGGGCGATGACTGGGCCATCATCCGGCTTGGTGCGCCGGGAATTGTGCGCGGTGTGGTGATCGACACGGCTTTCTTCACCGGCAACTATCCCGAATCGGCCAGCATCGACGGGTGCGCCGTGCGCGGCACTCCGCCTGTGAGCGCGCTCGTAAGCAACGACACGCGCTGGAAGGTGCTGCTCCCGCGCGCACCGCTCGTCGGCGACAGCGCCAATCACTTCGCCATGCAGGGCACCACCGAACGGGTCACGCATCTCCGGCTTACCATCTTTCCCGATGGCGGCGTTGCCCGACTGCGCGTGCACGGCGAGGTGGTGGCGAGCGATGATATTCTGCAGCCCGGCGCATCGTTGGACCTGGCGGCCGTCGAACACGGTGGCTACGTGGTGGCGTGCAGCGACATGCATTACGGTCATCGACAAAACCTCATCATGCCCGGTCGTTCAACGCACATGGGTGATGGCTGGGAAACCAGGCGCCGTCGCGGTCCAGGACACGAGTGGACCATTGTGCGGCTCGCGCGGCGTGGCGCAATCGAGCGCGTCGAGCTCGACACCGATCATTACCGTGGCAACGCGCCGGGGAGTTGCACGATCGAGTGCTGCAACGTGGAAGACGGCACCGACTTCATCGAGGCGCGACAGGAGTGGCACTCGCTGTTGCCGGATACGCCGTTGCAGCCACACGCGCGTTTTCGCTGGAACGATGAACTCGCCCGCGACAACGCCACGCACGTGCGCCTCAACATCTTCCCGGATGGTGGTGTGGCGCGGCTTCGCGTGTACGGCCGACTGGCCAACGGCTGACACGCGACCGTGGTGACCGTGGCCGAGCTGGATGCAATGCCTGCGGAGCAGGCTCACGTGCTGCTTCAATCGTGTTGCGGCGCGCGGGCCTGGGTGCGAGGCATGCTGGCAGAACGTCCGTTCCGCTCTCATGACCGACTGCTGGCCGCGGCCAACGACGTGTGGTATTCGCTCGGTCAGGACGACTGGCTTGAAGCATTTGCGCATCATCCACAACTCGGCGAGCAACGCGCGCAGGCGGACACGACAGACCAATCCCGCTCATGGTCGGCCACCGAACAGGTGCTCGTGGCCAGCGGAGCGAGCGACGTGCGGGTTGCGCTGGCCAATGCCAATTGCGAATACACCGAGCGCTTTGGCTACATTTGCATCATCTGCGCAACGGGCAGGAGCGCCGAAGAGATTCTTGGCCTGACCCGCGCGCGTCTGGGCAATTCGCCGGATGCTGAAATCGGGATTGCTGCCGGCGAGCAAGGGAAGATCACGCGGTTGCGGCTCGAACGACTCGTGGGCCAAACTTCCACGCAGGACTCGGCAATGAGCACCATTAGCACACACGTACTCGATACGGCACTCGGCAAACCGGCGGTGGGTGTGCACATTGCGCTGCGCCGCACGCACGACGGAGCTACACTGGGAACTGGCGTGACCGATGCCGATGGACGCGTGAGCAAGGTCGATTTCCCGGTTATCGAACCGGGAACGTATCGCCTGCACTTTGACACGGCGGCGTACTTCGCGCAGTCGGCGCGCGAAACGTTCTATCCCGAAATCACCGTCGTATTTCGCGTTGGCGATGGGGGGGGGTCACACTTTCATGTGCCACTGTTGCTGAGCCCATTCGGCTACTCCACCTATCGGGGAAGCTGACCGGCAGCCATGCAACGCCACCGCCATTCACTCAGCGTATGGTGCCACCCTGATCGATCCACCGGCCCAGCAACGCGCGTTCGCGATCGGTGATGCGCGTTTTGTTGCCGGGTGGCATGGTCCGCGTGACCACCGCACGTTCGCGAATGCGCGCCAACCGACTGACAATCTGCTCGGGAGTATCGAACATCACACCCGCCGCACCAACGCCAAAGGTGACATCGGACGGCAACGCGGAGTGACACGCGGCGCACCGCCGGTCTATCACCCGCCGCGCCTCTTCAAGAGAAACGCGTGCCGATAGTTGGCTTTCATCGACGATGGCGGCTGAATTCGCGGCGCCGGCCACTACCATCATGGTGTAGAGCATGGACACGGCAACGGCGACTGTCGCTGTCAGCGCCGCGACCCAGCGTGCAAACGTGAACCGGATATTGAGCAGGTGCCGAACTACCGCTCCCGTCGCGACGATCACCAGCAACAGCAGCCAGCTCCAGCGGTGCGCGTAGAGCGAGGGAAAATGTCCGCTCGCCATGAGCGCAATAACCGGGAAAGTGAAATAGTTATTGTGGATGGACACGCGCTTGGCGCGCGCGGAGATGGCCACATCGGCACGGCCGCTGCT
>JANMRE010000118.1:0-2542 GCA_031370885.1 Gemmatimonadaceae bacterium
GGCTTGAAGCTACTCTGAAACGACGCGTGCGACTCCTCGATAGCGTTGCTTGTGAATCTGTTGGGAAAGCCGGATGCGGGAAATCCGCCTGTCCGGTTTGATGAGGGGGACCAGGGTCATTCCTTGGTCCCTACTCTACCGTCCCCCGCGGTATAAATGCGGTTGAGTGCGACAGAAATGCGGTCGAGTGCGGCATGTTACGCCCCCAACTCATCCAACGTATTCACGTTGCGCGCCTCGTCCACTCCCATCGGCACCAGCAGCAATCGCTCCGCGGAGACAAGATCATGCAGGCTGCGCCGGCCAGCCCGCAATCGCTCCACGAACCGCGGCCGTACCGCCTGCCGGTATAACCCAATACACGGCTGCACTCCACCGGCCTCCCCCAGCACCACCCAGGCGTCCGACACAAGCGCGGCGCTGAGAATTGCCCACACACTCGTCGACGTGACCCCTGACAGATCACCTGCCAGAACGAATACCTCGTTGGCGGAGTGTTCGAGCGCGGAGAGAATGCCGCCGGCGGGGCCCACACCGGGATAGCGATCGGGGATGACCAGATCGGCGCGCGCGGCCACGTCCGGATCGCACGCACCAACCAGCGCTACGCGCCCGCCGAACACGTCGCGCAGGGCACGGATCGGTCGGTCCACCAGCCATTCCAAACGACCAGGGCCAACAGGCTCACGCAGCTTGTCCCGGCCAAAACGCAGACTCTGACCGCCGACCAGCACGATGGGTTGGATAGACGCGAGCATGCCGAATGATGCGTCACCGCTTGATCTGCGCCAGTGATCGTAGAGATTCCATGGTTCCACCGTCATTCAGGAGTCGCATTGAACGATTTGACCCGGCCCAAGCGTGGCGCCGATATCCTCAACGATCCGGTGCTCAACAAGGGCACGGCGTTCACCGATGTTGAGCGCGACGCGCTTGGCCTGCGCGGGCTGCTTCCCGCGCGCGTGATGACGATGGACGAGCAACTCGCTCGCCTCCTGCCCGGTGTGCGTTCGAAGCCAACGCCGCTGGAGCAATACAGCTATCTCGTATCGCTTCACGATCGCAACGTCACCCTGTTCTACCGACTGGTCACCGACCATCTCGAAGAGTTCATGCCGATCCTGTACACGCCAACGGTGGGTCAGGCGTGCCAGGATTTTGGGCGCATATTCCGCCGGAGTCGCGGCCTGTACATCACGCCTGAAGACAAGGGCCACATCGCGGAAGTGCTGAGTAATTGGCCGCAGGACGACGTGCGCATGATCGTGGTGACCGATGGCGAGCGCATCCTCGGTCTCGGCGACCTGGGCGCGAACGGCATGGGGATCCCGATTGGAAAGCTCACGCTGTATACCGCGTGCGCGGGAATGCCGCCTTCGCTGTGCCTGCCGATCACGCTGGACGTTGGTACCGAGAACATGACGTTGCGCGAAGATCCGTTTTACGTGGGGCGTGCCACCCCGAGGCTGCGCGGTCCCGCGTATGACGCCTTGGTGGACGAGTTCGTCGAAGCCGTGCAGGACCGTTATCCGCGCGCCTGCCTGCAATTCGAGGATTTTGGAAATCACAATGCCTTTCGACTGCTGGCGCGTTGGCGGAATCGCATTTGCACGTTCAACGACGATATGCAGGGCACGGCAGCGGTGGCCTTGGCCGGCCTTTTCTCAGCCACGCGTCTCACGGGCACGCCCCTCACCGAAATGCGCCTGCTGTTTTTCGGCGCGGGCGAAGCGGGGATCGGCATTGGCGACCTGGTGGTGGAAGCACTCATGGAATCGGGCGTCTCCGAGGCGAAGGCACGGCAGCAGTGCTGGTTCGTGGACTCCCAGGGGCTGGTGGTGCATTCACGCGCGGATTTGGCCGATCATAAACAGCGTTACGCGCATGTGCATCCACCCATTGCCGATCTGCTGACCGCGGTCGAAACCCTCAAGCCGCATGCAATCATCGGCGTGTCGGGCACACCGGGCATGTTCACCGCCGAGGTGCTCGGCGCGATGGCGCGATTGAACGAGCGCCCCATCGTGCTCGCGCTGTCCAATCCCACGTCGAAAGCGGAGTGCACCGCCGAGCAAGCGTACGAAGCCACTGAGGGACGCGCCATTTTTGCCAGCGGGAGCCCGTTTGCTCCCGTGACCCGTGCTGGCCGCACGCACGTGCCGGGGCAGGGCAACAACGCCTATATCTTCCCGGGTGTTGGGCTTGGTGTGTTCGTCAGTGAGTCGTCCCGAGTGACCGACGAGATGTTCGCGGTCTCGGCGAAAACACTGGCCGCCATGGTGACCAAGGAAGATCTGGCCATGGGCCGGATCTTCCCCGATCTCGCCCGCATTCGCGAGGTGTCACATGCGATCGCGATGGCGGTGGCCGCGATTGCGTTCCGGCGTGGGCTGGCGCGTTGCCCCGAACCGGCCGATCTCGCAGACGCAGTCAACTCGGCCATGTACGAGCCGACATACGTGAGCTACGAGCGTCGGAAGACCGATCCGGCGAACACTCAATCACGACGCAGCGCGTCGTAGTTCGGCGGCGGCCCGTTCGA
>JANMRE010000137.1:0-6620 GCA_031370885.1 Gemmatimonadaceae bacterium
TTCTCGGCGTTGAAGTAGATACCGCTGCCGTCGGGTGCCCAGATCATGCCGCTGGGTGCGCGATCAAGTTTCTCGGTGAGCGCGCGCGGATTGCGGCCGTCGGCGTCCATCACGTACAGGATGGCATCCTTCCACGTGGCACCGGTGCTGTCGTACCCCGTGTAGGCAATGAGCTTGCCATCGGGCGATGGCACGGGATTGTTGTCCGGTCCGTTGCGCCTGGTGAGTTGCACCACGGTGCCGCTGGCCGCATCCACCCGGTAAATCTCTGACTCGCGCCACGCATACTCCGATTCCTTGATGCGCAGCGAGGTGAACACAAAACTCTTGCCATCGGGCATCCACGTGGTGCCGTTTGCCGCCCATTCACCAGACGTGATCTGACGCGGCGTACCGCCGTCGGCGGGCACGGTAAAGAGCTGTCGCAACCCGTCTTCGAGAAAGCCCTGACGGTCGGCGCGGTAGCGCACTTTGGTTACCACACGAGGTGGCTCGGTCCACTTTGCGCCACGCGGTGCCGTGGGCATGGCAATTCGCCAATTGTCGGTGCCGCGCACCAGCATGCCGAACGCAATCGTTTGTCCATCCGGTGCCCATTCGATGTCGGCGGGAGACTCGGTGAGGCGCGTGATCTGCGTGGTGGCGCCTTCGGCGTCCATGTACCGCACCCACAATTGCGAGCCACCCGGCTCGCCCGGCGCGACGAACGCGATACGGGATCCGTCGGGCGCCCACTTCGCATCGGCACCCTTCACCAGAAAACGATTCTTCGTGCCGTCGGCGTTCATCAACCACACCGACGACTCGCGCTTGTCATTCAGTTTGTCAATCCACGTGCGCGTGTAGAGCACCTGCTTGCCGTCGGGTGAGAGCGCGGGATTGGAGACATCTTCCCAGTCGAAGTAGTCGGCGATCGTGAGTTTGTTCGACACCGGGGACGGAACGGTCTGTGCGTGTGCTCGCGCGGGCGAGAACAACGCGAGGACGATCGGAACAGTGGCCAAGGCGAACGCACGTGTGCGCAACGGACCAAACATGTGGACCTCCTGTGGGCGAGGGAGCTACCGCCAGACCATTGCTGGCGAAACCCGGGTGTCCCTTATGCTGCGCCTCAGCGCAGCGTATCCGCAATAGCGAGCAGACTGTCGCGGAAACCAGCCCGGGACATGTCGACCAGGCGGCGAACGCCTTTCCACTGCCGAATGAGCGGCGAGCGGCGAGACAGGGTGGTCTCAATGACCCGATGTTGCGAGGTGCTGGCATGCACCATTCGGCCGTTCCCAACGTAAATGCCAATGTGCGAAACGGACTTGCCCTTGCCAAAGGTGAGCAGGTCACCCGGTTTCAGGGCCGCGAGATCTTTGGGAATTGCCCGCCCCATGGTCGCCTGCTGGCGTGCGGTTCGCGGCAGGATCACATCAAGCGCACTCATCACATACTTCACAAGACCGCTGCAATCGAGCGCGCGATTGGGGCTCGACCCCCCCAGCACGTATCGCGTCCCGATTTGGCTGCGGGCCATCGAGACAACGCTGTCGCGCAATGCCGACGCCGACGCGCTGAAGGCGCTGAATGGCTTTTTCGACTCCACTGTCTGCCCCTGCACACGCAACGGCCCCGCAATCAGCGAGGCGGCAACACCGAGGATTACGAAATGACGGCGCGAAAAGGCCACGAGACAGGTCGGGAGTGGAGTGCGAATCGGCAGCGGGAAGCCCAACCTACCCTGAGGACGATCCGATCGCCAGAGCGTCTCCCGTCTCCCGTCTCCCTTCTCGAATCTCCCGTCTTTCCTCACCTAATCCCCAACTGTTTATGACCCTGAACGGACAACCTCCACCGGGGGTGCGCCAGACAGTATGCCAAAGCCGCCGCGGTGTTGTCTGCCACGTCCGGTCCATCCATGGGCTGCAGCAGGAAGTGGCGAAAGTCCAGCCCTTCGAATCGCTCGGGCATGGCCTTGGGCTGGGGGTACACCAACTTCAGTTCGTCGCCGGTGGTGAGCAGCAATGGGGCGTCGGCCTTCGGGCTCACGCAAATCCAGTCCAATCCGGTGGGGGCCGGCTGCGTGCCATTGGTTTCCACGGCAATCTCGAAGCCTTGTACGTGCAACGCCTCGATCGCGGCCCCATCGAGTTGCAGCAGTGGTTCGCCGCCGGTGCAGACAACGAATGGGCGTACATCGGAGGGCGCATGCGGAGGCCACTGTTGTTTTACAAATGCCGCGAGCTCGCTGGCTGTGGTGAACCGTCCGCCATCGTCACCCACGCCCACAAAATCGGTATCGCAAAACGAGCACACGGCGCGCGCCCGATCGGCTTCGCGCCCCGTCCACAAATTGCATCCGGAAAAACGACAGAACACCGCAGGGCGCCCGGCATGGAGGCCTTCACCCTGCAGCGTATAGAAGCATTCCTTGACGGTGTAGGTCACGGGCCCCTCACGCGGTGGCGTACGCGATCGGATCGACCAGATGGTTGGCGGCGAATCCCCGCAAACGCAACTGACACGCATCACAATGCCCACACGCGGTGCCATCGGCAGCGGGATCGTAGCAACTGGTGGTGATGGAGTAGTCAACGCCCAGCGACTGACCCAACGCCACGATCTCCGCCTTGCTCAAGTGTTGGAGCGGCGCATGAATCTTGAGTTGTTGAGCGCCTTCTACACCGGCCCGTGTGGCGAGATTCGCCATGCGCGTGAACGCCTCGATGTACTCAGGACGACAGTCGGGATAGCCAGAGTAGTCGAGCGCATTGACCCCAATAAAAATCGCGGTCGCGCCCAACACTTCGGCCCACGCCAGCGCAAATGACAGAAATATCGTGTTGCGCGCCGGTACGTAGGTCACCGGTATCCCGTGATGCGTCGCATCAACATCACGATCCTTGGGAACCGCCGCATCGCCGGTCAGCGCCGATCCGCCCCACTGACGCAAATCGATGTCCACCACCACATGCTGTGCAACTCCCTGCGCTGCCGCGACTCGGCGCGCGGCGTCGATTTCCACCGCGTGTCGCTGACCATAGCGAAAGGTCATCGCGTACGGCGAAAAACCCTCGCGCCTGGCGATGGCCAATATGGTCGTGGAATCGAGACCACCGGACAGCAGCACGACCGCGGGCATCGCGATCGTGGCGGCCGGTCGTTGAGTGATGGTGGCAGTTTCGTCGTGCGGTGCTGGCATTGGCGAAAAGTAGCAACCCACCACCCGTTGATGGGCCGTGACCGGTGTGCCAGCTTCCATTCCACGCTCTCTTGCTCCTCTTTCTGACCCGCTTCCTATGCATTGGCTGTCCGACCCGAACGCCTGGATTTCGCTGCTCACGCTGAGCATCCTCGAGGTGGTTCTCGGTATCGACAATATCATTTTCATTTCGATTCTGAGTGCAAAACTGCCAGTGGCACAGCAGCCTCGCGCCCGTTCGCTGGGCCTTGCGGGTGCGTTCGGTACGCGCGTGCTGTTGCTGCTGTCCATCACGTGGGTGATGCGGCTCACCCAACCGCTATTCAGTGTGCTGGGACACGCGGTATCGGGGCGCGACCTGATTCTTATTGTCGGCGGCTTGTTCCTCATCGGCAAAGCCACCACCGAAATTCATCACAAACTGGAAGGACCGGTTGAAGATCTGACGTTCGCCGGGCGCGGTCGCTCGCTGTGGGGAACGGTGGCGCAGATCATGGTCATCGACATCATTTTCTCGCTCGATTCCGTCATCACCGCCGTCGGTATGGCGAACGATGTCGCGATCATGATTGCGGCCAACGTCATTGCGCTGGGTGTCATGCTGTTCGCTGCCGGAACCATCAGTGCGTTCGTGGACAAGCATCCCACCATCAAGATGCTCGCCCTGGCGTTCCTCGTGCTGATTGGCACCAACCTCGTTGCCGAAGGCCTGGGTCAGCACATCGCGAAGGGCTACACGTACATGGCGATGGCGTTCTCGGTGATCGTCGAAATGCTCAACATTCGCGCCCGCACGAAAGAACAGGCCGTGCAACTGCGCGGCCCGCAAATGCCCGATCCGTCCGACAGTTGATGGCAACGCGTCCCGACACGAGGATGACATAGCGATGGATAGACAGGCGTTGCATCTGATGATCAATCACGTGCCGGTGATCCTGTCGCTGCTCGGCGCCGCCGCCGCACTGGCGGCGATCGTCACGAAGCGTCGTGCCGTGCTGCTCTTCACATTGGCTACGCTCACCGTTGCCGGCGCATCAAGCTATCCCGCGTTCTGGAGCGGCGGCCAGGCCAAAGAACAGGTGGAGGAGCGATGGTACGTTGATCGAGCACAGGTGCACGAGCATCAGGAGGCCGCGCAGGTGGCCATGTGGATGATGATCGTTACGGGGGTGGTGTCAGGGGTCGCTTGGTGGATGACGCTGCGCACGGTGCGCGAAGTAAGGCCAACCACAGGGCTGCTGACGGTGGTGCTGGTATTCAGCGTGTTCAGTGCGGCCGCCATGGCGAAAACCAGCTGGGAAGGAGGATTCATCGCGATCAAGAACCCGGTGCTGGTGAACAGTCCGCCGCCGCCCGGTTACGTACGTCCGAACTGAGCATGCTTATTGTCCTGAAATCAGGACGAATGCAGCGACCATTCGCGCAGCGTGCTTGCTAAGTGTTTGTGCCTCATGCGTTTGCGCGAGAGAGTGAATCCGGTCCAAGGTATGCGTAGGAAGGAGTCGTCCACCTACTGGAGGCTCCATGCGTTTCTCTGTCGTCCGTTCCGTCGCGGTTGTCGCGTCGTCGCTCGTTCTCGTGTCCACCATCAACGCGCAACCTGGCGTCGGTGCGTCGCTCACGCCGTACGCGGGCTATCTGATCACCGGTGATTGGTACAGCGGCCCGATCGGCACCAGCCTGTCGACCAGCAATTCGCCCATGCTGGGCGTGCAGGGATCTGTTCCGATCACGAAGGGCTTGGCGCTCGTGGGAAACCTGGCATACGCCAGCGGTGATCTGCGCGTAGGGTTGCCGGTGCTTGGTGGTGTCAACATCGGGACCGCCAAAACCTGGCTCTACGATGGCGGACTCGAACTCGGTGGACTCGCCGGCAGGCGCAGCGGCATCGCGCCGTTCGTGCAGGGCGGAGTGGGTGGTATGACCAACGATATCAAGAACAGCCTGTTCAACGTGCGCTCCTCGAACTTCGCGTACACCGCAGGCGTTGGCATCGATGTGGGGGTTGCACAGGGCTTCGCCGTTCGCGTGCAAGCAAAGGACTGGATCGGCAAGTTCAACTCGGAAGACGCCATCGGATTCCGTGTGAATGGCAACCTGACGCACAACTGGGCGCTGTCGGCCGGGGTGCGCTTGGGCTTCTGACCGCAGCCCCACCCGTTAACTTCGAGTTCGGACGTTGGTGACGTTTTCTCCGGAGATTGTCGGTGCCGAACTTTCAGTTGCGTTGGCGGTCGAGTGGAATATCCCGTGTGTTCGCGGGGCTCGCGAGTGTGCTGGTTGCGTCGCCATTAGCACTGCCTATGGCGGCGCAACAGGTCGTTCCGCCGCGCGACAGTATGACCAAACCCGCACCTCGTGCCGACCCGCTGGCGGGCGATCGTGAAAAACTGAGTGCGATTGCGGCAAAGGCCCGCGCGCAGCAAGATCAATTCGAGCGAAATCATCGCTCGGGATTGCGGTTTTACAATGGCGGTGCCGACGCGAAATGCGATGTCGATTTTGGCGGCAATCTCTGCTACTGGAACAACAACGGCGACGTTCCGCCACCCGAGGAACGCAACGACGCGAAGATCGAGCGCCTCGAGTTGTTGCAAACGCTCACCCTGGCGCAGCAGGCCGATGCCACCGACGATTGGGTGAGCGGAATGCGCGTTCGCTACTCGCTGGAGATGGGCCAGATGGATTCGGCGGCATTGGCCGCCTCCGCCTGTGCGGGAACGGCGTGGTGGTGCGCGGCGCTTGAGGGACTCGCAGCACACAGCGACAATCGTCACCTGAGCGCCGCGCGTGCGTTTGCGCGCGCGCTCGACGCCATGCCCGCTGAGCAGCGCTGCGAGTGGACCGACCTCACTTGGTGGCTGGAACCGGCCATGCAGCCCGCGTACAAGGCCATTCCTTGCGCCGATCGCACTGCGGAAAACACGCGCATCCTGCGATTGGCGCAGCCGCTCTGGCTGTTACCGGCCAATGATGCGGCAAACGAACTGTATTCCCGCTGGACGATCTCCCGCGTGCATTCGCTCGGACGCATTCCGTACGAAATGAACTTCGGCCGCAATATTCTCGAGTCGCAGGTGCGTTACGGTTGGCCCACCGCGTGGTCGGTGCAAAACGGCGGTGTGGCCGACCCGAGGCCACCCAGCGTGATTGGGCACGAACCCACCCCGAGTTACGACTTCATGGCCACGCCGGCCGCACTCGCCAAGCCGGTGGGAGCGAGCGCGGCAGACTGGAATTTCAAGCGTGCCAAGGCGCGCATGCGCTACAGTCCACGATACGGTACCGGGTACGGCCCATTGCCACACCAGTTCGCGCGGTTTCGCCGCGGCGACTCAACGCTGGTGGCAGGCGGCTATCGCATGGTGCGCGATCTGGAGTTGGGTCGCGCACCCTACACCACCGCGCTCACCTTCGACGCCTTCGATGGTCG
>JANMRE010000140.1:0-3821 GCA_031370885.1 Gemmatimonadaceae bacterium
CTCGCCGCGGCGGCGTGGACGTTGATTCACTCCACCGGCACGGAACGGCGTGCACTGTCCGGCAACTCGCTGAACCTGTGGTATTCGCTGGCGCTGTGGCCATTCGTCCTGAATGCATTGCTCGGACTCGACCTCGGCTCGGCCATGAGCGACGAGACCGAGGCGCCCCGTGACGACATCCCCCGTTCCCTGGCCATTGGTGGCGTCGCCGTGGGAGGGATCTATCTGCTCACGTTCAGTGCCGCGCTGGTAACCGGGATGCCCGAGAACAACGTGATGTACGGACACGTACTGGCCATCAACGCCGTCATTGCCCGCGCCGGTACGAATGGCGCGCTGATGGCGCTCACGGTGTTCGTCGTGATGTGCGAATTGGTGGGCCTGCTGGGCAGCGGGGCCGCGTGGCTTGCAGCGCCGGCACGTGTGCCGTTTGCCATCGGCATCGATCACTACTTGCCGCGAGCGTTCGCGCGCGTGCATCCGCGATTCGGCACCCCATACGTGGCGCTTCTCGTGCAGGCCAGTGCAGCAACCCTGCTGATTGTGATCAGTACGTACGGCGCGAGTCTGCAGGAAGCCTATCTGGCGTTACTCGGGGGGTCGATTGTGCTGGTGCTGGTGCCCTTCGCGTATCTGTTCGCGAGTTGGCAGCGACTTGGGGCCCGCAATGGCGACACCGCACCACGCGGCCGCGTTCGTGTCATGAGCTCGCTGGGACTTGCGGCCGCGGTTGGGGCGATCGGTGCCTGCTTCATCCCACCACCGGCTGTGACCGAAGTGACCGGGTTCGAAGTCAAGATTATTGGCTCGGTGACATTCCTGCTGGTCTGTGGATGGAGCGTGTATGTCGCCGGCAAACGACGGGCGCAGCGGTCCGCATAACGGCGATCCACGACACAGGACCATCCTCGCAATAGCGTGACGGCCGGTTGCGAAAACGCCGATTTCGCGGCATATCACCCCCATTGTCGCGGCCCCTTGATCCTGCTTCGGAGACTCGTGCCATGATCCGCTCCTCACTCGGCATTTCGCTCTTGACCGTTATTGCCGTCGTGCTGCCTGCGCAGACGCCATCACGCCCTGTTGCCGCAGCGCCGAGTGTCGCGCTGGCGTCGGCCAAGGATCCCATTGCGGATGCTGTCGCCGGTCTCAAATGGCGATCGGTTGGTCCGGCCAACAACGCTGGCCGCATTTCCGCGGTGCACGGTGTCCCTGGTGATCCCAGCACGTATTACGTGGCCGGTGCCAACGGCGGCATTATCAAGACCACCAATGGGGGGACGACGTTCAAGCCCATCTTCGACAAGCAGAGCGTGGGCTCCATTGGTGCCATCGCGATCGCGCCCAGTGATCCGAATGTGATATACGTGGGCACCGGCGAAGGCAATCCGCGCAACAATGCGTCCATTGGCGACGGGATGTATAAGTCGGTCGATGCTGGAGAGCACTGGACAAAGATCGGATTGGAGAAGAGCGACAAGATTGCCCGAATCATCGTGGATTCGCGAAATCCCAATCTGGTGTTTGTGTGCGGACTGGGACGCGAGTGGGGGCCCAATGAGGAGCGTGGCGTATTCAAAACCACCGACGGCGGCGCCTCATGGAAGCGCGTGCTGTTCGTGGACCCCCAGACGGCGTGCTCGGATATTTCGGCCGACCCAGGCAACTCCAACGTCCTCTACGCGGGCATGTACACTTATCGGCGCTGGGCGTGGCATCTGGAATCAGGTGGGGTGAATACGGCGGTGTACAAATCGGTGAATGGGGGCGACACGTGGGAGCGCCTGTCGGGCAAGGATCGCGACATCGGGCTTCCCAAGGGTGAAATGGATCGCATTGGTGTCGCGGTGGCGCCCAGCGATCCGAACATTGTGTACGTGATCACCGAAACGAAAACCGAGGGCGAACTGTGGCGCTCCGACGACGCGGGTGCGCATTGGCGCATGGTGAATCGCGATCCCAATATCAACTTCCGCCCGTTCTATTACGCCGACCTGCGCGTGGACCCGATGAATCCGAACCGCGTGTACACGCTGTCCGGATCGCTGTACCTGTCGGAAGATGGCGGGTTGAACTTTCGCACCATTGCGCAAGGTGTGCACGGCGATCATCAGGCCATGTGGATCGACCCGCTCAACCCGAAGCGTATTGTCGAGGGGTCGGACGGCGGCTGGCAGGTAAGCTACGACGCGGCGAAAACGTGGGAGGTGGTGAACACATTTGCGTTCACGCAGTTCTATCACATCAACTACGACATGCAGAAGCCGTACATGACGTGCGGTGGCTTGCAGGACAACGGCAACTGGTGCGGACCCAGTCGCGGTGTGTTTGGCGGCATTCTCAAGAGTGACTGGTTCACGGTGTCCGGTGGCGACGGCTTCTTTACCGTTCCCGACCTGGCGCAACCGTGGCTCATCTACTCCGATGCGCAGGGCGGCATGCTCAACATCACCGACACGCGCACCGGCACGCAGAAAACCATCTATCCGTATCCCAATCGGGTGGGCTCGGTGGGTGACGCGATGATCGGGCACAAGTACCGCTTCAACTGGAACTCTCCGATTGCGCTCTCGCCGCAGAACCCGGGCGTGGTGTACTTCGGCGGCAATGTGCTGTTCAAGAGCACCAATCACGGGAATTCGTTTCAGGTGATTTCCCCCGATCTTACCACCAACGATCCGGCCAAGCAGCAGAGCTCAGGCGGTCCCATCGTGGTGGACAATACGGCGGCCGAGTTTCACAGCACGCTGTTGTCCATCAGTCCGTCGCCACTCGACTCGATGCTGATCTGGACCGCCAGTGACGACGGCGTGGTGCAGGTTACGCGCGATGGTGGCAAGACGTGGAGCAACGTGTTCAAGAATATTCCGGGTCTCAAGCCGGCCGCGTGGCTGGCCACGGTGGAAGCGTCGCACTTCGATGCGGGAACCGCCTACGTGGTGGCCGATCATCATCAGGACGACGACTATGCGCCGTACGTGTACATGACCGCTGACTTCGGCCGAACGTGGAAGCCCATCATGGGCGACTTGCCGTTGAGCGCGTCGTGGACGCATGTGGTGCGCGAAGATGTGAAGAATCGCAATCTGCTGTTCCTCGGTACGGAAATGGGTGTGTGGGCATCGTGGGATCGCGGCACGCATTGGGTGAGTATGCGCGGCACGTTGCCCACGGTGCCGGTGCGCGACATCCAGATCCATCCGCGCGAGAACGACCTGCTGCTGGCCACGCACGGGCGCGGTTTGTACATCATGGATGACATCACTGCGCTGCAGCAACTGGGCACCGCCATGGCCTCCGAAGCCACGCTGTTTCCCGCACCTGTCGCCATCCGCTGGAACCAGTGGAACAAGGACGGCAATCTCGGACAGAAGACGTATCGCGCCGAGAATCCGCCTGACGGTGCCATGCTCACGTACTTCCTGAAAGCGCAGCCACCCACAGAAGTGAACATGAGCATCGCTGATAAGGACGGTCGCGTCGTGCGTCGAATGAATCGGGTGCCCGATGAAGCCGGGGTAAATCGCGTGAGCTGGGATCTGCAGATGGATCCCGACCAGCGCCTGAATCGCGTCGACTGGGACGGACCGATCTTCGTGAAGCCCGGCACCTACACCATCAAGATGACCTACGGCAAGATGAAGGAGCAGAAGACGAGCTTCCGCGTCGACCTGGCACCCAAGCTCGAGCCGCCGAGTCCCTGAGCGGCAGGAGGCACCACGTGGCCAAGCATAAGAAGGATGGAATCGGCGATCACCTGCGGGTGGGCGGCAAGTTCTCGCTCGCGCGCTTCGACCCGCGCGCGACCCCGGGTTGCAAGG
>JANMRE010000160.1:0-10869 GCA_031370885.1 Gemmatimonadaceae bacterium
GCGTCGCGGTGGGCGGGCGTCGTGGGGTAGATCACGCGGTCGCGGGCTCACGCCTGCTGCGTCTGGCAACGATCGTAGTGATGCTCATGTCGCCCGTCACATTCGCGATGGTCTTGAACAAGCCGGCATAGTGTCGACCACATTCGTGAGGACGACGCCCTCCAATGGAATTCCCAACGCCAGATACACGGGCGTCGTGGTCCAGATGGCACCGCTGGGCAGCCCCGGTGTGGCGAAACTCTGCAGTGTGAGCGCCACCACGCCAACAATCAGCGCGACCGGATCCGGTTGTATGCCGTAGAGATGCAACAGAAAGAGCAACTGAAAGTTCGCCGAGATCCCCATGTTCAATTTGAATGTGGACACGGCATAGGGGAGCGTGAAGCCCGCGACTTCGTCTGGCAGGTGCAGGCGACGTCGAGCGGCATCGAGCATCGCCGGCAAGCAAGCCACTGACGACCGCGTGGAAAACGCCAGGAGCTGTACCGGCCAGATACCGGTGGCAAACCGCGCGACGTCCATTCGGCCAAGCCAGGCCGTGATCGGGTACAGGATCAGCGTTCCCACGGCAAGAAAAGCGCTGATCATCGCGACGTAGTACACCAAGCCGGATGCCAGGCTGGCGCCAGAACGGGCAATGGAAGTGAGCGTCAGTACGAACACCGAGAACGGCAGGACACGAAACAGCAGTCCGGCCAACGCGAAACACCACTCGGAAACTGCTTGGGTTAGATCAAGCAGCAGCGCACGGCGCGCCTCAGGCACGGCCCGCAAAGCAACCGAGAACAACAGTGTCGCCACGATTAAGGGAAGGAGATCTCCTCCAGCCGCCGACCTTACAAGATTCGCTGGCACGAGATTCACGAACCAATCCCGCACGGTGGGTGTTGCTGCGGACGGTGAATTCGTCGTCGCGCTGCCAACGGCAGACTGGAACGCAACGCGCGTAGCGTCATCCACTGGGAACCACTGGAGCACGAGCTGTCCGATGAGCACGGTCGCTATCGCCGCGACGGCGAGGAAACCCACGCACCAGAGCAACGTCCACCCCCCAAGGCGACTTGTCTCGCCCGCTCCGGCGCGTCCGATCGTGGTGATCAACATCGACACCATCAGCGGCAACGTCAGCATCTGAAGGGCCGCCAACCAGATGGCGCCAAGCGGCTCCAACACTGAGATCACCTTAGATCACCTGATCCCACCCGCTGCTCGGCCACCGAAACGCAACCACTCCGCCGATCAAGCCAACAAACATCCCGGCGAGAACCTGACGCGCCGATGGCAGGGCCTTCATCGCAGAGGCAGGCGGCACATTGGGCTCGGACTGGCGAGGTGAAGACAGCAGCGGTGCCATCGGTCAGAGCTCCGGCAATGGGGCGTCGAACAAGCACGAAAGTGCGTCTGGACGATGTGCATCTCTATCCGGTGCAACGACTACACGCACCGATGAATCTACCTGTCCGGTCGACTTGTCCGGCAGGATTCCGCGTGGTTGCTTCCCGACACTGTGCATCCGGTCCATCCATCCTCTGTTGTGTCACGCGCTTTGCACACCCACCTGCGCCATATCGCACTGGCTGTGCTGTCCAGTGTGTTCTGGTTTCTGAGCTGCGCCGACTTCGATGTGTGGATTCTGGCATGGTTCGCCATGGTGCCTTTGCTCTTCGTGATCGAGCGCGTGACCACCACGCGACGGGCGTTTCTGTTTGCCTGGCTCACCGGCACTGTTGCGAACGGCGGTGGATTTTACTGGATCATCGGGATGCTCATACGCTTTGGGCATTTGTCCTGGTTCGTGAGCACGCTGCTGTTCGTCATGATGGTGGCCTATCAGGGGCTCGTGTTCGCGCTGTTTGGCGCGGTCACGCGAGTCATACGCCAGCGTACGTCATGGCCCATGGCGATGGTCGCGCCGTTCGTCATGGTGACATTCGAACTGGCGATCCCCACCATCATGCCGTACTCCGTCGCGATCACGCAGGCATGGCAAATCCCGGTCATTCAGGTGGCCGAAATCGCGGGCATGTCGGCCATCACCGCGCTGCTGTTGATGGTCAGCGGGGCCATCTACGACCTGTTGATCATGCGTCCCCGCCGCATCCAACCCGCCCTGTGGTCAACGGCTGCCCTGAGTGCTGCGCTGCTCTACGGATACGTGCGTATGGCGCAAATCGACCGTCTTCGTGCCGCCGCACCGCGTCTGGAAATCGGGATCGTGCAGCCCAACCTGTCGTACGACATGAAGGGGCCAGATCGACAAGCGTTTGCTGAGCGACAGCGCCGCGATCTGCAGCAGCAATCTCGACAACTCGAAGCCGAAGGGGCGGAATTGCTGGTGTGGCCGGAGACCGCCTTTCCGTACGCCATTCAACGAACTACGCGTTCGGATCTGGCACCCGGCTCGAACGGTCGCGTTCGCGAAGGCTTCACACGGCCGGTGCTGTTTGGTGCGGTGAGTGTGGCGCACGGGATGCCCACGGGCACCCGCACGTGGAATTCGGCATTTCTGCTCGACACGGACGAAAGCTTTACGGGTCGCTACGACAAGATCCATCTGATGCCGATCAGCGAATCGTTTCCGGGCTACGGCCGCAGCGCGTTCATCGACAGCGTGTTTCGCGGAGTCTCGTCGAACTTCCAGCGTGGCGACACGGTGAAGGTGTTCGAGCTCAAGACCGCCGATGGACGGACGTGGCGCATTGGGCCGATTATCTGCTTCGAGGACATCCGTGAGGATCTCGACCGCGCCGTCGCGGCCCTGCACCCCAATGTCCTGATCAACCTCACGAACGACGCGTGGTTTGGCGACACCAGCGAGCCATGGGAGCACCTCGCGCTCAGCGTGTTTCGCGCCGTCGAAACCCGCACCGACCTGGTGCGCGCAGTGAACACCGGCGTGTCGGCCTTCGTAGACGCGGCCGGTCGCGTCACGTCGAAAACGTATTCCGTCAATCCGCTCACCAACCCTGTTGGCGCCGATCGGCTCCGCGGCAGTGTTGCCATGCTGGACGGCGGGCACACGGTGTTCACCGCCGTTGGCAACCTGTTCGCGTATCTCTGTGCAGCGTTGACGCTGTTCGGTTTGCTGGTAAAACGACGCTCGGCGTCAGCGACGCCCGGCCTCTACACCGTGATCACGTGACCGCGGTGCTCCTCGTACTCCGCTTCGCACAGGTCGAGGGCAGGAGCGGCTGCCAGTAACTCGGCCCGACGTCGATCCATGTGACGATCGATCTCCGCGATCCGCCGTTCCCGGTCTACCAATCGTTCCCGGTGTCGCCGCAGAAAATAGGCGATCGTTTCCACCCGCAACCGAATCGCGCCCGTTGGTTTGTTCTCGTCGATATCCTTGAAGCAGAAGTACGGAGTACCCGATTGCTCCACGATCTCCTCAACAACCGAGTAAATCGGAGCATCGTGGCCGCACTTGAAACTGGAAAGTTCCAGCGCCACCAGGTTGGGGTGACGTGCCGCGTACTTCGCCGCCCACACTTTGCGATTGGTGTTTTCGCTGTACGAGTTCTTCCACGCATCTTCGATAGACAGCGCACTCCGCATCGCGCCAGCGCGCACCTCATCGCCAAAGAGCCGCTCCAGGATGTCCGGGTCGCGCGGCAGTGACTCCGCTGTAAATACGGGGATACCCAGCTTCTGGAATTCCTCCGGAATCTCGTGGCACACCCCGGGATCGTGGTGATAGGGCCGAGACAGCAGGACCACACCCACCTGATGGGTTGCTTCGAGCTGATTCAGCACGTCGCGGGCCTGATCCCGAATGCGCTGTTCCACGACGTTCAGATGATCCCATGCCACGGCGCACGCGCGCGCGTTTTCGGCGGCCGACAGTCCAAACGTGTCGTGGAATTCCTGATACATCTGTCGGGCCAGCAGTGCCGGCTCCGTGAAGTTCAGGAACGTGTCGAGAAAACGGATGTGTCGCTCGGCGAACAGATCACTCTCTTTGGTGAACGCCGCCTTCACGGCCTCAGGTGTCGTGGTCACCGTGGGGCAGGAGCGACTGTCCACTACGCCGTCCAGGAAGGTGGGCAGACTGTCGATCATCGGAAAGAAGATGACGTCGAGCGGACGCTCTACGGTGTGCTTCACATACAGCAGATTGTGCACATGCGGGATGCCGATCTTGCTGGGGAAGCAGGGATCAATCGCACCGCGCTTGGCACCGGATTTGTACAGTTCGTCGCTGGTGTAGTCGCTCCAGACAAGGTTGCGCGCTGGCACGCCCAGTGATTCGAAGTACGCCATGAACCAGGGGCCCAACGAATACATGTTGAGCACCCGTGGCATACCGATGCGTACCGTCGCGCGATGGTGCATGCGTACCGTGCGCGCATCGTCCTGTCGCCGACTGGGCCAGAATCGACGGGCCGCAGTGGGCAGCCGATCTGCTACCGACGCCACCCCTGCCGGCAGGAACGCGGCACGAGCCGCCCGTTCGGCGAAGTTCGGGTTCGCGTCGCCAATGGAGTCGATGCCGGCCTTGATCTCTTTCATGGACGCCACGTCTTCCACCGTTCCCTTCTCGCACGTGGCAATGATGAGCCGCTGTTCGCCGGCTTCCAGCGGTACCTTTGACGGCGCGCGCGCGGCGGAACGCGACAGCACCGTGCGCGCCACGTCCTGCTGGTCCGGCGCGACGTCATCAGCGGTCCGTGCGTTCGTCTCGCCCCCAGTGCGCACGTCGATGAAGGTGCGCAGGCACTTGTTCTTGCAGAAGAAGCAGCGCGTGGCTTCCGATCGCGTGCTGCGGAAGGCGATGGTTTGGACGCGGTCAAGCCCGATAAAGGTGGTGCGATGTCCGCGTTCCGTGTGCAGCCGGTGTGCTTCTACGGCGCACCCGATGGCGCCCGCTTCACCGCAAAATTTGTGAACGACAATCTCCGGCTGCTCTGGCATGCCCTTAAAGCGGCTTTCAATGAAATCCACCTGCGCCTTGACCGCCGCGAGGTTGTGTTGCGTGCCCCCCTGCAACACGAACCGTCGTCCCAGTTTGGCGAGGTTGGGAATCTGTGAGACATACAGCCAGATGTTCTTGGGCAGCACATCACAGAGCGCCGCCATGATCTCGTTCGGCGCCCACCCCTGACGCTGAAAATCCACAATGTCGGACTGCATGAACACGGCGCAGCCATAGCCAAAACTGGGCATGGATTCGGCGCTGAAGGCAATCTCCGCGAACTCCTTCACCGAATATCCAAACGTCTGTGCGGTGCTCTGCAGGAAGTACCCGTTGCCTGCGGAGCACTGCGTGTTGAGCTTGAAGTCTTTTACCTGTCCGTTTTTCAGCACGATCAGCTTGATGTCCTGACCGCCCACATCCACGATCACGTCGGTATCAGGGTAGAAATGCAGCCCGGCCTCAGTGTGCGCGACGGTTTCCACCAGCGCGACATCGGCCCGCAGCACGTCCTTCAAAACATCCTTCGCGTACCCGGTGGTGCCGACACCCAGCACCTCGATTGTGGCGCCCTGATCCTCAATGGCGCGTTGCAGATCGCCCACCACATCCATAGTGTCTTCGATCGGATTGCCTTTCGACAGGCGATACGATGTCGCCACCACCTGCTTGCGCTCGTCGAGCAATACGGCTTTGGTGCTGGTGCTGCCGCCGTCAATACCGATGAATCCGCGCACGACCGCGTGCCGTGCGACGGTTGGCGTCACCCAGGGGGTCGGCGTGTAGCGACGTCGAAACGCATTCAGATCGTCGCGCGTCGACCACAATCCTTTGCCGCCCGCCGCCTGCTTCTCCTCGGCGCGACCTACCGTCAAGTACCACGCCAACTCGTCCACGCCGCGAAAAACACCAATGTCAGGCGTGTCCGCGAGCTCGGATTTGGCGAATTCCACCGCGCCAATGGCCGCAAAATATTGCGCGTCTTTCGGCACGAGCACGAGCTCTTCGAGTGGTTGGTCGCGGTCGTACTCGACACCGCGTTCGTCCCACAGCGCCTGCAAATTCCTTCGCCAGCATTCCTGCAAACCGGCGATATAGCAGTTGGGGCCACCAAGCAGCAAAACCAGGGGCCGCAGCGTGTGACCGCGCGTGAGCACGGCAAGATTCTGCTGGACAATTGATTCGAACAACGACGCCATCAATTCCGCAGCCGGTACGCCCTGCTTCTGCAGTCCATTGATATCGGTTTCTGCAAACACCCCGCATTTGCCGGCAACTGGATGCAACTTGAGCCCGGCGTAGCCCATGTTGCAGAGCGCGGCGGCCGCGATGCCCAACTTCGATGTGACCTTGTCGATCACCGCGCCAGTGCCCCCCGCGCACTTGTCGTTCATCGACGGGCTTTTTTTCTTGCGCCCAGTGGTTTCGTCGGTGTGAAAGACAATGATCTTCGCGTCCTGACCGCCCAGTTCAACCACACTTTGCGCGGCGGGATAGAGGCGCTCGACGGCGAGACTCACCGCGTTCACTTCCTGCACGAACTTGGCACCGATGCGGCCACCAATCGTGGCGCCACCAGACCCGGTCACGAACACGCGATACGCGTGCGTGGGCAACTCCGGATAGCGCGCCTGAATCGCCTGCAGCATCTCGATGCATTTTTCCGGTTGCCGTGTTTCGTGCCGTTGGTAGTCCTTCACCAGGATCTCGTCGGTTGCCGGATCGACTACCACGAACTTGACCGTCGTACTGCCTACGTCCAACCCGATAAGCAATCCCTGCGGATACGTGGGCGTTCCAGCGAACACCGGCGCCGGCGCCATGCGTGGGGCACTGGCGACGCGTGGCGCCGGGTTTGACACGCGACTCTCGAGCTGCACCAATTTCGGAACAGCCACCGTAGCCCCGCTGCCGCACCCTCCGCCACCGGAGGTTCCGCACGAGCCGCTCATGCAACGCCCGCGTGCGTTTCGGCTGCGGCACCCGTTGCGATGCCCGATGCCCGCATGAGCGAGCCCACATGCAGCGCAAAGTTCGCGGCCCGCCCCACCACACCGGCGTGGTGCGGAATTTCCTGGAGCGGACGACGCAGCTCGCGATGCGATGCCACGTACGCACGCAGCCCATCGAGGGAATACCCCGACGCCAGCACCGCCCGGCGGAATTCGTCCTTGCATTTGCCCTTGGCCTCACCCAAGGCCATTTGCACCCGACTGTGCGCGTTAATGTCACCTTCGCCCGACGTTTCGATGGGGATGTAGATCATGTCCTTGAAGTGCGACGTCACTGCGGCCTGGGCACCGTCCGACTGCGTGCTGGGCATGCAGCCGAATGGCTTCAGGCTGAGCACCATGTGGCACAGCTCCTTGCTGCTGTAGTAGATGTTCTTCGCGACCTCGAGGTGACCCTCACCACCACCGGCCCGGCTGTTGTAGTACGGATGCCCCACGCGCTGCAATTCGGGCTGATCCACCAGCGCATGTGCGCTGCCGCCCAACGCGTGGCGAAAGCGGTCGTACTCGCGCGTGAGCACTTTTTGCGCAAGCGCAAACTTGTAGAGTTTCTTGCGCAACGCGACGGTGCCGGCCACGCGCGCCCGCACTCCGCGCGCCGGTGCGGTCTCCGGCGTGATCGAGAGCCCGGCCCGGTCTTTCACCGCGTTCACCGACTGATTCAGCATATACATGATCCACGTGGTGACTGGCTCCACCAGCACTTCGGCTCCCTCGCTTTCAAGGAATCGAAACATGCGAAAATTGCCGTCGCCTTCCGTGGTTTGTGCCCAGAACTCACCGGTAACCTTGCAGATGGGCTTCGCGCGCAGATAGTCCACCTCGATCTCGTTGTCGATCAGTTCACGACAACGGGCCAGCACATCGGTGTAGTGCGTGCCGCGCAGTTGATCCACGAAGGTTGCCGCCGCCACTGCGCCGTTCACGGGTGTCACCCGGGCCAGTAACGCCGCCAGGGCACCGTCGTGAATTGCGTCGTAGTCCTTTTCGCGCACGGCCTCCTGACACAGTCGCAGGCAGCGCAAGAACACGGCATCGGTTTGTCCGGGCGCCACTTCGTACGGGCGCATGGCATAGGCGACTTCGTTCAGCAGGTCGCCAATCATGAAACTATTCAGGATCGAAATGAAGAAGTTCAGGTTGAACTCGATGCCGGCCTCGAGGCTGGCCTGATCCAACCCGCCTTTTTGCTCGAAAAGCACCACGCGAAATCCGTCGAACCCGGCGTTGCGCAACGTCAAACGATATTCGGCTTCGTACATCCCGAAACGACACGGGCCGCATGCCCCGGCCGTGATGAACACGTGATTGTTCAGGATGTCATCGAGAGGTACCCCGTCGTCGTCGCGCAAACGACGCAGATGATTCACCAATGCGCCGGTGGTGAAGTACGTGGGGTTGCACTGTCCGTTGTTGCCGAATTCCTTGCCGGCCTGGAAATCGGCCTTGATTGGGGTGGGGATGATGCCGGCGTCGTACCCCAACCCCTGCAGGGAAGCCAGAATCAGCTCTTCATGTCGCATCGTGAGACCGCCAAACCAGAGCGTAATACGCGCCCGCTCGTCGCGCGTCACCGCGCGCTCAGCCGGGCGCCGGAAGTGCGTCGTGGCCGTACCGCTCATTCCTGCGTCGGCCATGAGGGCTGCCCGCTCGAACGCCAAGGCGGTTTCTGTCTGTTCGTCCAGCAACGGCAACGAAACAACGGACGATCGACGTAACGTGGCCGGGTCGCGCGTGCTGGATATCATGACGATTCTCTTTGAGGGGTAGCCGGTCGCGCGCCGTAGCGCAGCGCACGGAAGAGCATGAACACGCCGATGCACACCGGCACAATACTGAGCCATTGTCCAGTGTGAATGGGCACGCCGAGGAGCTGTTCGATCTGTCGAAACGGCGTTAGGTCGCGAAGCTGCTCAACCCAGAAGTCCTTGAACTGCTCGACGAAGATTCTCAGACTGAAGAACACCGTCAGAAAGGTCCCCGCGATCAGTCCCGAACCAATGGGGCGAATGTCACGTCGTTCCACTTCCAGCAACACGAGATAGGTAATCGGACCGATGAGACCGTCGTAGAGCTGCGCCGGATGCCGCGGCAGTGCATCATGCCGTGCGAACACAACGGCCCAGGGTACCGAACTCTGGTGGCCAAGGATTTCCGAGTTGAAGAAGTTGCCCACCCGAATCCATCCAACGGCCAGTGCCACGGCGGGTGCGAAGTAATCACCCAATCGAGTCCAGGTGATGTGGTGGCGACGGGAGAAACCCCACAGCGCGATCGCCAAACCCACCGCCACGCCATGCGATGCAATGCCGCCTTCCCAGATCGCGAAAATGCGCCACGGATTCGCGAGATACACCTTCGGCCGATAAAAAAAGCAGAAACCCAGTCGTCCGCCCACCAGCACCGCGGGCACGCCCCACCACAGCCATTGCCATGCAAAGTCTTCGGACTCTCCGAATCGCCGCACGCGCCGGTACCACACGAAGAACGCGGTGAGCAATGCGAGCGCAAAGCAGATGCCGTAGTAACGGAGCACCAACGGGCCGAAGCGCCCGATGACCGGGTCGACGTTCCAGACGAGCGGAGTGGACATCACACAGCGCAGTGAGAGAGCGTAACCGTGGTGCGTCGGGCCGGTGAACCTCTACGAACGACTCCGCCGAATGGCGCGCCCACATGGGCGCACCATTCGGCGGCGGTGTGTTCTGGCCGGACTACCCTTACGGGCTGAATGTGATTGTCAAGCGGTATTGGCCGAATTCCGTCGCACTGAACGCACGCGCTCGGATTTCGATGTAGTTCCCCACGGGATCGACACAGCTGTTGAACGTGATACGCGATTCGATGTTACTGCCCGGCGTAATGTCATCGTTCTCGGTGATCTTCAGCGTGCCGTCACCACGCCAGGCTTCGAGGAAGGGGTCCGTGATGAGCGGGGCGGTACCGCCCGTAGCGATTCGCATGTCAATGGTGCACGAACGCCCGGGAGCCAGAATGGCGAAACTGTCGAACCGGTTTGATCCCGTATTCGGAAGGCAACTCTCCGCCGTCAGTCGCTGCGTCGTGGTGACGGTCGCGAAGATCACCACTGTTCGGCAGGCCGCAACATCTTCCGGCAGCACAGTGGCGGTTGCCGAGTAGTTGCCAAAAACCCCGGTTCTGGAGATTACACCGAGAAAGGAAACGCCCGGCGGCAACAGGAAGGTGCCTTGTGCGGCGGTTGTCCCGCTGAAGAACAGCGGACTGACCGGATTGGTGCTGGAGTGAGCCACTACGCCCACCGAGGTGAAGCCCGAGGCCAGCGCGTCGAGGCGAACCACCGTGGCCGCTGCCACTGGCGACACCCTGAAGTAATCCGCGAGTCCAGGACCACTCTGGAAAAAACAGTCGGTGGCCGTAATGCTGCCCGTCGCTGCGAAATCCAGCGTGCGGTCAATAATGCTGCACGGCGCCGCGAGCACCGTGATCAGAATTGTCGTGACCTTGGTGGTGGTCGCGAGGCCCGTCCCGCTCCCCACCGCCGTTACTGTCACCGTCGTGGTACCCGGTGCGACGGTGGTGATTGTTCCGTCGTTTGCAACCTGTGCTGTCGCCGGCGTGCCCGATACATACGTAAACACAACAACCGCTCCTGGGGCCGGATTGGCGTTAGGAACGATTTTCGTGGTGTTGCCCATCAGGACGATGGCACCATTCGTCGTGGTCAACGTCAGATTACCGATGGCCGGCGCGCCCGCTTGCACGGTGACGCCCACAACGGCCGTTTGCACCGTCGTTGAAAAGCCGGTGCCGGAACCCGTTGCCGTGACCGTAATGTTCGACGTGCCCGGCGAAACGGCACGCACCGTTGATCCCGACATCGTTGCCACCGTCAAATTGGCGGACACGTACGTGTAGCTCACGGTCACCGCCGCGGCGGCTTTGGTGACGTTGGGCGCCAGA
>JANMRE010000164.1:0-1544 GCA_031370885.1 Gemmatimonadaceae bacterium
TCGCATGTCGCTCTCCGAACTGCTGGAGCGCGTGGTCCTGAGCGACGACGCCACTGCGGCGCTGCTAGATCGCACCGGACCGTACGCCGATGCGCTGTCCTTCGCCGAGGCGTATGAGACGGGACTGTTCGAGCACGCCGCCGAATTGGCACGCGAGCTGGGCATCGATCCGGCGCGCATTGGAGAGATGTACACCAATGCCGTGGGCTGGACGAATGAAGCGCTCGCCCCGATCCTGGCGGAGCAGCAACCGGCGCACCGCTGATCGAACGCCGCAGCGGCGCCCTGACCGATGCGCGCACCCGGTGCTAAGCTCCGTCGTGCGCTTCAATCATCCACTCGCCGCCATCGTACTCTTGATTGGAGCCGTCGCAGCATGCGGCGGAAAGGACAAAGCGCCACCCGCAACAGTCAACATGTCGCCGCCCATCGGTGTGCGCGCGCCCGTGCCCGGCGACCCGTTATGCCCGCGTACCGGTCAATGGCAACCGTGCGCATTGGTCGATCGGGTCGTTCATGCCGGACTCTCGTTCAAGGTCAGCGGCGACAGCGTGCGCGTCCCGTTTTTCGATGTCCCGGGCGTGCGCTATCGAGTCGCCGTTACCGATACGTTGTTGGCCTTCTTCTTTCCTGACTCCGTAACACTGGCCGCTGCTCTCGTGCCCCTCGATACGGTGCGCATGGCCCCGTCAGGTGATTCGTTGTCGCCGTGGCCATCAACGCCAAGTGTGATTCGTTCGGGAAATCTGCTGGCGCTCTATTTCGCCACCAGCGAGCGGCAGATCGAACGACTGCGGTTGGCGATCACCGCGGGCGCACCCGTGCGGGCACCGGCTCGACCGTAAACGTGCCGTCCCAGTTTTCTTCGGCTTATGTTCGTATAATTGACAGATTTGGAAGAACCTGATCATAAAGTTGCGTATTCTACACTTTTGTTGAGCGTAAACTGTCTTGGACATTGATTTTCTTGTCTGATGTGACAAGTTTTCTGATTCATTCGTCAGTTAGCGAACTCTACCATTCACGACTCTGCCTTCGGAGAACCTCGGCCCATGGCCTCCCCGATCAACCCGCGCTCCGTCGCCCTGCGCGAGATCACGCAACGCCCTGTCCGCATCACCAGCCGACCCGAAGAGAATGGCGTGCAGCAGCCCACCAGCGCCTGGTTTGGCTGCAACACCCTGAGCTTGCGCCAGATGCGCTCAAAGCTGCCCAAGTCGGTGTACGCGAAACTGGCGGCCGCCATTCGCCTCGGAAAAAAGCTGGACAGCGACATTGCGCCGACCGTCGCGCAAGTGATCAAGGAGTGGGCGACGTCACGGGGTGTCACGCATTTCACGCATTGGTTCCAGCCGCAAACCGGACTCACCGCCGAAAAGCATGACGCGTTCCTGAACTTCGACGAAAACAAGCTCCCCATCGAGTCGTTCACGGGCGAGCAACTCATTCAGTCGGAGCCCGACGCGTCCAGCTTCCCGTCCGGCGGACTGCGCGCCACCTGGGAAGCGCGCGGCTACACGGCGTGGAACCCGGCGTCGCCGGTG
>JANMRE010000167.1:0-10127 GCA_031370885.1 Gemmatimonadaceae bacterium
CACCGGCGACGCCGGGTTCCACGCCGTGTAGCCGCGCGCTTCCCAGGTGGCGCGCAGTCCGCCGGACGGGAAGCTGGACGCGTCGGGCTCCGACTGAATGAGTTGCTCGCCCGTGAACGACTCGATGGGGAGCTTGTTTTCATCGAAGTTCAGGAACGCGTCATGTTTTTCGGCGGTGAGTCCGGTTTGCGGCTGGAACCAGTGCGTGAAATGCGTGACGCCCCGTGACGTCGCCCACTCCTTGATCACCTGCGCGACGGTCGGCGCAATGTCGCTGTCGAGTTTTTTCCCGAGTCGAATGGCGGCCGCGAGTTTTGCGTACACCGACTTGGGCAGCTTTGAGCGCATCTGGCGCAAGCTCAGCGTGTTGCAGCCAAACCAGGCGCTGGTGGGCTGCTGCACGCCGTTCTCTTCGGGTCGGCTGGTGATACGGACAGGGCGTTGCGTGATCTCGCGCAGAGCGACGGAGCGCGGGTTGATCGGGGAGGCCATGGGCCGAGGTACTCCGAAGGCAGAATCGTGAATGGTAGGGCTCGCTCAGTGACGAGCGAATCAGTAAACTTGTCACGTCAGACAAGAAAATCAATATCAAAGACAGTTTCCGCTCGACAAAAGTGCAGAATGCGCAACGTTGTGCTCAGATTCCTTCAAGCCTGCCAGTTATACGAATACACACCGAAGAAAACTGGGACGGTACGTTAGGGTCGAGTCAACGTCCGCGCTGGTGCTCCTGCCGTGATCGCCAACCGCAGTCGCTCAATCTGCCGTTCGCTGGTGGCGAAATAGAGCGCCAGCAGATTCCCCGAGCGAATCACACTTGGCGTTGATGGCCACGGCGACAGCGAGTCACCTGACGGGACCATGCGCACCGTGTCGAGGGGCACGAGCGCTGCGGCAAGTGCTACGGAATCGGGAAAGAAAAAGGCCAACAGCGTATCGGTCACGGCAACTCGATAGCGCACCCCCGGGACAACGAAAAACGAGACGCGGACGCTGTCGCCGGTAACCTTGAACGAGAGTCCGGCATGAACGACCCGATCGACCAATGCGCACGGTTGCCATTGACCGGTACGCGGACACAACGGGTCGCCGGGCACAGGTGCACGCACACCGATGGGCGTCGACATGCTAACTGTCGCGGGTGGCGCCTTGTCTTTACCGCCGCATGCCGCGACGGCTCCAATCAACAGGGTGATGGCGGCGAGTGGATGACTGAAACGCACGAGGGAGCATAGCACCAGGGACTCGCATCGGTCAGGGCGCAGCAGCGACGTTCGATCAACGGTGTGCCGGTTGCTGCTCGTTCAGGATCGGAGCGAGTGCTTCATTCGTCCAGCCCACCGCATTGGTGTACATCTCTCCGATCTGTGCCGGATCGACGCCCAGCTCGCGGGCCAATTCGGCGGCGTGCTCGAACAGTCCCATCTCGTACGCCTCGGCGAAGGACAGCGCATCGGCGTACGGGCCGGTCCGATCAAGCAGCGCCGCGCTGGCGTCGTCGCTGAGGACCACGCGCTCCAGCAGTTCGGAGAGCGACATGCGAAACACCGCGTCGAGCTGCGAAAAGAGGCCCACCAAGAAGAGCGTACCGGCGTCACGCGGACCGCCCCCCAACTGTTCAAGAAACCGTCCGCGTTCGACGGCTTTTCGGATGAGCTCCTGGTCGATGCCGTTGCGGGACTTTCGCGACGACGCCACCGCCACTGCCAACCAGCGCTGGAACATGTTGCGGCCGATCACGCGCAACGCCTGTCCGATCGAACTGACGCCGCGCAGTCCGATGCCCGCGGAGTTGACGAGGCGCAATAACTGAAACGTGAGCACGGGATCGGCTGCGATCACGTCTTCCAGCGTGCGATCATTCGTTTTGGGATCGCGCGCGAGACCCATCAGACGCACGGCCGACATCGTTCCCATCGGGAGGTCGGCAGCGGCAACCGGTTCCGGGCTGGTGAAAAACGTTCCCTGAAAGCCAAACGCGCCGAGTGTCTGCGCCAGCTCGAACTGCGCAGCCGTCTCGATCTGATGAACGATGATGCGCAGCTCGCCGTCGAACGGTGCGACACGATCCCGCACCCGGCTGACGATTTCTGCGCTGTCCCCGCGCAGGGAGAGACGCGCCCAGTCGGCGTACAGCAGCAGTGCTTCCGACGGCGCCTCGGTTTCATGGAGTTCGTCGAGCGCGATACTTCCACCGGCCTGGCGGAAGCGGATAATGGCGTCCATGACCTCGGAATCCGCCTCGATGGTACGCGGCAGCAGCAGCACAACGGAGGTGGGGTCCACAACCTGAAAGTCGTTCTCGATCAGTTGCGAGCGCGTACACGCGATGAAGGCCGGCTGATTAGCGCGAACCAACTCGAATGTGCCGCTCAGAAAGCTCTTCAGGAACGCGTGCTGTCCATCGTCGAGGTAGCGATAGCGAATTTCGTAGCCAAGCAGGGCACCGGAGGTGCCAAATACGGGCTGACGTACGAGACAGAACTCGGACATGACCGAAAGTGCGATCTGAGAATGGAATCCGTGGGCGCGGTGCGACCGTATGGCTCGCCAGTCGCGGTCGCCGTATCCTGGAACGTCCCAACCCCATCGTCGGGGGTGGCGCAGACGCTGCCTGAGTGGCGACTGTTCGACGATTCAGCGCCTTCGAAGGCACGCTTCTCCCATCCTGCGCTCCGGTCTGCCCACGTATGAGTCTTTCCACCCTCGATGGATCTCTGCACCGTGGCTGTGGCGGCCGGTACGCCCTTCAGTCCGAAATGGTCACGTTACGGGTGAGTGGCATGGCGGCGGAGGTGGAACGCGCGTTCTATCGGTGCGGGAAATGCGGACACGACAACCGTACCATTGAGCAGCGTGATCTGGCCGAACGTTTGGCTATTGAGCTGATTCGCGCCGAGCACAGTTTGCTGGCGCCAAAAGCGATTCGACATCTGCGTGAATCACTGGGATTGACGGTGTCGCAACTGGCCGAGCTGTGCTACGGCACTCCCAAGGGCATTGTGGAAGGGTGGGAGAAGGGCAAGTATCTGCAGAATCGAGAGGCCGATGCGTTGCTGCGCAGTCTGACCGATCGCGAAACGCTGGAACGACGTGCGGCCAAGGCGGGGGTGTTGTTGTCGGGGTCCGATGTTGTTGCAACGGCGACTGCACCCGGGTGAGCGCCTCGATGGTGGTTGAGACGGAATTGCTGACGCGGCGCTACGGCGCCGTGGTTGCGCTGGACTCGCTCACGGTGCGGATCGAGCCGGGAATCACCGGGTTGGTGGGGGCCAATGGCGCCGGGAAGAGCACGCTGCTCAAGGTGCTGCTCGGTCTCGTCGAACCCACCAGCGGTACCGCGCGCGTGCTGAGTCACTCGATTGACACCGAGCGACAGTCGATTCGGCGACTCGTGGGCTACATGCCCGAACACGATTGTCTGCCCCCCGATATGAGTGCGACGGAGTTTGTCACGTGGCTGGCGCGCTGTTCGGGCTTTCCGCCCTCTGCTGCACGCGAACGTGCTGCAGAGGTGTTGCGGCATGTTGGACTGTTCGAGGAGCGATATCGGCCGATGGGTGGTTACTCCACGGGTATGGCGCAACGGGTGAAGCTGGCCCAGGCGTTGGTGCACGATCCGGCGCTGCTCATACTCGACGAGCCCACCAATGGTCTCGATCCGGCGGGGCGCGATGATATGTTGGCGCTGATCGAACGCACGGGACGGGAGTTTGGCATTTCGGTTGTGGTCTCATCGCATTTGTTGGGTGAACTGGAGCGGATCTGTGATGGGGTTGTTTTGATCGACAACGGTCGTCTCATTCGCGCCGAACGGTTGGGTGTGTTGACGGGTGTGACGAGCACACTGATCGTGGAAATCGATGGTGACGCCGATGCGTTTGCGCGGGCGCTTGGCGATTTGGGGGTGCACGCGACAGCCGATCGACAATCGGTGTTGGTAACTGTTCCCGACTCCACCGATGAGCGAGGTGAGCGCGCCGCATTCGATGCGGTGCGCGATGTGGCGGTGCAGCGCCAGGCGGCATTGTTGCGCATGGAGCGACGTCGGGGACATCTGGAAGACCTGTTCGACGTGGCGTCATGACCGAATCCACCATTCACGATCTTGGGTACCGTCGCTACAGCGGTCCGCGCGTGGGCGCCTCGGGTGCGTGGAGTGCCCTCTATGTGCAGAGTGTGCGCGCCATGTTCGGCCTCGGGAGACCCGCCAAAGCCAAGGCAATTCCCGTGTTGGTGATCGTCGTGACGATGCTGCCCGCGTTGGCGATGCTGATAGCGGCATCCGCATCGAACGGGCAGGTCCCACTGCGCTACGGCCAGTTGATTGGCGCGCAGTTGCTGATGTTTGTGTTGTTTCTGGCGGCGCAAGCACCCGAGGTGCTGAGTCGCGACCAACAACATCAGTTGTTGCCGCTGTTGTTCACGCGCGACGTGACCCGGCTATCGTACGCGATGGCGCGTTTCTGGGCGATTTTCTCGGCGGTGTTTATCGTCTCGTTGGCGCCCATGCTGCTGCTGTACTTGGGCGAGATCGGCATCGCCAAAGATCCGTCGGCGACGTTCACAGTGATGGGCAATCGGATCTGGCCGGTGCTGGCGCAATCGACACTGAGTGCGCTCGCGATGAGCGGCATCGGGGCGGCACTGGCGGTTTGGACGCCGCGTCGTGCCTACGCGACGGCGGCGATCTTCGGGGCGTTTCTGTTGTTGGCGGCCATTGCGACGGGGCTCGATGATCTGGCCGGCGTGAGTCGACGGACCGCCGAACTGCTCGACCCGATCCGCGCGATGCAAACCATGGCGATGATCTTCTTCGGCGAGCAGAATCGTGGGATGGAGCTGAATGCGCCACCATCGATTGGGGTGTATGTAGCGCTCACGCTGGGAATCGGTGCTGTGGGCCTGTTGGTGCTGACGTGGCGCATGCGGCGGATTCGCGCATGACGCTTGCCACGGTCGCTGGTGACGCCGTTCCGCTCGCGTTCGATCGCGTGTCGCACTGGTACGGCGATGTGGTAGCCGTCAACGACATTTCGTGCAGCGTATCGGCGGGCATTACCGGACTGCTTGGCCCGAACGGCGCGGGCAAGAGCACGCTGCTGCAACTGGCGGCCGGTGTCCTCGCCCCGTCGAACGGCACGGTACTCGTGTATGGCGAATCGCCGGTAGATCGTCCCGAGGTGTACCGCCGCGTGGCGCTGGTTCCCGAACGCGAAGCATTGCCCGGAATGATGCGGGCCCGCGCGTTTGTGACGGCACGGGCGGAGCTGTTGGGTATTCGCGATGTGAAGGCGGCGGTAGATCGCGCGCTTACGCTGGTGGAGCTCGACACGGTGGCGGCGAGACGCATCGATACGTTTTCCAAGGGCATGCGGCAGCGGGTCAAGCTGGCCGCTGCACTGGTCCACGACCCCACACTGGTGCTGCTGGACGAACCGTTCAACGGACTCGATCCACGTCAGCGGTTGCACATGATGCGTTTGCTGGAGGAGCGCGCCGCGGACGGCACGGCCGTGCTGCTCAGTTCACACATTCTCGAGGAGATTGCCAGTGTCGCCCCGAATATTCTGGTTGTGCTCGCCGGGCGACTGGCGGCAACGGGAGACTATCGCACGCTGCGACGGCTGATGACCGACCGACCGCACACCGTTCGACTGCGGTCCAGCGCGGATCGCGCGCTGGCGTCGGCGTTGATGCAGGAGGCGTCGGTAATCGGCGTGGAGGTAGATGGCACGGGATTGACGGTGCGGTCTACCGACTACACCGCGCTGTCGCACGCCGTGGCGCCCGTGGCGCAGCGCATCGGGTGCACGCTGTACGACGTGCATGTGACCGACGAATCACTCGAACATGTGTTTGCCTACCTGGTGGATCGATGACGACCAGCGCATCGGTTTCGTCGCCCGCCACCGGACGCCCCGTGCTGGGACGTCCGTCGTGGTGGGCCAGTGCACGGGCGATCTGTCACTTGTCGATTGTGCGCACGTTGACGCCAGTGCTCGTGCTGACCATGACGGCGTTAGTGTTGTTGCCAATGCTGTTCGCTTTGGTGTTTGCGTCACGCGGCTTCCTGTCCGGTGATCCGGTGCCGTTTCTGGTACAGCGATACGATCAACTGGTGTCGGCGCTGGCCACGCCAATCATTGCGCTGTTGTTGAGTACCAGTGCGTTTGGTGCCGAGTCGGACGACGGGACGCTGCTGTATCTCGTGACGACCACCACCCCACGATGGTGGATTGTGTTGGTGCGCGTGGTGTTCGCGATGATCGGGACGGCGTTGGCCTCGGCGATTGCCGTGTTCGGCACGGGGTTTATCGCGACCGGGGCGCACGATCCGCAACACGTGACGCGGGCGTTCGGCATTGCCGCCGCGTTTGGTGGTGCGGCGTACGCGTCGCTGTTCACCTTGCTGGCCTTGCTTACGCGACGCGCGCTGGTGAGCGGGTTGTTGTACGTGGTGTTCTGGGAAGGGGTGCTGAGTTCGACGTTCCCGGCGCTGCACTACCTGAGTGTGCGGCAGTGGATGCTGGCGGTGGCCAATGTGCTGACCGAGTCGAGTGACAAGCGGTTGACTGCAGGGCCGTCGCTCACGGCGTCGTTGGTGGGAGCGGGGATTGTGGCCGTGCTGGCGGTGGTGGCTGGAGCGAGGCAGTTGTCGCAGCCGAGGATTGGGCGGGTGGGGACGTAGGGGGCCGCTGAACTTTGATTGCTCGCGTGATGGCGATATCGGGGATGGAATAGCGGAGCGCAGGGGAACGGCGATACTGGATACCGGACGAACTACGATACCGGCAATGGGATACCGGAGTGCAGATACCGGATGGTGGAGCGACACCGGTCTCGCCTGTTTCTCCTATCCGCAATCCGGTATCCCATCACTGTTATCGTGGTTCGTCCGGTATCCGGTATCGTGGTTCCTCCCGCAGATTCTGCACGACAGTCCCAAGTACCGCCCAAGGCAGTCCCCTACCGTGACCGGGATACCGAGTCCTGGAAGCCTGTTTCGCTACCGAACCCTTAACGCCCGGGATAGATTGCTCCTCTCGGCCGCGGCTTGTCCGGGTCCGGCGCCGTCGCCAAGTGGTAAGGCAGGAGACTGCAAATCTCCCACCGTCGGTTCGATTCCGACCGGCGCCTCTGAAAAAGAAGTCAGCACGAAGAGCATCGCCGAAGCGCTCCGTTCTTTCTGAACGGAGCGCTTTGTGCGATGGAGGAATGAGGCGCCAAAGTTCACGCCAGATTTCAGCACGAAACCACGGGACGGGCGCCCTGTTCGCGCAGGTACTCGCGAATGACCGATTTGCAGATGGTGAGCCACCACTGTGGGTGTTAGTTCAGTCGGTGGCGGTGATGGCTTCTACGTAGCGAGTCACGTGCGCAATGATCGCATCGGCCGTCGTGACGGGGAGCCCCATCTCGGTGGCCCGTTGTTCCATAGGCGCCGCCCATGTTTCGTGCACGATGATCTTGGGGGGCCATCCCTGTCTACTCCGGATCTGAAACGTCTCTTCGCAGATGGCTCGCAGCTCCGCCGAGGCGGGTTCGAGATCGCTCAGCACCACGAGGTCCACGAGGTCACGGAAGCGGTCGTTCTTCCCGCTCGCGACGTCGTCAGTGACCGCGTGCAGCTCTTGGGCGACCTGCTTCTTCAGCGTCATACACGGGAGATGGCTTGGTCCGTCTATACCGAACGGCTTGAGCGAGAACGCGAGCACCTGATCCGCGGGATATCGCGTTCCTTCGTAGGCCGAGATCTCCAGCTTCACGTTGCTCAGGTCGCGGGCGACTGAGCCAGCAATTCCTTGCTCCAGGTACGACACGTGGACTCGGAAGCGGCGCATGTTGGGGGAGTCCGGGGTTTCGATCTCGGTGCGGAAGGCAAAGCGATGTCTGGGCGTCGCGAGAGCGCGCTCGACCGCTTGCTGCAGCTCGGCCATCTCACCGTGAAATGCTACGTCCATGTCCTTGGTGGCTCGTGGCCGGAACGAGGCCCCTACGGCGGCCGACGGTTGGTGCAACCGGTGCAACCGCATTTCGATGGCCGCGCCGCCCTTGAACTCGAACACGGCCGCTCCACTGGGTACGTAGCTCGCCAGTGCATCGGCGACCACCGTGAAGCTCAGCCAGCGCTGCACCCAATCCGGTCCGAGGTTGAGCTGCCTTGCGCATGCGTTGATCGCCGCGACCAAAGCAGTCTTCGTCTTCGGGGGTAGATGCTTGAGGAGTGGATCGAGGGTGTCGAGCATGGGGTGCGTCGTGGTGGAAGGTCGAGGACTCCCGACTTGGACTCGTCGTTGAATCGAAGGGGAATCACAGGTTTCCTGCGGCGGTCAGGTCGCGGATCAGGTTGCGCTCCTCCTCTTGCGTCAGCCACCCACGTTTTCGGGCGTCCTCGACGGCCTGGCGAACCAGCGCCGGGCCAAGGTGCTCGCTGGCGCAGTCGCGGATCGCTCGTGCTACGATCGTCGCCGGGATGCCCTCTATCGCCATGCGCTCCGCCGGCGGCACGTCGGTGTGATGAATCACAACACCCGGCGGCGGCGGCCGCCGCCGTGCGCGGTAGGCGGCCGGGACGGCAATGTGGATCACGGCCGGGTTCGCGTCCGAAAGGTCGAGTAGCCCCAGCACCGTTTCGCCCCTGAGTAGGCCGGTGGTGCCGTAGGGCCATAGTGCTGCCGCCATGTATGACGTCCATTGATCCTCTGGCACGCGGCGGTCGCGATAGACCCCGTAGCTGACGCGCTCCAAACGGCCTCGAGCCGCCATCGCGACCAAGGTCTTGGGCGCGACGCCAAGGGCGGTCGCCTGGGTCGCCTTAAAGAGGCCATGCTGCTCGGTCGCTATCTCGTGGACCGTGTCGTAGGCGACGTGAGGTGCCATAGTCTTTTCCTCGGGACAAAATACTACAACTTGTCGTATCTTGTCCAAGATAATATCATTGTGACAATATCGAAAGGACAAAATACTACAAATTGTCGTATTTTGTCCAAACGTACCGGCTTCAAGAGCAAGACCTACGTGTGGTCGGACCGAGGCGGCGGCGGCACGAAACCGAGTACTTCCCGGTCAGCGATACCTGCGACGCCGGAGGATCGAGCAAATGCACGAGCACGAACCGCAGCACGCGCGGCCAGAGCCAAACATCTTGGCGCCGAGTCCGCACGCGCAAGGCTTCGCCACAATGGCCGACGATCTCCCCGAGCTGAACAAACGCCCCGACCGCTGTGGTCGGGGCGTTCGTCGTACCAGCTCGGGCGCGACCGACGTCAGTACCAGCGCAGATCGAAGTCGTAGTCGCCGTAGCCGGAACGGCGGTCGACCACGCGCACGATGGCCGTGAAGTCGTTGGACCGGTTGGGCTGCTGCACCACGATCACGTCTCCGCGACCGCGGGATACATCGAGTTCGAGCGTTACCGGTCGCCGCGGCAATCCGCCGCCTCGCACGTCATAACGCACATTGCGAAGCTCCTGGCCGCTCCGGGTACGGTACTCGATGCGGCGGCCTTGAATCCTGATGTCAACCACATCGTCAACATCACCGCGCCAGGCAACGAGGCCGACGTCACGACCAGCATCGCGACCGTTTCCGCCGCGATTGTCCCAGCCACCGTTATCACGCCCGTTGTTGCCGCGGTCGTCACGACTGCCATTGCCGCGACCGTTGCTCCCGCGGTCGTCGCGAACCCGATCCCGATCACGGTCTTTATCGCGGTGCTTGTTGCGGTTTTTATCGCGATCATCGATGTCGGCGCGGTCGCGGTCGCGGTCGCGGTTGCCGCTGCGATCGTCTTCGGCGTAGCCCACCCCTTGCCACGACACGACAACGCGATAGTCGTCGCTGCCCGAACGAGGATCGCGCACGCGTACGATCGCGGTGTAATCGTTACGGGCCGACGGTTGCTGAACAACGTCAACCGAACCGCGCCCGCCGCTCAGCCACACGTCCACATCGCCAAGCTCTCTTGGCAGGGCATCCCGCACATCGAGTCGAGGGGCGAACGAGGCGTCGACCCCGCCAGCGCGCGTTTCGACATTTCGTCCACGGACCACGATCATCACTTCCCGATCGATCCTTCCGTTCCAGGTGAACAAGGTGCGCTCGACGACCGGGAGTGCAAACGC
>JANMRE010000268.1:0-8785 GCA_031370885.1 Gemmatimonadaceae bacterium
CCGGCATATGAGATCACCAGCGGCGAGGTGTTGTACCAGGGCGAAAACCTCCTTGAGATGGCGCCGGAAGTACGGGCGCAAAACGGCGTCTTCCTCGCGTTCCAGTATCCCGTAGAGATTCCCGGCGTCACCAACGCCTACTTCCTGCGCGCGGCCTACAATGAAATTCGCCGGGCGAAGGGTCTCGACGAGGTGGATCCCATGGAGTTTCTCGACTTGGTGGAGGCCAAGCTCAAGCTCGTGGAGATGGATGCGACCATGATGGGCCGTTCGGTCAACACCGGGTTTTCGGGCGGCGAGAAAAAGCGCAACGAGATTTTGCAGATGGCCGTGCTCGAACCCACGCTCGCGATCCTGGATGAGACCGACTCGGGCCTCGATATCGACGCGCTCCGTATTGTGGCCGGCGGTGTGAACTCGCTCAAGCGTCCCGACAACGCCACTATCGTGGTGACGCACTATCAGCGTCTGCTCAACTACATCGTTCCGGACTTCGTGCACGTGTTGGCGGGCGGGCGCATCGTCCGCTCTGGCGACAAGTCGCTGGCGCTGGAGCTCGAGGCGCGCGGGTACGACTGGGTGATGGAGGCGGCGTGAGCAACAGCCTCTCATTGGCGCCGTCGTTCGCCACACAGGCCGCCATGGCTGCGCTGGAGCCAACGCCCGAACCACTGGGCGCGCTGCGTCGCGCTGGCGCGGAAGCATTTGCGCGTCTGGGCTTTCCCACCACGCGCAATGAAGACTGGCACTACACGAGTGTCGCCCCGATCGCCAACGCGCAGTTCACGGCAGCCAGCGAGCGACCCACGGTACCCCTGGCCGATCTTTCGGCGCTGCAGCCGTACACGTTTGGTGGCCAGTGGCCACTGCTGGTGATTCACAACGGCCGATTCGCGCCGGAGCTGTCATCCATTCGGGCACTCCCCGAAGGGGTGCGCGTCATGGAACTTGCGCGCGCCGCACGGGAAGAGCCGGAGCTGTTGCAGCGACACCTGGGTCGCGCCGCGTCGGCCGATCGTGACGGATTTTCGGCCCTGAACGCGGCCTTCGTCGGCGAGGGTATTCTGATTCACGTCGCCAAGGAGATGGTCAGCGACGTACCGGTGCACCTGCTGCACATCGTCGACGAACAGGGCGCCGGGCTGATGGCCCATCCGCGGCATGTGATCGTGATCGAACGTCACGCCAAGGCGACCGTATTGGAGAGTTTCATCGGACTGGCAGACGTGCCGTACTTCACGAATACGGTGACCGAGGTCTTCGTGGAAGACGGTGCCACGCTCAATCACTCGCGCATCCAACGCGAGGCGGCGTCGGCGTTTCACGTCGGCACCATTGAGGCGCGCCAGGGTCGCGACAGTCACTTCATTCAGTTTTCGTTTCAAACCGGCGCTCAGCTCTCGCGCAGCAACGTGTTTACGGTGCTCAACGGCGATGGCTGCGGCACCACGCTCAATGGCGTGTACATCCTCGACGGCGCCCAACACGGCGACCACCAGACACGCGTGGAGCATGTGGCCCCCAACTGCTTCAGTCGCGAGCGGTACAAGGGATTGCTGGACGGCAGTTCGCACGGCGTGTTCAACGGTCAGGTGTATGTGCACCCCGAAGCGCAGAAAACCGATGGCAAGCAAACCAACAATACGTTGCTCCTGTCCGAACGCGCCCAGATTGATACGAAGCCGCAACTCGAGATTTTTGCCGACGACGTGAAGTGCACCCACGGGGCAACCGTTGGCCGCATCGACGAGTTGGCGCTGTTTTATCTGAAGAGCCGCGGCATCGGCAACGTGCTGTCCAAGCAGTTGATGATGTACGCCTTCGCTGCCGACGTCCTTGAGACCATCGAGAACGAAGCCATTCGGCAGGAATTGGAACGGATGACGCTGGCCCGGTTCGAAGCCGTGGGAAGCAGGCAGTAGCCTGCTGTGTCTTCGCTTCAGGAGCTGTACCAGTCCGTTATCCTCGACCACAACCGCAAGCCGCGCAATTTCGGCGTACTCGCGGGCGCAAACCGCACCGCCGAGGGGAAGAATCCCCTTTGCGGTGATCAGGTGCAGGTGGAGTTAGTGGTAAACGGCGACGTCATCTCCGACGTGCATTTCACTGGCCATGGATGCGCCATCTCCAAGGCGTCCGCGTCCATGATGACGGCCGCCGTGAAAGGAAAGACACGCGTCGAGGCGGAGGTGCTGTTTCATCGATTCCATGATCTGGTGCTCGGACAGGATCCAACCGGTGGCAAGGAGCTTGGGCCGCTGGTGGTGTTCTCCGGGGTGTCGCGCTTTCCGGTACGTGTGAAGTGTGCGTCGTTGGCGTGGCATACCCTGAAGGCCGCCCTGGCCAACGGCACGGTGACGACCGACACAGCGCCACATGCGGGTACGGAGTGATAGCTGGTGACTGCAATGACCCCAGGCGTAACACCACAGCGGACACGGGGGTGGCATCCCTTCAGGTGGCTTCGGAATGGACAGCTCCCTTGCACGAGGATTTTCATGAATCAGGTCCAGTTGCAGCGGGCGACCCGACTCGCTGACGTGGAAGTTGGATTGCCGTTTGCCGTAACACTTCCTGACGGACAACGAATCTGCCTGGTGCGCGAGAGCGGTCGCGTGTATGCGGTCGCCGATCGCTGCCCACACAAGGACTTCGCATTGTCGGGCGGCGCGTTGGTCAGCCCCTGCGTGCTGGAATGCCCGTGGCATGGCGCGCGATTTGATGTGCGGACGGGTCAGGTTGTGCAGGGTCCCGCGACCGAACGATTGCCCACGTATACTGTCCGTGTGGTCGGGGAAGAAGTGTTCGTGGGTGCGCGTCGCCCGTGAGTACCACCTTTCAACGCCTTGTGCGTTCGTACGAGAACCGATGAACACCCTGATGGCGCTGGCCGATCGAAACGATTTTCCGCTGCTCGCCGCGCACCCCGCGATGCACTACCTCGACTCGGCCGCCACCGCACAAAAACCGCGCGCGGTCCTCGATGCCATCCGCAATTTCTATGAGACCGCCAACGCCAATCCACATCGCGGCGCCTACGCGCTGTCGGCGGCAGCTACCAACGCCTACCACGACGCCCGGGTAACGATCGCGCACTTTCTCGGCGTTGCCGACCCCGACTGCCTGATCTTCACCCGCGGCACAACGGAGGCAATCAACCTCGTCGCCTCCAGTTGGGGACGCACGAACGTCCACGCGGATGACGAAATTGTGGTCTCGGCACTCGAGCATCATGCCAACTTCGTGCCATGGCAGCAGCTGGCGAAGACCAGTGGCGCCACCCTGCGCATCGTTGAGCTCACCGCCCAGCACACCGTCGACATCGAATCGCTGCGCGAGGTGGTGAATGCGCGCACCAAGATCGTCGCCATCACGCATGTGTCCAACGCCGTCGGTTCGATCACCCCCGTGGCCGACGTAGTGTCCATCGTGCGTGCACAATCGGCGGCCGTCATCGTCATGGATGGCGCGCAGGCCGTTCCGCACCTGCCGGTGGCGTTCGATGCGCTCGATGTCGACTTCTTTGCGTTCAGTGGTCACAAGATGCTCGGTCCGATGGGCATCGGGGCGCTGATCGGTCGACGCGCGCTCCTCGAAGCGATGCCGCCGTATCAATTCGGCGGCGACATGATCGAGTGGGTGAACGACAACGACAGTACCTGGAACGTGCTGCCACACAAGTTCGAGGCGGGCACTCCCAACGCGGCCGATGTCGTGGGTTTGGCCGCCGCCGTGCGCTACCTCGCGTCACTGGGCATGACCCGTGTGCGCGCACACGAGCTGGCGTTGCTGGAACGGGCCGACGCGGCACTGCACGCCATGCCGGGCGTGACGGTGCATGGGCCACAGGCGACGCACCGGAGCGGCGTGATCAGCTTCTCGGTGGAGGGCGTCCACCCACACGACCTCGCCACCATCTTCGACCAACAAGGCGTTTGCATTCGCGCCGGGCACCATTGCGCACAGCCGTTCATGCGACGCCTGGGTGTGAGCGCTACCGCCCGCGCCTCATTCTATGTCTACAGCGATGCGAGCGATGTCCAGGCGTTGTGCGATGCGGTGACAGCGGCGCAGACAATGTTTGCCACGGTTGACTGACGCTGTGGCGCCGCGCCCGGGGAGGGGTCGCCAATGAATGTTCCCGCGGCGCCGTTGTCGGCGATGTATCAGGATCAACTGTTGGACGAGTATCGCGCGCCGCAGAATCGGCGCTCAATGCCGGATGCGACGGTGCGGGCCGAACGCAGCAATCCGGTGTGTGGAGACGCCATTTGCGTGATGGTACTCGAGGCGGACGGACAATTGGCTGACGTGTCGTTCACCGGATATGGCTGTTCGCTGGCCGTTGCCTCGTCGTCGCTGCTCACCCAGGTCGTGTGGCGACGCAAGCGCTTGCATGGGCTGTCCATGGTGGCCGCCGTGGAGGCGATGCTTGCCGGTCGCGCGGTTGACGCCGCCGCGTGGCCGCATGCGCTCGAGCCTCTCAAGGGCGTGGCACCCTTTCCCGGTCGACATCAGTGCGTCCTGATGCCGTGGCTGGCACTGCGCGAGGCACTGGAAGCGTCGCGACGCGACTGAGGTGAGGGCGAGACTCTCTACCCTCACTGTCTCACCGCTCTACCAACCCTCCAACGCTCACCCCTCCAACGCCCAACCCTCATCAACCCTCAACCCTCCGGCTTGAGGTGTGAGCAACGGAAGGGGTGAGGGCAGAGGAGGTGAGCGCAGAGACCGACCCTCTACCCTCACCGCTCACCCTCCAACGCTCAACCCTGCAGGCGCTCACCCCTCCGGCTTGAGGTGTGAGCAACGGAAGGGGTGAGGGCAGAGGCGGTGGGCGGTGAGGACAGAGACCTGCTGTGACCCTCTACCCTCACCGCTCACCCCCCCAACGCTCACCCCTGCACCTGCTCACCCCTCAAGCCCCTCGCCCCCTCGCCCCCTCGCCCCCTTTGCCTGCTCACCGCTCCAGCTCAGCAACATTTGTCACACGATTTCTGAGACACTACACTACGGTCACTACCGTGAAAGTCCGTCCACCATTCCCTCTCACCGCCATCGCATGTACGCTATCGCCATCATTCGCTATCGCCGTCCATTCGAAGACGTTGCTCCGCATGTAGACGAGCATCGCGCGTACCTGCGCGCCCTCAAGGCAGACGGACGACTGATGGTGTCGGGTCCCATGGACCCTCGCGTCGGTGGCATGCTGCTGCTGCGGCTGCCCGATCACGACGTGCTGGCCGAACTGGATCGCATTCGTGACGGAGATCCGTTCACGCAACGCGGTTTGGCGCAGTATGAGCTGATTCCCTGGGCGCCGGTCATCGGCAAGGAAGATCTGGATCGAATTTAGGGGGCGCGAACGTGGGTAACACCGATTTCCGCATGGAGCGTCACACGATGATTTTCCGGCGTCGCTTCCGCGCCCCGCGTGCGTTGGTATACGCCGCATGGACTGATGCGGCGCAACTCGCGCAGTGGTTCGGACCGGAGAGTGCCACCAGCACGGTTCGTGAGCTCGATATGCAGGTTGGTGGCACCTGGCGTATCGTGATGGACATGCCCGACGGCGTGGTGTATCCGCTCAGCGGCGTGTATGCCGAAGTCGTCCCCGGCGAACGGCTGGTGTTTACCATGGACACGTCGGAACACCCCGATGCGTGGCACGACATGCTGGATTCATTGCGCGATACACCAACCGGCGCGCGCGCCGGCGGAATTGTCACGACGGTGATGTTGGCCGACGCCGACAACGAAACCGTGATGACAGTGTCGCAGCGCTTCGATGAAGCCAGTGATCGCGATGCGCATTATCATATGGGTTCGCCACGAGGTTGGGGCGAGAGTTTCGACCGACTTGAGCGGCTGCTGGCGGGTTGATGCACGCGGTCGACACGCGCGGCCGACATCACTTCGACACGCACTGTCCGAGCACCGCCAGCGCATCCGCCACCGGGCGCTCGCCCGCCGCGTCGGACGGTTTGTTCACCAGCCGTACCTGTCCGCTCGCCGCGTCACGCACCACCATGGCCGTCGAGCCGCCGCCGTCGAGATTCAGGGCGTCTCTCGCACCGAGATCCCGCATCAACACCGCGGTCTCGCGCGTGGTGGTGCCAGCGCTGTAGCCGGTTTGTCGTCCATCGATCACCACGAGCAGCAGTCGTCGACCATTGGCCGCGAATCCGGCCCGCCGTGCGTGGATTGACGCCGCGAAAGCCAACCGCGCCCGCTGAGTCGATGTTCGCCACGACAACGCTGTCGCGCACCAACAACGGAAATCCACCTACCGCGTTTACCGGCATCACCGGTCCCAGTGCAACATCTACGCGCACCGTATCGCCCGTCAACAGTGAGGCCCGCGCGCTCCCCACCAGCAGCATCGTATCGCCGCGCGCCAGTCCGTCATGCACCGCCGGCATGGTCGCAATGCGATACCGACGATCGCCCAGCGGCACGAGTATCAGTGCGCCCGGACGCGTGAGGCTGTCCAGCGATTGTCCCCAGGCAACATCGACTATGCCAACGGTGTTCGCCGACGGACGATTCCACGACCCAATGGGGACCCGTCCGCGCGACGTGACCAGCGATCCAATCACTGACAGCACGCCAATGGATGGCCGACCAGCCGCATCGAACGACATCACGGGCCGATCAATCGGACCCGCGATTACGCGTCCCTCCTGCACCAACGCCCCAACCGGCACACCAGGCGGGGCGAACAGAAAGAAGTCGGCATTCACGGCGGCGATCGCCGCATCGGATGTCGGCACACTGCGCAGCAGATCGCCTGTGGTGGTGCGGCCCACCGCCGTCACACCGCCCTTGAGTGCGCGCACCGACACACAGGCGGTCAAATCGATGTCGAGTACGTGCACGCGCAGCGGGACTGCCGTTCGCACCAGATGATGCAGCCGAACGCCCTTCGCCAATCGCTCGGTGGTGATCGAGTCGGCAACCATGGCTGGAATAACCCAGCGAGTCGCACCGCGACCAATCAGTCCCGTGGCGCAACCGGCCGTCAGGGTCGACACCGCCAGTGCGAGCAGCGGAGAACGGCGCCGCGAACAAATACCCGTTCCCATCTCGCCCCCATCGCGCCGAGCGGTAGATTGCCGAATCGCCGAACCCATGAGCGAGTCGGCTCCGTCCATCCCACCGTCCCCGCCTCGTATGCAGCTCGTTACGCTCGACTGGGTCATCGTCGCACTGTCCATCGTCATCTCCTTTATTCCGGCCTTGCTGTTCTACAAGCGCGCCGGATCGAGCACTGAGGAGTTCTTTACGGCCGGGCGCGCCGCACCGTGGTGGCTGGTGGGCATCTCGATGGTGGCCACCACCTTCAGCACGGACACACCAAATCTCGTCACCAATATGGTGCGCGAGAATGGCGTGGCCGACAACTGGTTGTGGTGGTCCTTCCTGCTCACCGGCATGATGACCGTGTTTTTCTTCGCCAAGCTGTGGCGACGTTCGCGCGTGATGACCGACCTGGAGTTCTACGAAATTCGCTATTCGGGCAACCCGGCCACCTTTGTGCGTGGTTTTCGCGCCATCTATCTCGGCTTGTTCTTCAACTGCATCATCATGGCCACGGTGAATCTGGCCGCGGCCAAGATCGGCAACATTGTGCTCGGTCTCGAGATGTGGCAAACGCTGCTCATGGCCTCGGTCATGACGATCTTTTTTGCCTCGGTCTCGGGACTGTGGGGCGTGCTCGTGACCGACTCGATCCAGTTCATGATCACGATGTCGAGCACGTTCGCGGTGGCGTACTTTGCGCTGCAGCAACCGGAAGTGGGCGGACTGGCGGGATTGATCGCCAAAATCCCCGCCGAGCGCATGAACCTGCTCCCTGATTTTTCGAACAACTGGAACATCGCCATGTCGGTGATGATCATCCCGATCACCATCCAATGGTGGTCGGTGTGGTATCCCGGCGCAGAACCGGGTGGTGGCAGCTATATCGCGCAACGCATGCTGGCGTCCAAGACGGAAAAAGACGCCGTGGCCGGCACGTTACTGTTCAACGTGATGCATTACGCGTTGCGCCCGTGGCCGTGGATCATTGTCGCACTGGCGTCGACATTGATTTTCCCCAATCTGAGCGACATCGCCAAAGCGTACCCGTATGTCGATCCCAAACTGATCGGTCATGACATGGCGTATCCCGCCATGCTCAAGTTCCTGCCGGCCGGTTTCCTCGGTGCGATGGTGGCCGGTATGCTCGCGGCGTATCGAAGCACCATCGAGACACACCTGAATTGGGGCACGTCGTATCTGGTGCATGATTTCTATCAGCGGTTCCTGCGTCCCGGGCAAACGCAGAAGCACTACGTGATGATGGGGCGTATCGTCACGGCACTGCTGATGGTGTGCGCCGCGCTGCTCACCTTTGCACTCGATACGGCGAAGGAGAGTTTTGATCTCATTCTGTCCATCGGCGCCGGCACGGGATTGCTGTACATCCTGCGGTGGTTCTGGTGGCGCATCAACGCATGGAGCGAAATCGCGGCCATGGTCAGTTCGTTCGTGGTGGCGGTCGGCTTTTTCATCGCGCGCAGAAACGGCCTGGCGATCACATCGGAACAGGCCCTTATCATCACCATTGTATCCACCACGGTGGTGTGGGTTGCGGTGACGTATCTCACGCCGTCCACCGATCCGGCGCGACTGCGTTCGTTCTACGAGTTGGTGCGCCCGGCCGGACCGGGTTGGGCGGGTGTGCGACGCGAAACCGGACTGCCCGCATCGCCGGACTCACTCACGCAGTCGCTGATCGGCT
>JANMRE010000323.1:0-14078 GCA_031370885.1 Gemmatimonadaceae bacterium
GAAGTCCTTGACCTTGTGGTCCCCTCGGTGATCCGCCACACATCGGCGAAACGTGCTCAACGGGAGGTAGCGCATGAGTTGCGCAAATACGAGCTGGCCTTCGTGCATGAGGGTCTCGGGTAAACATCCGAAACCCCTAAATCTGGACTTGGACGCTGAAATCGAGACCAGACCTAAAACCTCACACTCTGCAGGAAAATCAATAACTTACGACGTTTCGTTTCGACAACGTTGGGACGCCACTGACTTTGAGTATCAGCTTGGCGTCGGTGCGCGAGCCTCCCTGACACGGCTGGGTCCCAACCATCCCCAGATCCCATGCCCCTTGTCACTTCCGCTCTCTAGATTTCCCGAGGACCCTATTCGTGTGACCCAGCTGCTGCCCTTCCAACCCGAGACACTCACATGCGACTGCGATCGAACCTGATGCCTGTACTGGCCGCTTGCGCCCTGATTGCTTGCGCTCCAAAAGCCGATGTGGCGAAGATCGACTCCGCCGCACTGGCTATGACCACCATGGCGCCGAAGAGTCTGTTCGATCGCCTCGGCGGGCAGGCCTCCATCGCTACGGTCGTGGACGGGTTTGTCGCCAACGTCGCTGCCGATGCACGCATCAACAAGCACTTCGGCCGCGTGGCCAGTGACACCGCGGCGATGCGACAGTTCAAGGCCAAACTGGTGGATCAGATCTGCCAGGGAACTGGCGGACCGTGCACGTATGCCGGCCTCGACATGAAAACCGCACACAAAGGCATGGCGCTCACCGATGCCGATTTCGACGCGCTCGTCGACGATCTCGTGAAGGCACTCGACGCCGCCGCCGTCCCGAAACAAGAGAAGGACGATCTGCTCGGCGTGCTGGGTCCGATGCGCGCTGATATCGTCACCAAGAAATAAATCGACTCCTACAGCACTGCCGACGTTCACCTTCGAGGAGAGCCATTCCATGCGCCCGTCCAGCCGCCTTCTCGCCGCCGCCGTACTCTTGGTCTGCACCGTCTCCCCCGCTTTCGCCCAGCAGGGCGAGGCGCTCCTCCGCTCGGAGGGAAAGTTCAGCCCCATTCCCAAGCCGGAGTTCGGCACCCCGACGACGCTGGTCTACAAAGTGTCATGGGACGTCACGGTGGGGCCGGAGAAGCCCGGTGACATCACGGCCGGCTTCCGCACGCCGGCCAACTTCCTGATGATGACCGACACGTCGGGCGTCCCGCGACGGAACGTGCATCTCGCCATGATCGTGCATGGTACCGCCACGCGATCGCTGCTGCGCAACGATGCTTACCGGGCGGCCACCGGCGTCGACAACCCGAACATCGCGCTGCTCGAAGCGCTCAACAGCGCCGGCGTGCAGGTCATTGTGTGCGGCCAGGCGCTGATCAACCGCAAGGTGCCGCGCGACCAGCTGCTGCCGTTCGTCAAGGTGTCTATTTCGGCCACGCTCGCGCGCGCGGTACTCGCGGCGCAGGGCTACGCGATCATGACGCCCTGAGCCCGTTCAGGACGCTACGGGCGCCCAGTACGCCCGACGTCCGCGATTGTCGGCACCGTGCATATCTCCGGCCATTCCGTGCGGCGGCTGCCGGCCGTCGACATGGTGCTTGACTCTCGATTTGTTGGTGTGCCAGCGGGCGAGTACCGGGTACGCGTTCGCCGCGTGGGTTTTGAACCGGTAGTGATCAGGATCCTGGCTGTCGCCGAACGCGAGGTTGCGGTAAACGTCGCGATGGTGTCGTCGGCGTGAGCCCTCGCGACCATGACGATTGCAGGAAGCTGGAGGCGGTGAGGTGGTCCGTGGTGTCGAATTTACAATTGTCATTGACAACGTATATACACCCGTCAGAGCCTTGGCAGAGTTGACGGGCACGTATTGGCGCTTGTCTACGTGATGCTCGAAGATGACCTCATGCACGTCATTTCACTGCGGCGTGCCAGCCGGCAAGAACGGAGAAAATATGCCGAAGCGTTCCCGGAATAAGGGATGGGCGGGGCCGTTTACCGAGGAGCAGATAGCCGCCATGCCGCAGACGCCGCTTCCGGATCGCCTCCCGACCGATGCGGAGTTGCGTGCGCAAATCGCCGCGGACTCCGATAGCCCACCGCTTCTGACTGCCGCGCAGCTCCGCGCTGGGGTGGTGGTCCCAGCGAAGCGACCGACGAAAGAGCCGCGATGACTCGGGAACAAGAACTCGAGCGTGCGCCTCAGTTGCAGGAATTCGTGCGCACGGTTGCCGCGAGCGCTGCCAAGCTCGGGTTGCATGAATTCTTTCGCAGGTAGCTGTGCGCCAGTCACTCCTCCGCTCATTCGTATCGGGCCACCGCCGCATAAAGGGTGCGACACGGTACATCACCCCATCCTCCATTCAACTCATGGAAGTCTACAGTGGTGTCACGCGAATCCCCGTGGAGTATCTCGATGATGCGTGCGCCGTAATCCTGATTTGGCGGAAGTAAAGCCTGGTCCCGTCACACCCTTCGAGCGATGCGCGCTGGTTTGGACCAGTGGACGTCCTCACTGCGGCGCCGACTCGTGGTGCGCCCCGCAGCCTCGACGACTTCGACGCGGCTGACGTCGTGAGACGCGGCACGCGGTGAGGTCGCTGGATACCAACATGCTGGCGCGCTTTCTGGTCGACGATGTCGACGATGCGCAGGCGGCGAAGCAACGTCCTTGCTTGGTTGAGCAACGGTCGTAGAGCGGCTCGGTCCCTTCTCCCGCAGGGTTCAGGGCATGGGTGATCGAGCGACGCATCTGCTGTCAGGCGTTATCTTGTCCGGCGACGCATCCTGACCGCACCATTCGCACGGGAGTACGCGATGTTGATCGCCCTGGGGAAGTTCGGCTTTCGCATCCTGCCGCCGCCACCGCCGCTCGACGCGGAACTGGTGGCTCGCTTTCGCGGGCTCGCCTCGTCCACCCTCGCCGACGCGATGGGGCGCTTCAACTTCATGCATCCGGACATTCAGTCGCGCTCCCACTTGCCGCTGTGTGGACGTGCCGTGACAGTGAACGCGCGTCCGGCGGACAACCTGATGGTGCACAAGGCGCTGCAGATGGCTAACCCCGGCGATGTCGTGGTGGTGAACACCGGGGGGAACATCACCAGCGCCGTGTTCGGTGAGCTCATGTGTCACTCGGCGACGGCCGCGCGGCTGGGCGGCATTGTCGTCGACGGGGCGATCCGCGACGTTGACGGCATCACTCGTCTTGGGTTTCCGGCCTACAGTCGAAGCGTCAGTCCGGGAAGCTGCGACAAGGACGGTCCGGGCGAAATCAATGTGCCGATCAGCTGTGGCGGCGTTGTGGTGTGCCCTGGCGATGTGGTGGTGGGAGACCGTGATGGCGTCGCTGTTGTGCCCCGTGCGCATGCCGCGGAGGTGCTGGCGCTGGTGGATGCCCTGATGGAGCGGGAGCGCGTGCGCATAGCGGAAATCGCCGGCGGCGCGGTGTTCAAGGCCGAGATCAACGATACTCTGCGGCGGCATGGAGTCATCGAATGACACAACGCTGGCTATGCAGGGCGGGCACGTGAGCGCATCGGCCACCACGACCGGCACGGAGCTGCTCATGACGCCCGGCCCCACGCGCGGCCCCGAGGGGGGGGCGGGGCGCCGGCGCTCGGCCGATGATTCATCATCGAACGAAAGAGTTCTCGAGGGAACTTGCGTCGATGCTGGAGCTGCTGCAACCGGTGTTCGGCACGGTGCAACCGGTGTTGCCGGTACACACCACCGGTCGTGGCGCGATGGAAGCCGCCGTCTGCAACCTGTTCTCGCCGGGCGACGAGATCGTTGTGTGCTGCAACGGGCGATTCGGCGAGATGTGGGTGAAATTCGCCGAGTCGTACGGGCTAACGGTGCATCGAGTGGCGACGGATTGGGAGCGGGACGTCGATCCATCGGAGGTCGAGGACCTGCTGGTTCAGCATCCGTTCGTGAAGGCCGTCGCGATGGCCTACGGCGACACGTCCACGGGTGTGGCCAACGACGTTGCCGGTGTCGCACGCGTGGCGCGTCGCCAAGGGGGAACACTCCTTATCGTCGACGGCGTGTCGTCGATTGGCGGCATGCCGTTCGCCTTCGATGAATGGGAAGTGGATGTGGCGCTGGTGGCGTCGCAGAAGTGCCTCATGTCGTCACCCGGCCTGGCCTTTGCGGTGCTCAGTGACCGCGCGTGGACGGCGAGTGCATTGGCTCGTCTCCCGCGCAATTACTGGGACTTCGCCGACATCCGCCGCAATGTCACCAAGGAAAAGCCGGAGACACCCGGCACACCGCCCGTGCATATCGTGCTGCAGGTGGGCGAAGCGCTGCGCATGATGCACGAGGAGACATTGCCCGCTGTGCAACGGCGTCACGCGGAGATGGCGGAGATGGCGCGTCGCGGCGCGGCCGCATTGGGGCTCGCGCTGCAGTGCCCGGCGCTGGTGCGGCGATCGACCACACTCACTGCGGTGGCGCTGCCCGCCGGGCTCTCGCCGCAACGAGTGCGTGACGCACTGACCGCGCGCGGCATCCGCACCGCTGCGGGAATGGAGCGGTTCCTGCCGTCATGCATGCGGATCGGACACATGGGAGACATTCGTCCGGCCGACGTAACGCGAACGCTGGACGAATTGGCGCAAGTGATCGCCGCGATGCGTGCCGAGTCGGCGTGACGCTTCAGGCAAGAATCTTTCTCGGCCTGATCGCAGGGCTGGCACTCGGCGGCCTGGCACGTGCTCCAGGATTCGAGTGGATGAGCGTGCTGATCGGATGGGCGGAACCCCTGGGGACGGTGTTCATCAGGCTGATCACCATGGTGGTGATTCCGCTGGTCGTGGCGAGTTTGTTCACTGGCGTCGCATCGCTGGGCGACCGTCGTCGCCTGGGCCGCATCGGCGGACGGACACTTGCGTATTTCCTGGTCACGACGCTGCTGGCCGCAGTGATCGGACTTGGTGTGGCGGTGCTGGCCGACGTCGGCAGCGGCCTCGACTCCGCGACACGCGACGCCATCTCCGTTCGCTTCGAGTCGACCGGATCAGGTGCCGCCGCGAATTTGAAGTCGGTACCCGGCGTATGGCAGACAGTGCTGGCGATGGTGCCACAGAATCCGATTGCGGCGGCGGCACAGGGTGACTTGCTGGCGCTCATCTTTGCCGTGATCGTCTTCGGCGCGGCGTCGACCGCGCTCGACGAAGCGCGCCGACGTCCGTTGGTGTCGTTCTTCTCGGCGGCGAATGACGTGTGCATGGTCATCATCCAGTCGCTTATGCGGGCGGCGCCGTACGCCGTCTGCATCTTGATCGCGGGAACCGTCGTTCATTCCGGACTGGACTTGCTGCGCAGCCTCGCGATGTACGCGCTGGTCGTGGTGGCGGCGCTACTGGCGCATGTGCTACTTGTGCTCGCGCCGGCCTTGCTACTGGGCGCGCGAATCGGTTTCGGTGCGTTTTATCGCGGTGTCGGCGATGCGTTGCTGATGGCCTTCTCGACATCGTCATCGAGCGTCACGCTACCGGTCAGCATCGCGGCCGCGCATGACCGGCTGCACATTTCGAATGAAGTGGCAGGGTTTGTCCTGTCAGCTGGTGCCACGCTTAACAAGAACGGCGCGGGCGTGTACAAAGCGGCGACCGCCGTCTTCCTCGCGCACCTGTATGGTGTCCCACTCGGACCAACCCAGCTGGCGACGATCGCGCTCACAACCGTGGTTGCATCCTCCGCAGGTGCGGGCGTGCCCGGCAGCTCGTTGGTGACCACGCTGATCGTGCTCAACGCCATTGGACTCGGGCCCAACGCGGCTGCTGGCATTGCGTTGGTGGCCGGCATCGATCGTCCGCTCGACATGTGTCGCACTTTGGTGAACACGCTCAGCAACCTCGTTGGGGCCGCGTGGGTGGCGCGAGCTGAGGGAGAGACTATCGGATGAGCGCTCAGACGATCAGCGAGAAGATCCTGAGCGCGCACTGTGGCCGAGCGGTGCGAGCCGGGGAGATCATCGTCGCCAACGTCGACCTCGTGATGGGCACGGATGGGTCGGGTCCATTGGCCATCGACTACTTCGAACGAATGGGCGGGGCGCGCCTGCATGATCCGTCGCGTGTCTTCTTCTCGCTGGACCACTACGCGCCGCCCACCACGCCCGAGACGCGCGCGTTTCACGATCGTATCCGGGCGTTCGCGTTGGAATTTGGCGCCTCAGTGTTTGCCGTGGGCGAAGGAATCAGTCATCAGGTTCTCGTGGAGCGTGGCGCGGTGCAGCCGGGAGAGCTGGTGATTGGCGCCGACAGCCACACCGTGATGTGCGGCGCGCTTAACTGCTTTGCCGTCGGCGTGGGCTCGTCGGACCTTGCGGCGGCCATGCTGACCGGAAAGGTCTGGCTTCGGGTGCCGGAATCGATTCGCGTGCGACTCGTCGGCATCCGACGCGACGGCATCGCGGCGAAGGATGTGGCGCTTGCGCTGGTGAGCGAGCTCGGCGCCGATGGCGCGGACTATCTGGCCGTGGAGTTCACCGGCGACCTGTCGGCATTCACGCTCGACGACCGGATGGTGATCAGCAGCCTGCTCGTCGAAGCCGGTGCCAAGGCGGCGATCTTTCCGCATGACGATGTCACGGCGACGTACCTGAGTACGCGCGGACACCGGCGTGACGGCGCCGGTATCGCGGTACGGGCCGACAGTGCGGCATCATATTCGCGCGAAGTGGAGCTGGACCTCCCGTCGCTTACGCCGCGTGTTGCGCGTCCGCATGCGCCCGACAACGTGGGGTCGCTGGACGACGTGCGCGGCCTTGCGGTGCACATGGTGTTCATCGGCACCTGCACCGGCGGGCGCGCGCAGGATTTTCATGAGGCGCTTTACGCATTCAACCACGCCGGCGGCCATCTCGCGCGCGGCGTTCATCTCGTGCTGACGCCGGCGTCGCAGGAGGTGCACGCACAGCTGGTGGCCGACGGCACGATGCAACAGTTTCTTGACGCCAATGCGGTCGTGACAACGCCAGGATGCGGCGCCTGTTGCGGAACCAGCGGCGTGATTCCCGGTGACGACATGACGGTGCTCTCAACGGCCAACCGCAACTTCAAGGCGCGCATGGGGAACGCCACGGCCCGGATCTATCTCGCGAGTCCCGCCATATGCGGCGTCGCAGCGGCAACGGGCCGTGTGCCGGGTCTCGCCGAGTGGACAGCACTTCGGGCGGGCCGATGATCATCGAGGGCCGCGCACGCGTACTTGGTGACGATATCAACAGTGACTACATCATCTCGTCGCGGCGGAAGCGCGCGACAATCGACGAGTTGCAGCTTCGGCAATTCCTGCTCGAAGCGATCGACCCCGCGTTTGCGGCGTCGGTGAGTGAGGGGGACATCCTGGTCGCGGGCCGGAACTTCGGATGCGGCTCGGCGATGGAGACCGCGGTCACGGTGATCCTGGCGTCCGGAATCCGGGCCGTCCTGGCGCGCACGTTCGCCCGGAGCTTCTACCGGAACGCCATCAACAATGGTCTGGTCGTTGTGGAATGTGACACGGCCGGCATCGCCGAGGGACATCGACTCCGGGTTCAGGTGGAGGCGGGGACGTCCCTGGTGAAGGACCTCGTGCGGCAGGTTGACGTGGCGGGTCGTCCGATGCCGGAGATCATGCAACGGATTCTCCTGCGCGGCGGCCTCGTGGAGTTCCTGCGCGCCGGAGAGCGTTTTGGGTGAGCGTCACGTATTCCAACGACCCCGATCGAAATTCCCATCCCGGACGTGAGTTGGATCGGCGATTTCTGGCGGAGCGCCGTCGGACCGATAACGGTAGAAGAACGTTCTTGTGCATCGCCTAGCGCAGTGGCACCATCGCCTACCTGGCGATGCCGAATGCGCGGGTCCCCGCCACCGTGTTCGTGGCGACCGAGATCACACCGACGCGGGTGACGTTCGAGAATCCGGCGCACGACTTCCCGAGGGTGACTCGCTACGCACGCACCGCCGACGGATCGCTCGAGACCCCGGCAGGGCTTCGCAAAGGGCCGCACCATTCTGCTTCCGGCGAACTGTGATCGAATGCGACCCACAACGTATTTTGCGCCATGTCGTCACTGATTCGCATTCGTGAGATGCACGCCGGCGATGCCGCCACGGTCGCGCGGCTTCATGCCGCCAGTTGGCGAATTGCCTACCGCAATATTCTCTCGGCAGCGTACCTCGGCAGCGCCATCGACAACGACCGCAACGCGGTGTGGGCGCAACGCCTGAACGAAACCACCGACGACGCGTTCGGTCTCGTCGCCGAGGTCGGGCACGAGGCCGCCGCGTTCGCTTACGTGCTCCGCAGGCCGGCGCACCCGTACGGCAATCATCTCGACAACATCCACGTTGCGGCCGACTTCGCGCGGCAGGGGATTGGCCGCCGTTTGTTCGCGGCCATTTCCGACACGATCATTCAGCGTGACTGGTCGCGTGCGCTCCACCTGTGGGTGTACGACGCGAATGTCAACGCGCGTCAATTCTACGACGCACTTGGTGGGGTGCGCGTGGACGGCGCCCTGCGTGATGCGCCAGACGGACAGCAGATTCCGGCCGGTCGGTATTTCTGGCACGATTTGGTCAGGTGATTGAATCGCCGCAGCGCGAATTGCCGAAGGCGACGCTCGGCGCGCTCGCGTATGCTACGGCGCCAGGCGATAGACGTGAGACGCAAAAGACGAATAGGCGTTCACCTCCGTTGGCGATGTGTAATCCGCGGGAAGCGCTCGTCGCATTCGCACTCCGACGAGCTTCTTGGCGGGAAAGACCGTGAGGTACTGTCCGAGCCAGCCTTGGGCGGCAAAGCCGAACGCGATAGTAGGGGACGTGGTCGCCTGCGGCGAGCCATTGCGTAAAGGCCGAATACTCGGCCGACGTCAGCCGTGCCGCTATCGCGGCGTACATCGGGTTGAATGACGGATATACCTCGGAGGCGAGCGATTGAAGTTTCGCCAGCGTGGAATCCGGTGCACCCATTGATCGCCACTGCGTGAGTAGATCGGACGGGATGCCGAATGCCGTATAGTTGACAAGGCGCCACCAAAGGAGCCCGTAATTCGGCGCAAATGTCGTCGAAACCGCAACCCAGTTCACGGTCGTGATACCCATGGGGTAAAACCGTTTTTCGTTCAGGTACTGATCCATCGGCTTACCGGTGAGGCGTCCCGCAAGAGCGGCGAGAAAGTCGATGCCCTGATTGGAGTATTGCCACCCAGTCCCGGGTGCGAACACCGTGCGTGACGCAATCGCGTGCCCTTCGATGTCGCCGGCGGAGCCCCCGGCGCGCGTGGGGTCGAGTCCCGAGCTGTGCGACAGTAATTGGCGGTACGTGATGTTCGCCTTACGCGGATCCACGTTCGCGAAGGTCGGCAGCAGCGTCGAGACGGATTCATCACGACCTTGCCGTTTCGCAGGATCACGACGGCGTCGCTCTTTTCGGACTGTGCGTTGGCGATCAACACATTCAACGCGGAGTCGCTGATACCTTCGGCATTTGGCGTCGAGACGGGTACGCCAGTGCGGCCAGACGCGGTCTCAGTCGGCGCGTCTCGCGAGCACGATGCGGCAATGACGACGGCGCCATACACGAATGCCAACCCACGCCGCACTCCGCGTGGCGATCTCACAGCAGGCTTGGAGAGCACAATGAGTCTTCTATGGCGAGCATCGTAAGTCCCGACAATCAACAACGACACGTCAACGTCGCACAGCGCTGCGCCTGTGTCGCACGATGCTCCCGCGATGAGCGGGCCCTTTTGACTCCGAGACAATCAAACCGCTTGGTGAAACTACCGCCCACCGTTGTCAAACACGATGGTTCTGATGGTCCGGAACACGTCTGGTTCACATCGTGCTTCCCACCGCCTGGGTACTATTGCCGATGCTGCGAGCAGTCTGTCGCGCAGGGCGGCCTTACGCGGCCTCGCTCGCAGCCTACGCAGCACGGGCCGCGTGGCTCATTACAGCCACCGAGTTGCCACCGCGCGACTTGGCGCGCATCTTCGCAGCTGTACTTCGTGTCGACCGGCGATCAGTCGTCCGAGGTATTCGAGGGCACGTCCACGCAGCAGAACGTGTCCAAGCTGATGGACGTCGACGTGAGTCGCGATGAGCCGCTTCGAACCGGGCGCGCGCGTAATCACGGACTCGTTTCGTCGGGTGACTGGAGCAACGCCGGTGCGAAACTGGGACGTCATGCCCGACGGATCACTCATCGGGCCCTTCCCCGCCGACATCGGCTCCCACGCCGATTTCAGCCGCGCAGCCATTCACGAGATCCACGTGTCGCAGCATGCGCTTCGCGGGCTCCGCTTCGACGCGGCCGCGCCTGCGAAGAAGCGGCGAGCACTGCACTGAAAGCCGTACCGCCACGTACAGGTCGTCGCTGGCAGAACGCCCGAACGCTTGCCCGTGCGTATCACGCGTGATACATTGATTGGATGGATAACGTCTCGGTGCGAGAACTGCGGAACAACGGCGGTCGAGTACTCCAGCGCGTCGCCGACGGGGAAACGCTCACAGTGACAATGGACGGGCGTCCGATCGCCGAGCTGCGCCCCCTGCCCGGTCGAGGTCTGGCGGCCGCCACGCTGCTGAAACGGTGGCGCCGTCTGCCCCTTGTCGACGCGCAACAGCTGCGAGCAGATCTCGATCGCGTCATGGATGCGTCATTGTGATTGACCGAGTGCGGTACGAACGAGGCATCCTCGACACAAGCACGGTCATCCTGCTCGGTCGCCTTGATGATCCGACGGTCCTCCCCGATGAACCGTTGATCACGGCGATTACGTTGGCTGAGCTCACCGTTGGCCCACTAGTCGCGACGTCGGACGATGAACGCGCGGCGCGGCAGGCGCATCTCCAGCAAGCAGAATCGGACTTCGACGCTTTGCGGTTCGACGCCAGCGCTGCGCGTGCATTTGGTCGCGTTGCGGCGTCGCTTCGGCAGTCGGGGCGCAAGACGGCTGCGCGTTCGTATGACGCGATGATTGCCGCCACCGCGCTGGCGCATGCCTTACCAGTGTACACCTGCAATCCCGAAGACTTCAGCGGAATCGACGGGCTCGAAGTGGTTGCCGTTCCCGTTCCCACGCGCTGAGCCCTCGAGGCCTTGCCGGTACGATGACGATCGTTGACCGGTTGAGGGTCGCTCTCGCCGACCGCTACCGCATCGACCGCGAACTCGGCGCCGGCGGCATGGCGACGGTGTATCTCGCGCACGACATCACAGGCGTCGAAAAGAAGCCGTTCGGAGGCGCATATGTCGGTACTGAAGACCAAACCCACGGAAGTCAGCGTCGAGAGTCACAGAATCACGTGGCGAAAGCATCGGTTGCAATCGCGTTCGTCTCGACGTTTTCGTGCAGAATCCCAGAGCCGTGCGGTTCTACGAGCTCTCCTCGTACAAGCGCACGGGGCGGACATCCATAGGTGAGCTCGTGCCAAACCGGGGCGGCGATCGCGCATTCGTGCCCGTCAGATTCCAGGTGCTTCACGATCGCGGGGTTGGCTCTTTCGAGATTGGCGAAGACACGTGCTCGAGTCCAGAAGATATCGAATCGTCACAGCGCGATCTTGCGACCGCCATCCTTGAACTCGCGAAGGGAGACCACCACGGCGACCGGCTTGCTCGTGCGGCATGTTGAGGTGGCGGGTCGTTCCATGCCGGAAATCATGCAACGGATTCTCCTGCGCGGCGGCCTCGTGGAGTTCCTGCGCGCCGGTGAGCGTTTTGGCTGAAGCTCACGAAGGAAAGGAGCAGGTTTCGACCTAGCCTGGTCCTGAATCCACGGGTAGCACGACAAACCCCAGCGCCACCGCGCACGCGCGCACACGACTGTCCAACGACAATACGGCCAATGGTCCGACACTCTCGCGGAGAGCCGTCATGGTGGCGACGTGCAACGCGTCAAGAGTGCGCACCGGATCACCAGGCATGGGTGACCGCGCCCGCAGCAGCACCGTATCGGTGAGGGCATGCACATCCCACGTAGACTCCGAACGCTGCAGCATGTGCAATGCTGCCAGTTCCTCGACCGGTGAAATGCGCGACTGTAACCGTGCGCGTGTGAGGGCGCGCGCGCACTCGACGCCAGTCAGCGCCGACGTCACCACGCGGTCGGCACCGTCGAGCGCACGTCGCACGGCCAACTCGGCTGACTCACCCAACAGCCACGCCAACACCGCGCTCGATTCCACGTAGACGATCACTTCAGGATCGCTCACTGTTCGTCGCGTAGTTCATCCAGCAACGCGCGCGCGGTACCATCGACTGCGTGAATCGGACTGGCGCGATAGGGCTCACGCGGCGACTCGGCCAGGCGAATCGCGCCAGCACTGGCCAGTCGCGCAAACACGCGTTCGGTGCGCGACTCGATGAACGTGCCGCCATCAGGCGCGCGAAGCTCGGCGACCACCTGACCGCGATCGGTCACCAGCACCGTCTCGCCCGCTCGCACCTCACGCAGGACGCGACTGAGGTGGGCTTTGAGTTCGCGTACGCCGATAGTCTTCATGTATCAAATGTAGTCACAGGTAACTACATCGACAAGTACGCCATCTTACGACCAGCCCGCTCTCCGGGGAACGCGCGTTTCTGAAATCGGTCGGAGCTGAAGGGATGTTTCTCGAAGACTGACTACGGTCCGATCAGTCCCATGCTCGTGCCAGACGGGTCCTTGAAATACCCAAAGGTCCCCATGCCCGGCATGCTCATCGCGTCGCCCAATCGCAGGCCGCCCGCTGCATCAATCGCCGTGAGCGTCGCCGAAACATCGTTGGCGTAGATGTACGCCACGGCTGGGAGTGCCGGCGTGTGCGACTGGAACACACCACCAATTCCGGCGCCGGGATCGAACGCGACAAACGCTGGCAAAGTAGGCAGCGTGCCCCATCCAAACACGTCGTGGAAGAATTGCGGAGTGGTATCGCCAGCCGAATACATCTCGAGACTGCAGATCGTGCCGGCCGGTGGTTTGGGGTTCGTGCCAAAAGGCATCGGAACGGTCGGCGATCCGGTTGGCGAGACGGCGTCGGTCAAGCCGTAGATGGTTCCCGCGACATCCTTGAAACGCCCCAGTGTGCCCATCATGGGAACCTTCCAGCTGGCACGCTCCACGGTCGCGCCAGCGGCGACCACCTGAACGAGCATCGTCTTCACGTCGGTCACGCCGATGTACGGCACGACACCGGGGAATCCGCCGGGCACCTTGGCGCGCAACGCAATCATCGGACCCGCAGTAGCGCTGACCGCCGTCAACTCGGCGGACATCGTCATCATCTGCCAGCCGAACAGTGAGGCGTAAAACGCGCTTGAAGCGGCGAGGTCGTTGGCCGAAATCACAACGAGGACAACGGGATGTTGACCGTTGCCGGCGGGGGCCTGGGGCATGTTCATGAGGATATTCTACCGCGGAGCCGTTCTTTGAACCATTAGAGACGGGAGACTGGAGACCGGAGACGGAAGACGTCCCGTCGGCTGGCCAATGCTGCCGGTTGGACGTCTCCCGTCTCCCGTCTCCAGTCTCCCATCTTAGTAACAGATCTGTCTCTCACACCCCATTAGCTCCCATACACCGTCCCGCCCCCCACCACCGTACGAACGATGGCGATGTCCTTGATAACCTCGGCCTTCACCGTGTGCGGATCATCAGACAACACGACAAAGTCGGCCAGCTTGCCCAGGGAAATGGACCCCTTGATCCCTTCTTCGTGCGCCGCATACGCACCGTTCAACGTGTTCACACGAATCGCCTCGCTCACACTGATACGCTGGTTCACGCCCCAGGACGTGCCGTCCCATCCGGTACGCGTAACCATCCCCTGTATGCCCATCAGCGGCGCAAACGGCCCCGGGCTGAAGTCCGATCCAGCCGCCGCGTGAATGCCCGCATCGAGCATCGTGCGAAAGGCCATGCTGCGTTTCATGAGCGCTTCGCCGTAAAACGGAAACTTGTCGGTGTTGTAGTACGCGTACGTGGTGAACATTGACGGAATCGCATCCAGCACCTTCATGCGCCGCACCAAATCGTCGGTGATGAGTGTGCAGTGGGTGATTTTTGGACGCGCATCCGGACGCGGAAA
>JANMRE010000338.1:0-2861 GCA_031370885.1 Gemmatimonadaceae bacterium
TTCGCACCCGACGACGTCACGCTGGTGATCAACACGCATCTGCATTTTGATCACGCGGGTGGCAACACGTGGAGGAACGAGGGCGGCGAAGTGCGCGCCACGTTTCCCAATGCCCGATACGTCGTGCAGCGCGGCGAGTACGAATACGCACGGCAGCCGAATGAGCGAACGTCGGCCAGCTACTTTCCCCACAACTGGGATCCCATCATCGCGGCCGGACGATTCGATCTGATCGAGGGGGCGCAGGAAGTGCGCGCTGGCATCAGTGTGCGCATGACCCCGGGGCATACGCCGCATCACCACAGCGTCATGCTTCGTTCCGGGGGCGAGACGCTCTGCTTTCTGGGCGACGTGGCGCCAACGGCCCACCATTTGCCCCTGCCGTGGATCATGGGGTATGACGTCGAACCGCTGGTGACAATGGAGTCCAAACGGGCACTATTGGGAGAAGCACTGGCCAATGACTGGCAACTGCTGTTCGAGCATGACGCTCACACTGGATTTGGACGTGTCGCCTTGGACGGCAAGGGGTACCACCTGGCAGAATAGTCTCAGACCGGGCTTGACCCCAACCGTAAGCTTTCTAGATTTCATGGGTTAGCATTCGTTTTTGAAGTACGACAACCGAGAAGCGGTTGGGCAGCGACGCCCAATCCACCCTTCGGCCCCCGATGTGGAATGTGCGCATTTCCCGGGGTGTGCTGCTGGAGTCCATCGAATCGATCATCTTCCCACGCGCTCAGGTGTGTGCGGGAGGCTGGTCGTTGCGACGCGGATTCCTTAACAGGGGTCCGCGTTTTTTGTATCTCTTCACCGGAGTTCGGCCTATTCAGGATTCGACCAAGCGTCCGCCACGGGTGAACCGGCAAATCCGGATCAGTCCCGTTCGCGTGATCGCCGCCGACGGAAGTCAGCTCGGCATCATGGAAGTCGACGTGGCGTTGGCCCAGGCAATGGAGCAAGGGCTGGATCTTGTCGAAGTGGCGTCCGCAGCGCGGCCACCCGTAGTTCGCATCATGGACTTTGGCAAGTTCAAATTCGAACAGGCCAAGCAGGCACGGCAGGCGAAGAAAAAGCAGCACGTGATCCATCTCAAGGAAGTGAAGTACCGCCCGGGGATCGACGATCACGACTTTGACACGAAAACGCGCCACGCGCGACGCTTTCTTGAAGAGGGCAACAAGGTAAAGGTGACGTTGATGTTCCGCGGCCGACAGATCGCGCATCCCGAGTTGGGACGGCAGGTTGTCGATCGGGTGTCGGTCGAACTCGCCGATCTGGCAAAGGTCGAAAGCGCACCGTTGATGGAAGGGAAATCTCTGACGATGATTCTCGCGCCGAAGTAGTCAGCGCGTGATCGATGAAGGCCTGTCTCCAACCCGAGACAGTTTACCGCAGCCGTGAGCGTATCATGCCGAAGATGAAAACCCACAGTGGCGCCAAGAAGCGCTTCTCCGTGACCGGATCGGGGAAGATCCGGCGCCTGAAGGCGTACAAGAGCCACATCCTCACCAAGAAAGACCCCAAGCGGAAGCGTAACCTGCGCCGGCCCACCATCGTGACCACGAATGGCGAAGTGAAGCGCATCAAGCGTCTCATCCTCGCCTAAGGAGATCGATTCATGCCACGCGTAAAATCCAACGTCGTCCGCCTCAAGCGGAAAAAGCAGATCATGAAGCACGCCAAGGGTGCCTTTGGCGGTCGGTCCAAGCTGTGGAAGGCCGCGAAGGAAACCGTGGAGCGCGGCTGGCGCTATGCGTATCGCGATCGCAAGAACAAGAAGCGCGACTTCCGTCGCCTCTGGATCGTGCGTATCAACGCGGCGGCGCGCCTGCATGACATGTCGTACAGCGCATTCATCAGCGGGCTGCATGCATCCGGCATCGAGATCGATCGCAAGGTGCTGGCCGATCTGGCCGTGCGCGAGCCGGACGCATTTGCCGCCATCGCGGAGCAGGTGCGCAAGGCCCTCGACGCCGCGAAGAGCGCCGCGTAGCTCATTTGGCGACGGTGCGTTGGTGCAGGGCCGGCTGCCTTCCAGGACGCCGGCCCTGCGTATTTCACGTCGGTGCAATGTCACTCGTATCACCGCTCTTTCCATTCTCTCGTGCAACTCTCCGAGTATCTCGAATTGGCCGATGCCCTCGCGCGTGACGCGCGTGCGTTGCTCGCGAGCCTGGATTCCGCTACGCGACTTGACGTGGCGAAGGGTTATCTCAACACGCTCAAGGATGAGCGACTCAACGCGTTGCAGGGCGCGCTGCGCACGCTGCTGCCCGACGAGCGACGGGCGGCCGGCGCGACGTTCAATGCCCTCAAGACGGCACTGCAGGACGCCTTGGACGCATTTGCCGCGCAACAGTCCGTACACCACGCGATCGACACGTTCGACGCCACCATGCCCGCGCGCCGCAACTGGCAAGGCACGCTGCATCCCGTCACGCTCGTCATCGATGAGATCTGCGAGATCTTTCGCGAACTGGGCTTCACCATCGCCCTCGGACCGGAAGCAGAAACGGAGTGGTACAACTTTGGCGCACTGAACTTCCCGCCCGATCATCCGGCGATGGAGCTGCACGACACGCTCTATCTTGGCGACGACACGTTGCTGCGTACACACACCTCGCCGGTGCAGGTGCGCACGCTGCAACGCTACGCACCGCCCGTGCGGGTGCTGGCGCCGGGACAGGTGTATCGTCGTGATTTTTTCGATGCCACGCACGCGCCGGCCTTCATGCAACTGGAAGGACTGGCCGTCGATGAAGGCATCTCCTTCGTCGATCTCAAGGCTACCCTGGCCGAATTCGCGCGTCGGTTCTATGGCGCGTCACGTCGGGTGCGATTCGGACCATCGTTTTTCC
>JANMRE010000370.1:0-23276 GCA_031370885.1 Gemmatimonadaceae bacterium
TGCATGCGCTTTCGGCTCGCGCTTGGCGAATTCCCCCCAGAACACGCCCACCAACGACGCACCCTTTAGCAGCGTCAAATTGAGCGGCAGTTTGGGTATCTCGCCATTGGCAAAGCCCACTACCAGGTACCGTCCACGCCACGCGATCGAGCGAAACGCGGCTTCGCTATAGTCGCCGCCCACGGGATCAAAAATCACATCGGGGCCTTTGCCGTCGGTGGCCGCTTTGATCGCCTCGCGCAGATCGTGCGTGCTGTAGTTGATGGTGGCATCGGCACCGTGTGCGCGACACACCGCCACCTTTTCTTCGCTCGACGCCGCTGCAATCACGCGTGCACCCAACGCCTTGCCGATTTCGATGGCGGCCAAACCCACGCCGCCGGCGGCGCCTAACACCAGCATGGTTTCGCCTGCTTGCAGCTGCGCCCGATCACAGACCGCGTGATGGCTGGTGCCATACGTGAGTGTGATCGCCGCGGCCACATCGAACGTCATGCCGGGTGGCATCGGCATCAGGTTGGTGGCCGGCACCACAACTTGTTGTGCGAACGCGCCATGTCCAACGAAGGCAATTACGTGGTCTCCCACGTTCCACTGCGTCACGCCGTCGCCGACGGCCGCAATCACGCCGGATAATTCACTCCCCGGCGTGAAGGGCAACTGTGGTTTGAACTGATATTTGTTTTGGATGATCAACACGTCAGGGAAATTGACACCCGCCGCTTTGACTTCGATCACCACCTGATCTTTCCCGGCGACCAAGTCGGCGTACTCTTCGATCACCAGAGAATCGGGCAATCCCCAGGCGTTGCAGACTACGGCGTTCATAACACTCCTTGGGAAGGGCTGCTCGCGTGGTCGGGCGAGTCGTGTGAGAAGAAGATGGTGCAGTGGCCGTACCGGCGATAACGTCACTATGGTTACTGCAAGGTATCACGTCGGCGTTCGTTCCTCGTGGCTGGAGACTCGCGATGTTGTCTGCACGCCGTGTGCGTCCCGCCAATCGACTACCCATCGGCGTGTCCGTGGGCGCGCTCGCATTCGCCGTCGGCATGCCTTCGCTGCGTGCGCAGACGCCCAAGGCCGTGATCTCGGGACCTGTCGGGCCAAGCCCGTACGAGATCGTCCGTTTCTGGCACCAGCCATTCGCCACACCGGGGTTTGCCTTCGGCGGGAACTCCGGCGTGTTCGCGGAATCGCCCGATCGCATCTTCGTCGCGCAGCGCGGCGAGTATCGGCTGCCCGATCCCTTGCCGGCGGGCTTCCTTGGATTCGCCGGATCGCTGGGCATCAACGTGCTGACCGAGACCAAGGGCCGCGTGTGGCAGAACTGTCTCTACACGCTCGACGCCAACGGCACGGTCAAAGAGCGCTGGACGCAGTGGGATGCGCTCTGCGAAGGATCGTCGGGCCCTGGGCCGCATCGCGTGCGCATCAGTCCGTACGACCCGCAGCGAAGAGTGTGGGTGGTGAACGAAACGTTCAGCCAGATCTATATCTTTTCGAACGACGGCACACAGCTACTCAAAACACTCGGCGAAAAGAACGTGCAGGGCGCCGACGGCACGCACTTCGGCAAACCGCAGGATGTGGCGTTCCTTCCGGATGGACGCGTGCTCATTGCCGATGGGCTCGACAACCATCGCGTGATGATCCTGGACAAGCACCTGACGTACATCGGTGAGTTCGGGGGGAAAGGTGCCGGCCCCGGTCAGTTCAACGGCGTCCACGCACTCGGCATCGGCCCCGCGGGTCGCATCTTCGCGCTGGATCGATCGGGTGGACGCATCAACGTGTTCAAGACGACATCCGATCCGGCGAAGGTTGAATTCATTGAAGCGTTCACGGGATTCAGTTTGCCGCTCGACATCATCGTGAACGACGATGCCATCTGGGTGACCGACCTCACGCCGCTGCGTTTCACCAAATTGGACTTCACGGGCACGCATCTCTACACCTGGCTCGTGCCGAAGGATTTGCCCGACGGGTATCTGGAAATCCACACCTTCACGGTGGACGCGAAGGGCATGCTGTACGGCGGCGACAATCAGTATGGACGCACGCAGAAGTTCGTGCCGAAGGCTGGTGTTGATCCGGCGCTGCTGATCAAGGCGCCGTGGGCCGCGCGTTAGCGCGACGAGATTCGGATCAGCCTTGCTCTTGCCAGCGATCCCCTTCTGTCACGGAAGCGCCACTGTCAACCACTTGAGATCCGGGACATCCCGAAAATCCTTCGCGTTCGCGGTGAGCGCGTGCGGATGGCGCCGCGAGCTGGAGCTGCCGCGTCCTGCCGGCGTTCAGCTTTATGGCGAGATCCGGTCAATCCAGCCGTCGCCCGTGTACATCCGCATCGGGCGGCCCGGCGCCTCAACAAATCGCACCACCTCACCCACCACACCACCACCAGTCGGTGCGGTAAAGCGAAACTGACCGCCGCCCAGTGGAACGAGTTCTACCGGGTTGTCCACGTTGGACCCGTTGGGCGTGATGATGACCAGCTTCTGGTTGAGCAGGACCACCTGCGAGTCTCCGCCTCGGCCGCGATAGAGACCCGCGAACCTCGCCCACGCATTGTCCCACGCGACCGTCACCGGCTTCTTCGCCGTTGCCGTCACCTTCGCCACCGCAGCCCCTACTGTCGCAATGAGCTGTCGCGCGATGTCGCCGGGGTTGGAGTCGTTCGTGTTGGTGAGCACGATGATTCCCACCGTGTGGTAGAGGGGGCTGGACGTCTGCGTGGTGTTGCCCGGGTAGCCACCGCCGTGGCCAGTCCACGTGCGATTGTTGATGCGGCTGATGTCGTAGCCCAGCCCGGAGCCCGACGTCCAATTCTCCTCGACCGATCGCACGCGCTGCATCTCGCGCCACGAGCCGCTGCTCACGACTTGTGCGCCGCCGCGCACGCCAGTGTGGAAGTTCGCGGAAACGAACTTGGCCATGTCGTTCACGTTCGACGTGATGCCGGTAGCTGCCGCCATGCCGCGCGCGTCCACAAAGGGCAGCACTTCGCGCGTGCCGTCGGGCATGCGGCGACCGTACGGAACAGCAAGGCCGCTCACGTTCTTATCCACGCTCGATGATGTCATCGCGAGGGGCTGAAAGATGTTGCGGTCTACGTAATTCGCCCACGGCTGCCCGGTGACCTGCTCGATCACCATGCCGGCCACGGCATACGCGAGGTTGGAATACTTCCAGCGCACCGAGGGCGCGAACGCGGCCTTGCGGTCGGCGTAGAGTCGCTTGAGTTGGTCGGCCGTTGGGAATTCGTACGACACCCAATGATCACCGGCTTCGCGCTGCAGCCCGGAGCTGTGCGACAGGAGTTGCTCGATAGTGATCTGTCCGTCGTCGTCGCCTGCGGGTGCGGCCTTGAACCAAGAGAGGTATTTCTCGACGGGATCGTCGAGGCGCAGCTTCCCTTCTTCGCGGAGCTGCATGATGGCGATCGCCGTGAAAAGCTTGCTGTGCGATGCCATGCGGAATTTCGTCTCCGGCGACATCGGGATCTTCGCCTTCACGTCGGCGTAGCCGAATCCCCTGGACCACACCAACTGCTGGTCGCTCACCACGCCAACGACAATTCCGGGCAGGCCGCGATAGGCGATCTGTCCGTCCATCCACGCTGAGAAGAGACGCTCGGCGCCAAGCACGTCGGGGTCGTCGGCAACGTTGCTGGCGCGAGGTGCTGGCGCGGGCGCTGGTGACTGCGCCGCGCCGGGGGACGACCCCATGGCGATAGCGAGTGCGAAGCCGAGCATGCTCAGCGGGGAGCGTCGGCCGTTAAAGCGATGGCAGGTCTGCATGATGATACCGAATGACAAGGGGTTGACCGACCGATCGTTTCGTGCCGAGTGCGACCCGGGGCAATGACTCCGGATCACGCCGTCATCTCGGCTGGAGGGGTGGATGCGCCAAGATACCATACTCGAAGTTGCCGGTACATGGGGATGACGAGGTCATGAAGGTTGATATCGAGCTTGAGCTTGGCGTAGAGATGGGAATTCGAAGGCACGAGACGAGCGACGACGTCGTCTGCCAACGATGAGAGATCGCGTGACGACCGCTACTCCACACGCCAACCCATGGCCGTTGCATTCTCGCGCACGCGGGAATCGCGCGTAACCACCACCACCGACGCCGGTGCCACGCCGATGAGTTCCACGGTCGCGAGATGGATCGCGTCCAGGGTGCGCAGCGGCTCCACCGGAAACGCCTGACCGACACGCGCAAGCACCTCGCGGCCAACCGCGACCGTCTCGCATCGCTCCGCGAACACCTGCAACCCTCTCACCAACAACGTTGCCTGCGACGCTGACAGTCGGCGCGCCGTGCGTGCCCGCTGTATCGCGCGTGCGGCCTCCGCGTGGGTGAGTGCGGAGGTGATCAGGCGCCCGGCACCACGAATCGCTTGTCGCGCAGCTGCGTCCGCCTCAAGAAACGCGGCCAGCAGCGCGCTGGTTTCGACGTAGCGAATCCCGGGATGACCGATTGTTCCGTACTCGGCCTGCCGCTCCCGCACGCGCGACGTGGGCTGCGCCGATGGGCCCGGTGGCCTGACGCGTTTAGCGCTCGCCACGATCCAGGTCGAGCAGAGCGGCAGCGATGCCTTTGGGCAACTTCACGCGCGGCATCGCGGCAAGCGGATCGCCCGACGCAAGGGCCGGCTGAATCTCACCGGTGGCCACCAACGCGTCATAGCGAGACCCCAGCGCGGACGTGGGCGCAGGCACCAACGCCGCAACCACACGCCCGCGGTCAGTAATCAGCACGCGTTCACCAGCGGCCGCGCGCGCGACGAAACCGCTCAGGTGGTCCTTGAGCTCTCGTATACCGGTGGATCCCATGTCACTAATGTACCCTCTTGAGGCCACAAGAAACAAGCCGCGTTTGCTGTCGTTGGAGGGCTTCCATCACGTGGACCACAGCCGGCACCTGGCGATCTGTGTGGCGTTCTTCGGCTACCAACTTGCGGTGAAGGCGGAGGCGTCGGGGACTTCCCGTCACTTCCCGGCCAGCTCCATGATGCGGAGGCGCAAACGATCAAGCTCGCGGGACGAGTAGTATCGACCGTCAGCGATCACGGCAACGACCGTGCGTGTGTTCGCGATATCCACCAGCGGATTGCGCGCGAGCACGACGAGATCTGCCGTCTTGCCGGGCGCAATCGTGCCCCAGTCTGCGGTCTTGCCGAAATAGAGCGCCGGATTGAGCGTCGCGGTCTGTAGCGCCTGCAGGGGCGTGAGTCCGGCGCGCACAAACAACTGCAGTTCGCGATGGATGCTCGCGCCAGGAACCAAGTCGTATCCCGCCGGCGCATCAGTCCCCGCGAGAAACGGAATCTTCGCGTCATACATCCGCTTGATGAGACTGAGCCTGCGTTTCGCGCGCGCCTCTGACGCCCGCACCGCCGAGTCGGTGGCCGCCGCTTGCGTGACCGCCGTACGCCGCCAGCCTTCCACCGACGGGCGCAGCCAGAATGCCAAGCCGGGGTCGCTGGTGAAGTCTGCCGCCGTACCGACGCTGTTGATCACCGTAGGACACTGCCAGACGCGGTGTCGCGCGAGTTCCGCAATCAGTGAGGAGGCCGTGTCGCTGATGCCGATCATGTGTTCAAAGCTGCGTTGATGCGCGGTGATCGCGTCCAGCGCGCTGACCTCGCGCGGAACGTGTCCCTCGAAGGGAATGCCGATGCGTGTCGCTTCGTCAGCGAGCGCAAAATACGCGTCCTTGGGAATGAGCGTCTGTGTCTTGATCAGGTCCACACCACGCTGCTTGAGCATCCGCACAGCGGCGCGCGCCTCGTCGGGTGTCGCCACTTTGATCGCGGCGGCATATCGCGTGGTCGGACCATCAAGCATCGGACCGGACACGAGCATGCGCGGGCCGATCAATTGATGCGCCGCCACGCTGTCGCGTGCAGCGAGCGTTGCCTCGAGATTGCTGCCAAGGTCGCGAACGCCGGTCACGCCGTTCACGATGAACAGCGGGAACATGACCTCACTCGTGCTGTGAAACCGCGCCGTGTCGTTGGTGAAGTACGCGTGCACGTGCATGTCCCACAGACCGGGGATCACGAACATACCGGTGCCATCCAGCGTCGCGGCGGCGTGCGTCGCCGCACTCGCCTTCTCGATACGCGCGATGCGCGTTCCCTCAATGACGATCGTCTTGCGCGGCTGGAGCCGACCGTTGGTGACGTCGACGATCGTGACGTTGTCAATCGTGATCGTCTGCGCCCCGATCTGCGCCGCAGATATGAGCAGGCCGACGGCCAAGAGTGTTGTTCGCATGCGCATCGATTGCTCCGGGCTTCGGCTGCTGAAAGAAATCCCGGCGATGTGCCTGCTCATGGTGCGCGCACCGGGCGTGGCGTGCGCGCTAAACGTACCCCTCCCCCAACAGGAAGTGTGAGGAAATGACCGCCGGTGCGCGTCGACTGCGGATCGCGCCCGCCGCACTGACATGGACTCGGCCCATCGCACCGCGTACCATTCGAATGTCGTCGGCTGACGGACGGCTGACACCGTTCGGGTTACATGGTCGCATGACCAACAGGCGTGCTTCGCGGAGGGCTGCGGTGATGAAACCGGCGTCGGTCCTGATGACGGCGGAAGAGCTGTTGGCGCATCCGCCACTGCATGTGCGGTCCGAACTTGTGCGCGGACGCCTCATCGTTCGCGAGCCGGCGTCGTGGCGTCACGGCGATGTGGCGGCGCGCCTGCTCATGGCCATCGGGAACCATCTGGCCGCCGAGCGCAAGGCCAACGGCTGGACGTCGCCGCGGGGGCGCGTAGTGGCGGCCGAAACCGGATTCACGCTGCAGCGAAACCCGGACACCGTGCGCGCGCCAGACGTAGCCTACATTCGAGAGGACCGCTGGCGGAACCTGCCGGACCAGGCATTCGCCGACATCGCGCCCGATCTGGCGGTCGAAGTGCTGTCGCCGTCCGACAGACCAGGCGCCGTGCGGGCGAAGGCGGCCGACTGGCTGAACGCCGGCTCGGCACTGGTCTGGACCATCGATCCGGCGCGCCGTCTTGCCCACGTGTATCGCGCCGATGGGAGCGAATCGGAATGCGCGGCCGACCAAGTGCTGGACGGGGAGGACGTGATCCCGGGACTGCGCATCCACCTTGCCGACATGATCGATTAAGCGCGGCGGCCCCGCGACCTGCATACTTCGGAACATCCTCGCCGTACAGAATGACCGACCTCAGAAACCAGCTGCAATCGACGCTTGCCGACGCCTACGCCCTCGACCGTGAACTCGGTGCGGGAGGGATGGCCGTCGTGTTCCTGGCGCACGACCTCAAACACAACCGGCACGTGGCGCTCAAGGTGCTCCGCTCCGAGGTGGGTGCGGCGATCGGACGCGACCGGTTCATGCGAGAGGTCGCGGTCACCGCGCGGCTGCAGCATCCGCACATACTCCCGGTCTTCGACTCTGGGGAGTCGGCCGGCTACCTGTGGTACACAATGCCGTACGTCGACGGTGAGACGTTGCGCACGCGCCTCGCACGCGTCGGCCGACTTCCCCTTCCCGACGCGTTGAGCATTGCCCGCGACGTGGGCGCAGCGCTCGCCTATGCGCACGATCGCGGCATCGTGCATCGCGACGTGAAGCCCGAGAATATCCTACTGACACCGCAGGGCCAGGCCCTGGTCGCAGACTTCGGGATTGCGGCGGCACCGGATTCGTCGAGCGAGCGGCTAACGGCGACCGGTGTCGGGCTGGGCACGCCGAGCTACATGTCGCCGGAACAGGTATTGGGAGAGCGCGTGGTCCAGCCTCAAGCCGACGTGTACGCCATGGCCGTGGTGTTGTACGAAATGCTGGCCGGGCATCGCCCGTTTACCGACGGTGCGCCGGCGACGATGCTGGCGCGGCGATTCACCGAGGGTGCGCCATCGGTCGCCACCGTCCGTCCCGACGTTCCGCCATCCCTTGCGGCGCTCGTGCAGCGCTCGCTCGAGGTCGACGCGACGTCCGGCCACGGCCACGGCCTATGCGGCGCTACTCGAAGACGCCGTCAGGTCAGCGCCGTTGGCCGCCGCGGCGCCCCCTGCGTGGTCGAAGATCGCGCGTCGCTCCTCCGCCGCCCGGCTGGCCGTCGTTGGTGTGGCCGTTGCGGTCGTCGCCGGAGTATTCGCGCTTTCCCGCAGTGAGAGCAGGCGCGACACCAGCATCGCCATCCTGCCCTTCGCCAACCGCACCGGCGACACCGCGCAGACCTACCTGAGCGACGGACTTGCCGAAGACCTGACGGCAAGCCTCGCCCGCATCCCCGAGCTTCGCGTCGTACCACACGGCACCGTCCGGACGTATCGCGACGACGCGCGGCCGCCTGAGGTCCTCGCCGCCGAACTGGCCGTGACGTACCTGCTGACAGGCGAGCTGTCGCGTCGCGGCGACAGCATGCGGATCAGCGTCGAACTGGTGGACACCAAGCGGAGAAAGCGGCAGTGGGGTGACGTGCGCGTCGTGCCGAAGCGCGACCTGGCGATGACCATGGACAGCATGGTCCGCGCGATCACGGTCTCGCTGCTTCCCGGCGCGCTCGGCGCGCGAGCGTGGCAGGCCCCGGTGCTTCGCGACTCGCTGGCCTACAACTACTACCTGCTCGCCCAGCACCACTACAATCGGTTCACCCCGACCGAACTCGCGCGTTCGATCGCCTACTACGACAGCGTCTTGGCGAGGGATCCCGCGTTCGTGGGCGCGTGGATCGGACGGGCGAACGTGCTGATGGCGATGGCATCGGGAAACGGCCGACTGACCGGTCGGGAGGCGCTCGTGCCGTTGCGACGGGCGCTCGACACCATCATGGTGCTCGACCCGCGGTCAGCCATCGCTCACGCGCTGCGCGGTCACGCCTACACGTGGTTCGAATGGGACGGGGACGCGGCCGCTCGCGAGTTTGCACGGGCACTTGCCCTGGCGCCGCGCGATCCGACGGTCCTGATGCGCGCCAACTTTCAGCAGGTTGCCGAAGGCCACACGGATTCCTCGCTGGCGCTGATCGCCGTGGCCCGGCAACTCGAACCCACGAATCTCCGGCCGGTCACTGCCAGCGCCTCAGCGAGCTTCTTTGGACGACGGTATACAGATTGTCTGCGGTGGGCCCGCCAGGGTCTCGAACTCGAACCGGGCTATCCTCCGGGATTGCAGTTCGAGGCGTTGTGCCTGAGTGCGCTGGGACGTCATGCAGAGGCCATCATGCGGGCGCGACAGGCGGTGACCGGCACCCGTCAGTTGCTGCTGCTCTCGACGCTGGCCATCGTGCTCGCGCAGGCTGACAGCACGGTCGCTGCCCGCGCGCTGATTGGCGAAATCGAAACCTCGAGTGCCGAGCCGTCGTTCGACACCGGGCTGCTGTTCCGACCGTACGCGGCGCTCAACGATCGCGACCGGTTCTTCAGCCTGCTGGAACGCGCCATCGCCGATCGCTCATATCAGGTGAGCGTCCTGCCGGTCGATCCCGTCGTCGACCCGGTTCGCGCCGATGCCCGCTTCGGCCGGATGCTGACACGCGTGGGGCTGCCGTCGCGAGCCCGATGACAGACACGTGCGCGCCGAACATGCCGCGTGACATCACGGTGATGACGCGCAACTTCTGCCTCGGCGCCAACGTCCAACCGCTCGTCACGGCCGAGGTGACCGATCGCGAGTCTGTGCCCGAGGCGGCGGCAAGCGCCTTTGAAGCGTTGCGCGCCAGCGACATTCCGGGCCGGCTCGACCGCTTCAGCAGATCGTAGATCTTTGCCACCGCGTCTGCATGATCGTGTCGAATCACGTCGCCGCCGCGTCGCCTTCCGTGCGCAGCTCTCCCGAGCCCGAAGCCTTCGCCTATTCGGGTCGCTCACGCCGCGCGGTTTCCTCCTGCAGCGCCTCCAGCTCCCGCGATCACTGCAAGATCCTTCGGCCTGCCGCGCGCTTCACGCGGATAAGCCATGGCAGGTCGAGCAACTGCGTGTCGTGGCCGAAGATGGTGATGGTGAGTACGTGGGGAAGGAGATCGTCGTACTGGCCGCCGCCGGTGATCTCGCCCAGCAAGTCGATCGAACCGGCCGTGGTGGGAAATATCGATGCTCGTCGGTAATGCGTGATGAACCATGCGCGCGCGCGGCGACGCCCCCGACAATGATGAATTCGACGCCGGCCTCGTGCAGCGCCGAAAGCAATTGCTCGAGTTGCGTCATGCGCGGGGTGTGTCACGGCGCGGCTTCCCACGTGGTGCCTTCGGGCTCGACGTGGCGCCTTGCGTGGCGCGCTGCAACGCGCGACCGGCGTGCTGCCATTCCGACAATGTGCGCAACCGGTCATCCACCGACTTGCCAAGGTTGTCGCGCAGCAGCGTGCGATCGACGTCCTGCTTATACCGCTCGACGACAGGATCGGCGGTGGACGGGAGTGGAACGAGATCGATGTGCAGCGCATAACCCGCCGCCGCCGCACAACGGGAAAGCGTGTCAATGGTGGGGTTGGTGTGGCCTTGCTCCAGCTTCGCAATCGCGGATTGCGAGGTGCCGACACGCTCCGCCAGATCGCGCTGAGTGAGACTGGCGTGCTGGCGCGCCTTCAGGATCAGTCGATGGACTTTGTGTCGGGCCAGCGCATCGCGCGCATCCCGATGCCTCCGTGCCGACGCCTGCGTGATGAACACGATGGGGCCGAGGCGGCGTGCCCTTGACCAAAATGGTCAAGGAGGGGAATTCTTCTGAGGAACCAATCGTCAGGAGAGGCGTGTGCCGCGGAAACCCAAAGTTGTGCGAGAAGCCGTCAGTCTCTACGAGGCCAAAACCCAGTTGTCCGCTTTGGTAGAGCGCGCGTATTCCGGTGAGGAGATTGTTATCATGAAGTCGGGACGCGCTCGCGCGCGGTTGGTGCCGATGGACAATGTGCCAGCGCGTCGCGTGCCCGGTCGCGGCAAGGGCGCCTGGCGTGTAAGCGCCAACTTTGATGCGTCTTTGCCTGATGAAATACTCGACGCGTTTGAAGGCACGTTGTGAAGGTGTTGTTGGACACCCACGTGTTGATTCGGTGGGACGCCGGACAAAAGCTGAGCACGGCCGCGATTGAGGCGATTCAACAAGCGGACGATGTGTACGTGAGTGTTGCGTCAGCCTGGGAAATTGCGATAAAGGCGTCACTGGGATGCTCATTGCGCAGGCTATTGTTGAAGGACTCACGGTGGTCACGCGCGATCCGGCGCTCATGCAATATCGGGTGTCGATGATCGCGGCGTAGTGTCGTCGCCGCGGATTCGCCTGGCCAGTCGGTCGGCCAGCTGACGCGCCGACTGGGCGCACGGGGAATATCTATGCTGTCGAGGTTAGGCAAAAGTCTCTCCAGCGGTACAAGAAGAAAGCAAACCCAGGTTTTCCGCATGCCGATCCGAACGAGTGCGCGACGGTGCCCATCCATCGTGGGTCTTCTCACCGGGCTTCTGATGAGTCCGACCACGGTGGCCATGGCACAAGGTGGCACGACCACGTCAACGAACAGTTCGGCGCAGTCGGCCAAGCCCAGAATACCCGAAACCTTCGATGAGATATTTGCCGCCCGTGATCAGCGGGCCGTGAGAGCCATCGGATACCTCTGGTGCGTGCAGCAAACCACCGCGGCGGCGCAAACGGGCGCGCTTGGCGAGCGGCGCGATACATGGACGCTGACGTGCCTCGAGCAGGATGGCGAGTGGAGAGGCGTCTTCGGGGAAGTCGCGATGGGCATCTTCAGCGTGCGGCGCCAGTACGCGCTGCGTGGTGTGGGCGTGGTGATTACCCGCGATCGCCTGGATACCACACGTCTCGTCCGCACCGCGCTGGCGCTTGCCTATGGCCTGACGGCGCCCCGTCCCGGTGCAGGCCGCTACCCGTTCACGCCGGTCGCGTTGCCACAACCCGATTTCGTTGAACTCTGGTATCTTCCGATTCCTGGCGATCCGTCTCACGTTGTGGTCGGTGGGGATTCGCTCATTCAGATGTCTGCCGACGGTGGACGGGAGCTGAGTCACGGACCAAGGACGCCGCCGATTCGCGAGCTGTCGCTCAAACGCTCGACCGAACCATTTGCGATTGAGAGCACGGAGGAGCGCATTCCGACGGTGAGCGAACTGGCGACTGCGCACCGGGCGCTCGATCTTGTGCCGAAGGTGGTGATCTACACACGCCAGTACGCGTCGACGCTCAAGCGCCCCGGGCGCGAGTGGAAGCACCAGCGTCGATGATCGCCGTTGCCTTTCCGCTCCGCGATCAGTCGTAAACTGATGGATAAACGCGGGTGCGCCTGACACCACTCACCGGATACGAGATACACTCGATGGATTTGGACAATCACCGGCCGAATGTGCTCGCGGCAAACGGCCAGTCGTCGGCACGACGCCGCCTCCTCTCCATCGTCGTGCCGTGTTTCAATGAATCCGAGGTGATCGGCCTGTTCTATCGAGAGTTGCGGATGGTCCTGGACGCACTGCCAGACCTGGATGCCGAAATTCTGTTCGTCGATGACGGGAGCACCGACGACACGCTCGGCCAGCTGAATGACCTGGCCGAACGGGATCCCGCGATTCGCGTGGCGTCCCTTTCACGAAACTTTGGCCACCAGATCACGCTGTCCGCAGGACTCGATCACGCCGGCGGCGACGCGATCATCCTGATGGATGCCGATCTGCAGCATCCGCCCTCGTTGATCCCGGTGCTGGTAGAACGGTGGCGCGAAGGGTACGACATCGCCTCGGGCATCAGGCTGCGCACCGAAGGGGCCAGCTGGTTCAAGAACCTGACGTCGAGCGGATTCTACTCAATGTTGAACGCCTTGAGTGGCACGAAAGTCCCGCCGGGAGCGGCGGACTTCTGCCTCATGAGTGAGCGCGTGTATTCCGCGTTGCGGGACATGCCGGAGAGGCATCGCTTTCTGCGCGGGATGATCTCGTGGGTCGGGTTTCGTCGCGCACTGGTCCCGTACGAGTCGCCAGCGCGCGCTGCTGGGCAAACGAAATACAGCCTCGTGAAGATGGTGACGATGGCCTTGGATGCCGTCTTTTCGTTCTCGGCACAGCCGCTGTTGCTCGCGCTACGCACGGGGCTCGGCATTACCCTGCTGGGCTTCGTCTACCTGGCGTGGACGCTCATCTACGGCTACCTGATGCACGGATTGGTCCCCGGCTACGCGTCCCTCATCGGCCTCGTCATGATCCTCGGCGGTTTTCAACTGGTGTTCATCGGGTTGATCGGTCACTACCTGGCTCGCGTATTCGAGGAGGTCAAGGGGCGGCCGATCTACCTGCTGAAGCAGCAGCCGGCCGCCTCTCGGGACAGCGCCGTCGCCTCACCGCTGCGGTAGGGCCGAGTATGCCCGAGCCGTGTCCTACCTGTAAGTCCACCAATGTTGGCATCAGATACCAGCTTTCGGACTACCGCATCGCACGGTGCAGTGCGTGTCGGCTGGAGTATCACGACGGCTTTGGTGGCGGTGGTGAGGACGAAGGAATGTTCTCCGAGGCCTACTATCGCGTCAGGCATCGCGAGGCGTTCGAGGCGCAGTTTGACAACTACGCGAACGATCCCAGTGCCGCGGTCTTTAGTCAGTGGATGGAACGCCTTGAGCGTCTAAACCCGCCCGGACGGATCCTCGATGTCGGATGCGCCCTCGGAACCTTTCTGAAGATCGCCGAAGCCAGAGGGTGGCAGCCACACGGCGTCGAAATCAGTCACTTTGCGGCGGAGTTTGCCACGCAGACGCGCGGTCTCCAGGTCTTCAACGGCGACCTCGACGCTTTTCCCGGTGAGGATGATTCGTTCGATGTCGTCACATTCTGGGATTCGATCGAGCACGTGACACATCCACTGGAGAACCTGCGCACGGCAGTCCGACTACTCAAAACGGGCGGGCATGTACTCCTCACCACCGACAACTTTGATTGCCTGGTGGCCGACGCGGCCCGTCTCACGTACCGGGCAACACTCGGGCGCTCAACCTATGCGATGGAACGGGTCTTCATTGCGCCGAACCGCACGTTTTTCTCGGAAGAGACGCTGCGCGCAACGATTGCGGCCGCCGGCCTTCACGTGGTCATTCTCGAAAAGATGGAGTATCCGCTGGACAAGATCCGCACCAACTGGGCCGAGCGACTGATCCTCAAGTCCTTTTACGGACTGGGTGCGCTCTTGCATCGCCAGGCACAGGTCACGGTCGTCGCGCGAAAACCCTGAGCGTGACGCTCCCATTCCCTGTGTCTGACGCGGGCGCCGACGCGGTTCGCATCGTGCGGCTCGAGCGTGGCGATGACGACGCGTTGTGGGACGCCTACGTTGGGCCGAGAACCCAATCGTTGACTGACGTCGCGGCGTGGCGTGATGTTGTGCGCGACGCCTACCGCATTTCCTCGCATTATTTCGCCGCCCGACGTGGCGACACGGTGGTTGGTGCACTCGGACTGCACGAGGTTCGCCACCCCATCTTCGGACACTACCTTAGCACGGCGATATTCAGCAACGATGGCGGGCTGTACTTCGACACGTCGGACGCTCGCGACGCACTGGTGGCGGAGGCCCGCCGCCTCACGGAGCAGACCGGTGCGTCCTATCTGGTGATACGCACACGGCAGGGTGCTCTCGACGGATTCCGCAGTGATTCGCACTATCGCGCGTCGGTCCTCGACCTCCACGGCGGTGCCGACGCCGTCTGGAAGGCACTACCGGCGAAGACGCGGAACCAGGTCCGACGCGGACAGCGGGAAGGTTTCACACTCAGCCGTGGCAAGGACCAGTTGGACGCGTTCTTCGCCGTGTTCCACGCGCATATGCGCGATCTCGGCTCACCTGCGCACAGTCGCCGATTCTACGAGGCGATCGCCAAGCACCTCGGTGACCGGGCCGACTTCCTCGTCTTACGCGACGGGACGGAACTGGTGGCCGGCGCCGTCCTTTTCCGTATGAACGATACAGCCATGAACTTCCACACCGTGGCGCGCCGTCAGTTCAATCGCCGCTGTCCCAACTACCTCCTCTACTGGACGATGATCGAGGATGCGTGTATGCAAGGATGCACCTCCTTCGACATGGGTCGATCCCGCGTGGACTCGTCAAACCTCGACTTCAAGTCCAAATGGAATCCCACGGAAGTGACGCTGCACTACAACTTCCATCTTCGAACCGCGAAGCAGCTTCCCGACCTCGACCCCCGCAACCCGAGCTTTCGTCTGCTCATCGCGATGTGGCAGAAGCTACCCCTGTTCGTGACCAGGCGACTTGGGCCCCGACTGATCTCCGGGCTCGCCTGACCGCCGCCGGTCCGCTATGTCGGCTTCGTCGCCATCCCGCTCGGAACGAAACGCCCAGAAGTGGTTGATCGCGAAGTTCACTGGCGGCACAATCGCCGTCGCCAACACCACGCCCGCCAGATACGACCAGTGCATCACGACCGCAACGTGCATCAAGCCGGAGTTGAGCGCGATGCTCAGACCCGACGCGGCCACAAATCGCGAGAATGTCGAGAGGTGCGACCGATCGGTGTCGAACACCCACTTCCGGTTCACGACATACGACGTGAAGATCACAACCACCGTCGCCAATGCCGCCGCCCGCACGGGAGGAAGGCCGACGCCTCCCACGAAGCCCATCACGGCGAAGGCATACACCATCGTGGCGAACAGCCCAGCAAGCCCATAGCGGATCGCCCGGCCGACGAACACGCGGCGTTCGGATGTCAGCACCGGCGCGTGGCCACACCAAACACGAGGCAGCCCGTCATTCACTCAATCCGGTAGGTGTACCGGACGTGCCCCGCGCCAAATTCCCGATAGTGCGCGGACTGCCTGAATCCCAGTCGTTCATAGAAACCGATCGCCGTCCGGTTGTCATCATCGACACTGAGTTCGTACGCGCCGATTCCTTCGCGGCGCATCGCACCCGTGAACGCATTCACCAGCTGACGACCGATGCCGCTACCGCGCAAACCGGGCGACACAGCGAGATAGGTGAGCTCGGGCATCCCCGTGTCCACCTGCCCTTCCTCGGGGCCAACACGCGACCCCACCAGCCACAGAAGTGCACGCGGGCGCCGGAGAATTCCCACCGCTATCCCACGGAAAACCCCAATGGGATTCGCGCGCAGCACCTCGCGCTGCAGCGCCGCGGGTTGCGACGACCCGAGCACAAAGCCTTGCACCTCATCGTCCTCGAGAGCGACAAATGCAGCGGCCAGGCGTCCCCGCATGCATCCGTCGTAGTAGGCTGTGGCTGCGGACACTCCCAGTTCCGACAGCAGGCCAGGCAGGGTCGCGCAATGCAATTGCGCCACGGCTCGCACGTGCTCCGGTGCCATCGGGGCAATGGTCACTGGGGCAACGGCTCCGAGGCCAACTGCCGGTAGTTGGTGAGACGCCACGCCCCGGTCCTGCCTTTGGCCGCGACACAGGCCTGCAATTCGGCGCGACGGTCGGCGGAGACGACGTATCGCTCCAGTTCGTGGTTGCCAAGCGCGCTACCCATGCTCTCCTCAGGGATTCCCGGATGCACCATCACTTCGGTCACACCGCTCAGCGGAGGAAGCCCAAGCAGTTGGTCCAGAAAGAGGCCGGTGCGCCCAGTATGGAGATAGCTCGCAACGTAGTCGGCGCTCCGAACACCGTTGCCCAGCAAGCGGCGATGTCGCGCCGACAGCCCCGTCAGCAGCCACGACTTCACCACAGCGCCCCCCAATACCATGCCAGCGGCATGCGCCGGCCGCACCAGCCGACGGCCGAGGTCACGCCCCGCGCGCACATACGGAATGCCGTGACGTCGCGCCGCGTTCGCCACGCGCTCGAAGATGCCGGGAATGAGATGCACGTGCCGTTCGCCATTGATGTGATCGGGACGCACGCCATCGCCAACCAACCGACCAACCTGCGCGTCCAACTCCGTCTCGATCTGGTCCAGCAGATCAACCTGCCCACGCACACCGGCGGCCGCGAAGAGCGAAGTGAATCGCCAGCGAAAATATCCGCTGGTGTCGACCAGGAGCGGCACCAGTCGCGCGTCGCACACCGGCTTCCCCGACGTGAGCGTGAAGTGGAGTCCAACTCCGAGGTGGGGAGACACCCGCACGCACGCCTCCAATGCGTGTTCATAGTGCGACGTCGTGACCGCGAGACTCGCACTGGTGACGATCCCGGCTCGATGCGCTTCCAGCACACCAAGCGTGGCGCCGCGGGAGACACCCAAGTCGTCGGCATTGACCACAAGCCATCCCGTCATCAGTACATCTGCACGAACACGGGAATCGAATGCGGTGGCACCGACACCACGAGATCGACCTTCTTTCCGCCACTGAACGACACGTAAATCTTCGCGTCAACCGGCTCCCAGTAGGCCAGATCGATCCGACCGTCGTGGTCATAGTCCCACGGCGCCGGAACCGACGTCGCCGTGCCGAATGTCGCCTGCGCGATGCTGCCGTCCGGCGCTCGACGCCAGTACCAGGTTTTGTTGGTCCGCTGCCAGATCGCGATCTCGTCGTAGCCGTCGCCAGTGTAGTCGCCCGGCACCAGAACGTCGCCATCGCGACCTCCCCACTTGAAACTCACCTCACGACCGGACTTCACGCCTCGCAGCTTGACCGAGCCAGTTACCGGACTCCAGAGGCCAAGGTCGCCATCCGACCCCTCGAGAAAGCGTCCGCCGAATGGCAGTGCGCGCTCTGATGGGCTGCCGGCCGCCGGACCCGTCACGATTGGACCTGACGAGAGTTGCCATTGGCCCGTGCCAAAGCGATAGCCAACTTGACCGGCGAAACCGTCGCGCTTGAAGTCGACGTTGAACGGCAGGTCGATGTTCCAGTACCAACGCGGGAACTCGGCCTGCCACGACGCGCCTTGCGCATCGAGCTGACGCCACGCGAACGCACTGATCTCGAGAATATCCTCGATCCGTTTGCCCAGCTTGAATTCCGTGTCCTCCATGCGGTTGATGAGGACGACCGGTTTCGACCCAGCCGGGGCCCGCGCCGCGAACAACTGGACGAAATCGCCACGATACGCGACGGGCAGCGGAATCGTCTTCGCGCCGGAAACGAACGCGCCCTGCTCGTAGTCGAAATACACCAGGTCGTTCCTGCCGTCGCCATCGAGGTCGGTGCTCATCTGCGACACGATTCTCGGACGCCAATAGCGCTCGATACCGTGGTCGAGATCGGCGGTTGGCCTCTCGATGGAGTAGAGTGCGCGGGCCCCACCGCGCAATTGCAGCTTGAAGTAGCCCTCGGCGACCAGCTTTGCGAACCGGCTCCGCACGATCATGGGCAGGTAGGCCAGGTCTTCGTCGGGTCGCGCGTAATACCACCCAACGTGCGCGTCCTCCGCAGACCCCGGCTGCAACCGCGCCAAACGGGAATTCTTCGCGAACCGCTCTGCGACCACCGATTCCGCAAGGCGGTAACCAACGCCAGTGCGCTCGAAACGGCTCGGGGTCATAGTGAAGACGCTTCCGCCGAAGACGAACATCTCGCCCAGGTACCCGTGCTTCCGCTCGTCAGCCGAAGCGTCGAAATACACGTCGCGAGGGCCCTTCTTCAGGGCGAGCAGCCGCCTCGCCATCTGTTCCTCGATTGAATTCGGATGATACGGGGCGCGATAGAATCCGGAAAAGACATGTGACGGCGTGAACGCGTTGGCGTAACACCAAGCCAGCGGTACGATCACCATGGCCGGAAACGCCGGCACCAACACGCTCCAATGGACTCGCCCCAGCAGATACGCGACGCCAAAGGCCGATAGCAGCGCCATAGCGAGGCGCGCCGTGAAGAAGAACTTGCTGATCTCGGTGAACTGCTCCACTGCCATCGTGTCCGACGAGTAGAACGCGACCTGCGGCACCACATACGAGAACAGCGCGAACACCGTCAGCGTCGAGAACAGGAGGTTGCGTTCGGTCGCCTCGACGTCGCGGCGCCGGAAGTGGAGGCCCCATGCGACGAGCGCCAGCAGCAGCGGCAGGCCAAACCCGACGATGTTCCAGTGCAGGAACCCGCCAAGCCCGCCCAGCGAGTAGCCAAGCGTGTGGCGCAGCGTGAGCACGTCGCTGCTGGTGCCATATTCGGCCCCGCGAGCCAGCAGCCCTCCGTGCAGCGGAGCGAGCACCAGCAGGCCGAGCCCGAAGGACAGACCGCAGAGGAAACGAACCTTGGTGCGTTTCCAGAGCCAGGCCCCGAGCAGGCAGAGTCCACCGCTCACCGCGGCCACACCGCCAAAGACGGCGTGACCGAGAAAGAGCACGCTGAATGTGATGATGTTGGCGACGAGCAACGGCAAGGCGAGTCGTTCTGTTTTCCTCCAGCTGACGAAGAGATAGAGCGCGAACACGGAGAGCGCGATGCCCAGCGCCACCGCATGCTGCTGGAACTGGGCGGCGATATCCCAAGGGATGTTCGACAGCGAGCCGTCGGCGTTTCGCAGGTGCGGGCTGGGCACACGCGCCGTGGCGACGAGATTTTCGAGCCAGCCTTGCGCCGGCTGGTAGCGACGCAAGAGCAGCGTAGCGGGCGGCAGTTTGTAGAGCTCGCTGTAGGTCTCCAGCTTCGGCAGGTACAGCCACCCCATGCCGCCGCCCAGCAGGACCGCCGTTCCTCCCCACGCTCCGACAAACCGCCCGAACCCGAGTTGGCGCAGCCAGCAGTACACGAACAGGAACACGAATAGCCAGAGACCGGTGCTTGCAATATCGACGCTCGTCCCGGCCGAGAGGCCCGTCAGCCACTTCACCGTACCAGAGAGCATGGTGAATCCGTAGTGATACTTCAGGATCACATCGGGCAGCGCATTATGTCTGGGCGGGAACACGCCTTCGGCGAATTGGTTAGGGGCCGTGAGGTGAATCGCGCTGCTTGCCGCCTCGTCCCAGTAGTTCGTGCTCACCGCCACGAGCCACTGCGGAATGGCGACGACCATCGCCACCATCACGAGGCCAATCCATGTGCGCCAGGTTGCCGCGAGCGGTGAGAAGTCCAGTTCAGGGCGCCGACGCGTCCAGAGCACCAGACACGCCACCGCATTGAGAGCGAGGCAGATGAGCACGGCGACGATGGAACGTTCGAGGACGCGGCCCAGCAGGTTTACGACCGTGAGATAGCCAACCAAGGCCAGTCCCACGGCCACCAGACCGCGAAAGAACGGGCTCACCGTATCGTGCTGCAGTCGGCCGGCGAGCCACCAAGCCGGGACCATGAGCACGGACACAAATGCGATTAACGCCAATACACGCCACGCCAGCTCTCCGACGCCACCCATCAACTGCATTTGCACGCTCCCATGGTGTTAGTTGACGCCGCCCAATCTTGCCCTGGCGACCCGCGCAGTCTCTGCATCATGCGCAGCCTCCGCCATCGCCAGCACGCGACGCCACATGGTGTTGGCCTCCTCCGTGCGCTTCGCCACGTCGAGCGCCTTGGCGAGCTGAAAGGTGGCGCCGTAGTGATCCGGATTGCGAGCGAGTACGTCGCGGAAACGGTCCACTGCCGTTTCGGCGTCACGTCGCTGGTAAAGCGCGTCGAGCCCGGCCCGCATGAGTGACGCTTCGTCGCGCGCATCAATCAGCGCGGCAAAGTGTCGCGTCAATACCTGTCCGGTGCCGGGGCTCGACATGATGTCGGCCGCATCCGTCACCAGCTCCATGATCATGAAACCGTTGGTGCCGAGCTCGCGATAGCCGCGCAGATAGCCGTCGGGAATTCCCAGCAGGTGCCCGAATTCGTGGGCCAGGACGTGCGGCGTGAGTTCATGCGGCGCGAGAACGATGGCGCGTCCGGCGGTGACATGGGTTGACGCCGCTCCCGTCGTGAGCACGCCACCTCCCTCGGGAAAGCGCGCGAGATGTGTCGCGAGATCAATCCGATCGCCCGTGGCCGGCGGCGCGCACGGCCCCGCGGGCGGCGTAGCAGGCGGCGGGCAATAGAGTCTCTCCGGCGCTATCGGCACGAATAGCACGCGCACGCGGTAGTCACGGTCCGACTCATGGAATTGCCAGGTGCTCTCCACCGCGTCGCCAAATGCGCGCAGGAATCCGCTGTCGCTGATATCGGTCAGCAACGGCACCGTGATGACCCACTTGCGCGAAACCGTTTGTTCGAACCGAACGAAGGTCGGAACGCTTACGCGCCCCATCACGCTGGATGCCTCGATCGTGCCGGCGAGGAGTGCGTCGATCTGCCTGGTGCCGCGGTCGAAGGGGGCGCGGTCACGCACGATCGTCGACTGCCAGAGCCAGTTGTAGTCCACGTCGGCATCGATCTGGCGACGATGCTGGTCGATGGTGCGATAGTCGGCGACGAGTTGTTGCCAGGCCGCGTGCGAGGCGGTCGACGGCGAGGCGGCCAGTGCTGCGAGGCTACTCTCCAGCCGGTCGACCTGGCGCGTTTCCCTGGCAAAGAGTGTATCGCTCCACGTCCAGCCATAACTCACCACCTGCGGCTTGGCTGGAACGGCACGTGGCGCGTCGGAAATGATCCGGGGGAGCAGCTGATAGCCGGTGACGGCTGGTCGGGGCGGCTGAAGGGAATCGAGCAACCCCGGCGCCACCATTCTGAGGGTCTCGGTCAGTGTGGCGTGCGCCCGGGCGAGCCGGTCATGAAAGACGCGCTGATGGAATTCGACTTCGCGCCCGCGCGCCACGTACGCCGACTCGGCGCGGACAGACTGTGCCGCGGCGATGCTGGCTGGTGTGACCGACGCCATGGCGAGCACCATCCAGGTCGCCGCTGGACGTGCCCGGCCAACGCTCATGGCTGGCGCGCGAGCCTGGCCTTGGCGGTATCGGCGGTAGTCTGGTCCTTGATGTCGGAGGCCATCTTGAGAACCTTGCTCCACCACTTTCGCGCCTCAGCCGGCTGGCCGGCGAGGTCGAGCGCGCGCGCGAGCTGGAAATGCGCGCCGTAGTGCGTCGGATTACGCGTCAGCACCATGCGGAACTTGTCGGCGGCGCCGACGGGATCGGGGCTCCCGGTACGAAAGAGCAGATCGAGCCCGGCCTGCATCATCGCGGCCTGACTGACTGTATCTGGTTGCGCCAGCCTCGCGGTGGTAACGGCGAGGCTCTGGGTGTCCTTAATCGCTTCGGCCATCGACGAAAACTTCGTCCACCAAACGCGTGCCGAGTCGGGCTGTCCGGCGACGTCGAGCGCTTTGGCCAGCTGGAAGGTGGCCCCGTAGTGCGTGGGGTTGCCGTTCAGCACTTCACGGAAGGATGCGACCGCCGCGGCCGGAGCGTTGGTCTTGTAGAGCTGGTCGAGCCCCCGGTTCATGGCTGGGTCGGCGGAGGCTGCGGCCGGCGATGTCTTGTCAGGTGGACCAGACTTGTCGCAGGCAGTGGCCAGCAGAGCGATCACGGCCAGGCCGACTGAACAGCGTAGAGCGGTTGTAGCTGCAGCGATGTTGGGGGTCATCCAGGGCCTCACAGCGGGGTTTGCAAGTCGGTACGGAACATCCGTGCACGCCAGTGGGCCGATGGTAGTGCGCCACAGGCTTCTGCGCTACGGGACGAGCGAGGACCCGGAGCATTAGCAAGCAAGAATACCGCCAGTGGCTCAAATCGGTCTTTGGACAGCCAACCCGCCGCAGCGACTACTCACAGGATTCGTTCGCAGTACTGGGTGTCCGGTGGTCTCGAACGATGCCGCAAAGCAGAACCCCGGCAAGTTGCTTTGCCGGGGTTCTGCTGGAGGGCCCATAGGAGCCCACCTTGGTGTCTTCGGTTGGCTGGCAGCCAGCTACAGCGAGCAGATGGCGAACGCCTGCACCGTGAAGTTATTAGTACCGCCCGATATTGCGGCGCTATTGATCGCAGTAGCCGTCCAAGTTGTGGTAGAAGACGGGTACGACTGCAATAGCTGCGTCTTCTCGATCTGCGCCGTTGCCGTGATCTTCGCGCCACCACCCAGAAGGACCTTGCCCGCAGCGCACGTCGCCGTCGACGTGATCTGCGTGGCCGCGGCCGGGCTGAACCCGCTAGTCGCCGCCGTGCCGGTCACCAGCGTGCTCCCGTTGTTCCCGGCCGTACCCGTCGCGCCGGTCACGCCGGTCACGCCGGTCACGCCGGTCACGCCGGTGCTGCCGGTCGGGCCGGTGTTACCCGTCACTCCAGTTACGCCGGTGGCGCCCGTGGGGCCGGTATTACCTGTCACGCCGGTCACGCCTGTGCTGCCGGTCGGGCCGGTGTTGCCCGTCACGCCAGTCTGGCCCGTCGAACCGATGGGGCCCGTGTTACCCGTCACGCCCGTCACGCCGGTGCTGCCAGTCGGGCCGGTG
>JANMRE010000373.1:0-5837 GCA_031370885.1 Gemmatimonadaceae bacterium
GAGACCCATGTATTGCCAGGTCTTCCCCGCGTCGGTGCTCTTCCACACACCGTCACCATGCGACACGTTGCCGCGAATGGGCGTCTCACCACCACCCGACCACACCACATCGGGATTGGACTGCTGTACCGCCAGCGCGCCGATGGTGCCGCCAAAGTATTTGTCCGTCACGGGCAGCGTGGTCTTGCCGCCGTCGGTGGTTTTGAATACTCCACCACCGGTCGTGCCCATGTAGTACTCGTCGGGACGGGCGGTCGAACCGGCCACAGCCACCATGCGTCCGGTCTGATTGGGGCCGATGTTACGCCAGGAAACGCCGAACGTGGTGTCAGACGCAGGCGCACCGCCACCACGACCACCTCGGCCCTGTGCGGAAAGCAGCGTTGGTTCAGCGAGGGCCAGCAATGCGCCGATAACGAATAGAGATGAGCGGTTCACGGGAATCGTTGGGAAAGGTCGAGTTTGACGACACCAGCACTTCGGTGCACTTCGCGTCCACCAACTACGGTGAGCATCACGCGCGTGCGCAGCAAGTCTGCGGGAGGCACGACGAAAATATCTTTGGACAATACCACAAAATCCGCCAACTTGCCCTGCGCGATCGTGCCGGTCTCCTGTTCCATGAACGCCGCGTAGGCGGCATCGCGTGTGTAATGGCGCACTGCCGCCTCCACGGAAATGCGACTGGCCGGATACCAGCCGCCTCGGGGAGTCCCATCCGGCATCTGACGCGTCACCGCCGTGTAGATCCCACGCAGCACGTCCATGGGGAACACCGGATAATCACTGCCGAACGCCTGCACGGCACCGGCGTCGTCGAAATACCGGAATGCGTTCGATCGCGCGCTGCGAACTGGTCCCAACAGCGGCGCATAATTGGTCAGTGTCGTCACATCCGGCGACGCGAAGATCGCCTGGGTAGAGGCAATCACCCCTAACTGTTTGAATCGAGGCAAATCGGCGGGGTCCGGCACTTCGATGTGTTCCACCCGATGCCGACGACCTGTCGTGCCATTCGAACGTGCGGCGCCCTGGTAGGCATCGAGAGCCATGCGAATGGCTTTGTCGCCGATCGCGTGCAGTTCCACCTGCAGTCCCGCCGAGTCATATCGGGCGACACCGCGATTGAGTACGTTCGCCGACCAGAACGGCAGTCCCGTATCGTCGGTGCCCGCGTAAGCCGTCAACATCGCGGCCGTCTTCGCGTCCACCGTTCCGTCAAGCATTCCTTTCGCGATACCGTAGCGCAGCATCGTGCCTGTGTGGGCATCGCGCACCGACAGATATCGCCGCAATACGTCCGTCGTGGCGTTGGGATTGAACGGCACGGACACCCGGAATCGCACGCGCAGTGCGCCGCTCGCGCTTGCCTGCTCGAGGGCATCGTACACGGCGCCTGATGGTTCGCGCGCCGACGCCTCTTGCACCATCGTCAATCCAAATGACGCCGCGCTGCGCGTTTGCTCATCGAGCTGTCGCCCGATGTCTGCCGTTGTCGGCGCGGGCACCATCCTGGACACCAGCGCGGACGCCGCCTCCTTGAGTAGCCCGGTGGGTGACCCGTCGGCGCCGCGTTCAATGCGCCCCTGCGGTGGGTCCGCCGTGGTGCGGGTGACGTTGGCGCGTGTGAGCGCCACCGCGTTGGCCAACGACTGATGCCCGTCGCGGTCGGTGAGTATCACCGGACGATCGGGAAACGCGGCATCGAGAAACCGTCCATCCGGTGCGTTGTCCGGAAAATCGGAGGGTGTCCATCCACGCCCCACTACCCAGGCTCCGGCCGGCAACCTGCGCGCCCACTCCTGCAATCGTCGCACCATTTGGGCTGGTGATCCGGCGTCGGTGAGATCGGCCCGCGCCTGCGTGGGCAGATGCCAATGTGCGTCTATGAACCCGGGCACCACCCGTTGTCCCGCCACATCAACCAGTCGCGTATTCGGTCCGCGCAGCGCGCGCACCAGTGAATCGGTGCCCACGGCAACCACACGATCACCGCGAATCGCCATTGCCTGCGCCATCGGCCGCGCTGCGTCGCCGGTCCAGATGCGGGCATTCACATACACCACGTCGGCAACAAACGTGCGCGGCGGTGGTGCAGACTGTCCGTGTACCAGCGTGGAAACAAGGAGCAGGCTCGCCAGCCCGCCAGTGACGTCACGCGAAATCCGACTTCGGGTTGTGGGCATCTCCAACGCTCACGCCAGCACGCGTTCGCGGCAAGAGGACGCGCCACGCGCTATCATGGGTCACGTCGGACGATCCCGCGTACGCGGCTCACGCTTTCACGGTCAACTCATGCTCATCGTTCAGGTGTTTGTGCACGTGCTCCCTGACACCATCGACGCCTTTCGAACCGCCACCCTGGACAACGCCCGTCACAGTGTGCAGGAACCGGGCGTGGTGCGCTTCGACGTGCTGCAGCAGACCGACGATGCCACGCGCTTTCAACTCATGGAGATCTATCGCACGCCCGAGGCACCGGCAGCGCACAAGGCCACGGCGCACTACGCGCGTTGGCGCGACACCGTGGCCACCATGATGGCCGAACCGCGACGCAGCACCACGTACCAGGCCCAGTTCCCCGCGCCGGCGCAGTGGGAGATGCCATCATGACGCGCCTGTCATGCCGCACGTGCGCCATCGCACTCGTCGTCGCCGCGTCCCACGTTCACGCACAGAGCGCGGCACCGGTGGTGGCGCGTCGCGTCGTGTCAACGTCACGCAGCACCGTCGAAGTGACCGAAGCAACCATCACTGAACTCCGCGCCGCCATGACCGGTGGCCGCGTCACATCGGTGCAACTCGTCGATGCCTACCTCGCTCGTATCGCGGCTTACGAGCACGCGGGTCCCAATCTCAACGCGCTCATCCGCCTCAATCCGAACGCCCGCGCCGAGGCGGCGCAACGTGACGCGGAACGTCGGCAGGGTCGCATGCGCGGATCGCTGCACGGTATCCCGATCATCATCAAGGACAACTACGACACCGGCGACATGCCTACCAGCGGCGGATCGCTGGCCCTCGCCAACAGTCAGCCGGCGCAGGATGCATTTGTCGTGCGCAAGCTGCGTGATGCCGGCGCCATCATACTCGCCAAGTCGAATTTGCACGAACTCGCCGCCGGAATAACCAGCATCAGCTCACTGGGTGGCCAAACGCGCAATCCGTACGATCCCACACGCTGTCCCGGCGGATCGAGTGGCGGTACCGGTGCCGCGATTGCGGCGAGCTTCGCCACCGTGGGATGGGGTTCGGATACGTGCGGCTCCATTCGTATTCCGAGCGCCTACGGCAGCCTCGTCGGACTGCGCCCCACGCAGGGGCTGGTGAGTCGTTCCGGGATCATCCCGCTCTCCGGTACGCAGGACATTGGCGGGCCACTCGCCCGTACCGTCACCGATCTCGCCATCGCGCTCGATGTGAGTGTGGGCTACGATGCCGCAGATCCGGCCACGCAAGTGTTGCGTGACACGCCCGCGCCGCGCTTTGAATCCGGCTTGGACAAAAATGCGTTGCGTGGCGCACGCATTGGCGTGTTCCGTCCTTATTTCCTGGACACCGACGCCGAAATCGCCGATACGGTGCGCGCCGCGCTTGCCGCCATGAAGGCCCAGGGTGCCACCATCATCGAGGTGCCGGTCGCCGAGTTCGATTCGCTCATCGCAAACACGAGCGTGATCAACATGGAGACCAAATTCGATTTGATGCGCTACCTGCGTGGCGTGCCCAACGCACCCGTGCACTCGATGCGCGAGATCCTCGACAAGGGGTTGTTTGATCGCGCGCTTGAAATGCGCTTTCGCACACTCGACACGGTGACCATGCTGGACAGCGACCAGCACAAGCGCGCACTGGCCAAGCAACAGCAATTGCGTGCCCGCATGGAGCGCCTCATGGACAGCCTGTCACTCGATGCGCTCGCCTATCCTACCATGCGGCAAAAACCGGTGCTGGTGGGCGAGCCGCAGCCCGGTGCCACCTGCGGACTGAGTGCGCAGTCCGGGCTTCCGGCCATCAGCATTCCGGCCGGGTTCATGGCGGAAGGCTTGCCGGTTGGCATCGAACTGATGGGACGCGCTTTTACCGACGTGCGGCTGGTGTCACTGGCCTATGCGTTCGAACAATCCGGACCACGCCGTCGTGCCCCGTCCACCACACCGGCGCTGGTGCGCGGGGTCGCGCCGGTGGCGTTGCCCATGGTGGTGCGCGTCATTGCTCCACGCGCCACCGCGACGGCGCGACTCGCCTACGATGCGCCACTCAACGTGCTGCGCTGGTCGGTAACGACCACCGGCTCGGCGCCTGGTGAGGTGGCCGCCGTGGTGCTTCGTCGTACCAATGCCGACAGTAGCACCATCATTCCCGCAGGGAGCCAGCGCGTTGTGGCGCGATTGCTGGGACCCGGGATGCGCACCGCGAGTGGAACACTGGTGCTGAGCGGGACCGAGCGTCGAGCACTGCTGGATGGGCGGCTGACTATCGCGATGTACGACCGGGCCGGGAACGCGCCCACCGAGGTGGTAATCCCGAAACGATAACCGCTACCGCGTGATCACCATCGGCGAATATCCCACGTCGTCCGAGTCGGCATGTTCCTACCACTGTTGCCCGAACGTAATCAGCGCCTTCCACCGCGCTGCCTGATCCACCGGGCGCGTCACACCAACAAAACCACCGCCCGAGAACACGCGCAATCCCGCCGACACCGACGCGCGGATTCCCTCGCTCGGACGCGAGACCGGCGCCCACAACGCCAGTAGCGTCGGATCGACCACCGCCAAACGGTCGATCGCGGAGCGCGCTGCAGCGGTCGGCGCCGCAGTCCATCCACTCTGCACACCGATACTCAACCCCGGCGCCACTGCGGGCAGAAAGAAGCGCCGCACGCGAATGGGCTGACGCAGAAACGGACTCGTATACTGCAGCGAACCGCGTAACACTGCAGCGCGCGTACCGGCAAACTCCTTGTCCAGATAACCGGGGAGACTTTGCTGCGCACCCAATTCGAACAGCTGCTGCGCCGGCGGACGCGCACCCAACACCGTACCAATGTCGCCGCGCCCGATCACCACGAATGGACCCAGCGGACGCCGACCCACCACACGCGCTTCGAGACGTTGAAACACCAACGTGCCATCGCCGCGCTCGTAGGACAGTCGGGCACTCAGACCGGGCTTCACAAACTCCGCGCTCACGTCGGGGTGCCATTCCACGAGCGCTGCGGTGCGCAGATAGCTGCCCTCGTCAACACCGCGATTGGGACGATACGCCGTCCCGCCGGTGAGCGGACTGCGCACGTACGTTGACGGACGATAGCGATCGTCGACCACGCCAAACTCGGTGCGCAGCACCAGGCCGCGCGCGGCCGTGGTCTTCACGGCAGCCAGCGTAGCACTGCGCCGATCGACATAGTCGTACGGATCCTGAGACCCAAGCAGCGCGCCCATCGAGTTCCCAGAATCGAATGGCACGCGGAAATCGTTGGTGTTGTCCAGCGAACGCCCGCCCCGCGCTTCCCACGTCCACCGTCCGCGTTTCCGCTCCACCAACACCCGACCACGCGCGGTCTGCTCGTTCCACGCCCAGCCAGCATTGGCGCGCACCACCACGCCCGGCGCCACATCGCGCAACGACCACTTCAGGCCGAATCCCGTGTACACGCCTTCCACGCGATTGAAGTGGAACAGGTCGGCCGCCCGTGGCACCACCCAGTCCAGTCGGGGCACCCCAAACGGACGCCAACGATCGGGGGAGACATCCAGGAAATCGTCCGAGTGCATGCCTTCCGACAACGCGCCAACCGAGGCAATCCACGCGCCATAACGATTCACGGAATC
>JANMRE010000402.1:0-2604 GCA_031370885.1 Gemmatimonadaceae bacterium
CGTGAAAATTGTTGCCGCTACAGGGCGCGCGGATATCGAACTGGAAGCTTCCGGCGGCATTACATTGCAATCGGTGCGCGCCATCGCTGAAACCGGCGTGGATCGAATTTCGGTCGGTGCGCTGACCAAGGATGTGAGAGCGCTGGATTTATCGATGCGGTTTTCAATGCATTAAAGTGCGCGGATGCAAGTTCGCGGCACACATAATTGTTTCAATTTACCAACCAAGAAATACGAGATGACAAAAATATTCACCGCCGTAACATTGCTCGCCGCGATCATGTTGGCCGGCTGCGTGGTCCTTGAGAACGGCGCCAGCGGCGTACAGAGTCTGGCGTTCGGCGGCAATCAGGGTCTGTTCGGCGAATCACGCTCGCTGAATGGTACCCTGCAGAACACGCTGTCGTGGTTTGACGACGCCAACAAACATCGCGTGAAGCTGACCACCGAAGTGCAGTACAGCGGGACGCAGCAGAATCTGGCCAACAATCTGCTGGGCAGCTTTGTCTTCAATTCACTGGCCGACTTCGAGGCCGGGCGTCCCGCGTCATTCACGCGACAGTTGTCGGCGCGACGGCGCACCACGGGGCAGTACACCGCCGCCGTAGCGCTTGGTGACTCGTGGCGGCGCACGCAAAACGTACAGATTCAGTACGGCATTCGGGTCGAGAATACGCAGTACGCGCAGCTCCCACTGCGCAACCCCGATATCGAGAGTGTGTTCAATCGTCGCAATGATCGCGTGCCCACCCCGTTCGCGATCAGTCCACGCATCGGCTTCTCATGGACGATGGGGACATCCAACGACATTGCCGCGTTTACCGGAGGATTTCGCGCGCCACGGGCCGTGATACGCGGCGGCATCGGCGTGTTCGCCAACGTATCGGGTGCCGGGCAACTGGGCAGCGCGCTGGACAACACCGGGCTCAACTCAGGTGTGCAACAGCTGGTGTGCAGCGGCGACGCCGTACCGCTCCCCAAATGGAGTGCCTACAGCGCCAATCGGTCGGCGATCCCCGAGCACTGCGCGGACGGGACAAACGGCACGGTGTTCTCCAATACGTCGCCCAACGTGGTGCTGTTCTCGAAATCGTTTTCGCCGCAGCGTTCGGTCCGCTCCAACCTGTCGTGGCAGGGTCCCATTCTGGATGCGCGCTATTCGTTGAATGCCGAAGGCACCTGGGCGCTCAATCTCAATCAGCAGCAAACGGTGGACATCAACTTCCTGGCCAATCGGCAATTCGGACTCGACGCGGAGAGTGGTCGACCGGTGTACGTGGCGCCCACCAGTATCGATCCGGTTACCGGCGCGATTGCCTCACGCGATGCCCGCGTATCGGCGCTGTTCAATCGGGTCAGTGAGCTGCGCTCCGACATCCAGTCCACCACGTCGCAGCTCCAGCTTCGACTCAGTCCCATTCAGCGCACGCCAGCGCACTTCGGATGGAGCGCCGCGTACACACTCACCTGGGTGCGCGAACAGGTGCCCGGCTTTCAAAGCACCGCCGGTGATCCGTTGGGCAAAGAGTGGGCGGTATCGGCAAACGGGCCGCATCAGCTCAGTTACAACCTGCGTTACAATTTCTTCGACTACATCACCGTGAACTGGAGCGGACAGTTCCGCTCCGGCACGGCGTTCACGCCCACCGTGGCCGGTGATATCAACGGCGACGGCTACTCCAACGATCGCGCATTCATTTACAACCCCACCACGGTACGCGACGCCACGCTGGCCAGCGGATTGCAGCAGCTCTTTTCCACCCTGCCCGGGAGCACCCGTTTGTGCCTTGAGCGCCAGCTCGGCCGGGTGGCAGAACGCAACAGTTGCCGAGGCCCGTGGAGTTCGAGCGCGAGCATGACGATTACGCTCGATCGTGCGAAGTTTCGCATGCCGCAGCGTGCCGCATTGAACTTCTCGCTGTCCAACCCGTTGGGTGCGGCCGATCTCGCGTTCAACGGGTCCGGCAACCTCCGAGGGTGGGGACAGAGTCCGTTCCCCGATCAGTCGTTGTTCTATGTGCGCGGGTTCAACCCGACCACCCGGCAGTACACGTATGAAGTCAATCAACGCTTCGGACAAACCCGGCCGCAGTTCCTCACGCTGCGCGCGCCGGTGACGATGACCGTGTCCATGAGAATCGATCTGGGTCCAACGCGTGAACGGCAGACCATCACCCAGCAACTGCGCTCCGGACGCGAAACTCCCGGCAGCCGCATCTCCGAGTCCAGCTTTCGACAGTTCGGTACGAACAGTGTGCTCAATCCGATGACACAGATCATCCGACAGCAGGACTCGCTCAAACTCACGTCAGTGCAAGCCGACAGCATCGCGTCGATGAACCGCCGGTACGCGTACCGCACTGATTCACTGTGGACGCCGGTGGCCCGTTATCTGGCGGCCTTGCCTGAGAAGTATCAACTCGATCAGGCGTTTGACCGCTATTTGCGGGCGCGGCGTGCACAGATCGACCTGTTGATCGGCACGGTCAAGACCGTGTCCGAATTGCTGACCCCGGAACAGAAGCGCAAACTCCCGTCGCAAATCACGAATTTCCTCGACCCGCGATACCTCAATCAGATTCGCGAGGGAAGCGGCATTTACAT
>JANMRE010000414.1:0-5290 GCA_031370885.1 Gemmatimonadaceae bacterium
GTTCGGACGTGATGAGCCGCCGACTGATCAACGGCGAGAGCTCTTCAAGCGAAACGTCGTTCCAGGATAGTTTGCGGACGGAGGACATGGTGATGCGGAGTGAAGTGGTAAAGGAACGTATGGTGAAGAAGAGACAGGAAAAGGAAAGAAGGAACGCGGAAGACACTCAGCCGACGGAACGTCCCCCGTCTCCCGTCTCCCGTCTCCCGTCTTCCCTCACATACACCGGCGTATTCGCATACTTCGGCTGCAACAGTTCGCCCACGAGAAAACGGCTCAGCGCAATGCGTGAACAGTGACTGAGCAGCCCCACCTGTACGCTCGGGCCAGCGTCCACCACTCCACCCACGCCGTCGGTCAGGCGCGGAGGCTTCACCGCCACCCACATCAGTTTGCTGTTGCGCACCAATCGTTCCTGATTGTCGCGATCGTCCATTGTTTCGGCCTGCGAGGTGCGGCGCAGCCCGAATGATATGAGTTTGAGACCCAACGACACATTTCCGGGGAGTTCCCCGATCATGGCTCCGGTCAGACACAGCAAACGCGGCACTTGCTGGGTACGCATGCCGGCAATGATCGACTTCGTCGCCGCTGCACAGAACACATTTGGCGCCGACGGACGAGGTCCGAACAGCACAACGGCGGCGTCCGCGCCGCGCAACACCTCGCGCACGGCAGTTGGATCGTTCAGCGCACCCACCACAACCGTAGCCGTGTCGGCTGATGGCTCGGTAGGGGCAGTGCGATAGTGCAGGCGCTGTAACAGACCGGCTTCCGCGGCAACCTGAACGAACGCCCGTCCCGTGCGTCCCGACGCGCCGAATACGGCAACAATCATCGGCGCACCGCAGCAATCGAATCCGCCAGACGGCGCGCACTTTGGTACGTCGCTCCGTCCGGCCGCCAGATGGTCAGCGAATCCGCGCCGCGGTATCCGAAACGCAAACCGTTACACACGGTCCATCGCCCACTGGCTTCGGGAACGACATCCCATTCAAGCACATCGCTGCGTACGCGCTGACGCGCCACGAACCGGTTGGCGACTCGCCGATCAATGTCCTGCTCGGCCACGGTCACAACTTCGGCACGACCGACAATCGTGTCGCCACGGAACTCAAAGGGCAGCAGCGAATACGCAGCAAGCACGGTGGACGGGAAAAAAGACGTGCCAACGTCCCCGCACGCGCCCAGCGTGTCGAGAGTAACCGCGTCGGGCGTGGATTCACGAGACGCATCAAGAAAAACGCGCAAGACGTGCTGTGCCGCGGCCAGTGTGGCAGAATCGGGCGGCGGTGATGCGATCGCGGTCGCCCCCTGAGGCTCCACATCACGCGCGACGGCCGGCGACGCGTCTCCACGACAGGCCGAAAACGCGACGATGGCCAACGAACTGGCAAGATGGGCAGTAACACGCATGTCACAAGTTGCACCCCGGAAGCGTCTCGCGGGAGCGCCGAGACCATACGAGATTGTCCCGCTCCTGCTGTGCGTTCGCCCTTCCAGCCTATCTCACGGATCCTGCCGCAATGTCGTCGTTCGACAAGACTCGAGTGCCCTCCGATATCGAAATCGCCCAATCCGCGAAAATGCGACCGATCACTGACGTTGCCGCAGACTTGGGTCTGGCTGCCGACGACATTGATCAGTATGGGCGCTACAAGGCTAAGCTGCCCCTCGAACTTGCCGCTCGGCCTTCGAAGGGACGACTCGTGCTCGTCACTGCCATCAGTCCAACACCGGCGGGCGAAGGCAAGAGCACCGTCAGTGTGGGGCTCTCCCAGGCCCTGCGACGCCTCGGACGAAACGCTATCCTGTGCATGCGTGAACCCAGCCTCGGACCCGTGTTCGGTATGAAGGGTGGCGCTGCCGGCGGCGGGTACTCGCAGGTGCTGCCAATGGACGACATCAATCTCCATTTCACGGGCGATTTTCACGCTATCGCGAGCGCCCACGCGCTGCTCTCGGCACTGCTGGACAATCACTTGTTTCACGGCAATGCGCTTGGCCTCGACGTGAAGCGAATCACCTGGCCGCGCACGATCGATATGAACGACCGTGCACTGCGGTCGGCCATCGTCGCCGTAGGCACGGGCAATGGTGCGGTGCGCGAAGAACGCTGGGTGATCATCCCTGCCAGTGAGATCATGGCAATCGTCGCGCTGGCCTCCAGCGCGGCCGATTTGGAGCAGCGCCTTGGCAAGATCATGGTGGGCGCTACTGTGGGCAGTTCAAAGCAACCCGTTCGCGCGCGCGATCTAGGGGCCACCGGTGCCATGACGTTGCTGCTCAAGGACGCCCTGCGTCCCAACCTCGTGCAAACGCTTGAGGGTGGACCCGCGCTCATTCACGCCGGACCCTTCGGCAATATCGCGCATGGGTGCAACAGTCTTGTCGCCACGCGCAGCGCGCTCGCACTTGGTGAAATCGTCGTGACCGAAGCGGGCTTTGGATCGGATTTAGGTGCCGAGAAATTCTTTGACATCAAATGCCGGGCGGGCGGATTGAAACCCGAGGCGGCCGTGCTCGTGGCCACCGTGCGCTCACTCAAAATGCAAGGCGGATTGGCCAAGAGCGCACTCGAACAGGAAGATCTCGGCGCGCTGGAGCGGGGCCTGCCGCATCTGGCGCACCACGTTGCCAACGTGCGCCAGTTCGGTGTGCCGGTTGTTGTGGCAGTGAACCGTCGGCTCACGGATACCGACGCTGAGCTGGCGATGGTGATGGACTACGCGTCACAACATGGCACCGCCGTAACGATGTGCGATGTGTGGGCCAAAGGCGGTGAGGGCGGCGAAGCGCTCGCGCATGAGGTGTTGCGACTGTTGGCTGAAGGGACGGCCGATTTCAAGCCGCTGTACGATGCATCGTTGTCGATTCGTCGGAAACTCGACATCATCGCCACACGCGTTTATGGTGCCGATGGCGTGGACGTCACGCCAATCGCGCAGCGCGCGATCGACTATCTCGAATCGATCGGTATGGGCAGTACACCAGTGTGCATCGCGAAAACCCAGTATTCGCTCACCGACGATGCCACGCGCCTCGGAACGCCAAAGGGATTCCGACTAACGGTGAACGAAGTGTACGGCTCAGCCGGCGCTGGATTCGTGGTGGCAAAGAGTGGCGACATCATGACCATGCCAGGTTTGTCGAAAACGCCGGCCGCCGAGGGGATGAAGTTGGCGGCAGATGGGCGGATTGAGGGGTTGAGCTGAGAAGACGGGAGACGGGAGACAGGGGATGGGAGACCGACCGGTGCTCAGTCACGACCCGGTCGACGCGGCCCGCGGCGCGCCGACGAACCCGTGCCGGAACCCGACGCGCCACGACTTGGCGCACCCGCTGGCTTCGACTCGGCGTACGGCGACGCTTTGGGTGCCGGTCGAGCGGCGGGCTTGGGTGCCGACGAACGTGACGAACCGGTGGGTGCCGAACCGCCGCGACGCGCCAGCTTTGCGGCAGCACGCGCGCGATCGTCCGCCTTCTTTTTACGGATCTCGGCGATGCGTTCGGCGATCGGCACTTCGAGTCGCGCCTGCGGCTTGGCGTGGTAGTCGAAACCGGGCACCGTGATGCGTGGCAATTGTTTGCCGATGGCCCGCTCGATCTGCTTCAACTCACCTTCTTCCTCGGGCGACACGAACGTGAACGCTTCACCGGTTTGCTCGGCGCGCGCCGTGCGTCCCACGCGATGGATGTAGTCGTCAGATGCCAACGGCACATCGAAGTTGACCACGTGGCCAAGTGACTCCACATCGATACCGCGCGCCGCGATGTCTGTCGCCACCAGCACTTGATACGCACCGTCCTTGAACCCGGCGAGCGCCTGCGTGCGCTGCGATTGCGAGCGATTGCCGTGAATGCGTTCGGCCTTGATTCCGTTCGTCACCAGCTGCGACGCCAGACGGTTGGCGCGATGCTTGGTGCGGGTGAACACCAGCGCCTGCGGCATGTCACCGCGCTTGAGAAGCTCCACCAGCAGGGCACTCTTGAGTTCCTGCGCCACCGGATACACCGCCTGCGTGATCCCCTTGGCCGGCGCCGACTGACGCTGCAAGTTGAGTGTCACCGGCTTGTTCAGCATTTCCTGCGACAGCGACGCAATTGGTGCCGGCATCGTCGCGCTGAAAAACAGCGTTTGACGTTTCCGGTTCGGCAAATGCCGCAGGATTTTCTTGATCTCCGGCAGGAAGCCCATGTCGAGCATACGGTCGGCTTCGTCCAGCACTAAAAACTCGAGCTGATCAAGCTTTGCGTACGGTTGGCGGAAATGATCGAGCAACCGACCCGGTGTCGCGACGATAACATCGACACCGCTGCGGAACGCATGCTCTTGCGGTCCCATGCCCACGCCGCCGAACACCGCCGCCGCCGAAATCGGCGTGTGGATCGCCACGTCGTTCAGGCTTTCGTGAATTTGCGCTGCCAGTTCACGGGTAGGCGTGAGCACCAGCGCCCGGGTCGCTCCTCGCGGCTTCTCCATGAGCTGGTGCAGGATCGGCAGCAAAAACGCGTAGGTCTTCCCACTGCCCGTCATGGCGCAGGCCAGTATGTCGCGCCCCTCAAGCCCCGGCGGGATGGCGTCCGCCTGAATGGGGGTGGGCCGGGTGAACCCAAGCTCCTTGAGACCGCGGTGCAGGTTGGGATGCAGCGCGAAGCTGGCGAAGGTCGGCAAGGTGCTCAGAGTCGGATCCGGGTCAAGAGGTAACCGGAAAGGTCGCCAATTGGACGCCAGTTTGGCAGTGACTCCCGCAATTTCCCGCAACATCTACCGTAAATGTGCGGAGACAGCGATCCTGTTGGTTCACCGGAGTCAGCGCCGTACCGTTTCTGTCCCCGTTCCCGCCTATGTCCGGCCGACGCGTCACCCTGAAGGATATCGCCCGTGAGCTGCGTCTTTCGCTGCCCACCGTATCACGCGCGCTTGCAGACCACCCGGATATCAGCGAGACCACCAAGCGTCGGGTTCGGGAATCCGCGCAGGCGATGCATTACATCCCGAACTTTCGCGCGCGATATCTGCGCGCCAAGAACTCGCGGCTGCTCGCACTGATTCTGCCTGAGATGAACATGTTTTTCTTCCCGTCGCTGATAACCGGCATCAGCCGGGTGGCACAGGAGAACGACTACTCGCTGATCGTTTTCCAGTCGGACAACTCGGTGGTGCAGGGACGACGGCTCATCGAGTATTGCACGCATCTGTCGGTGGACGGCGTGTTGCTCGCCCTGTCGGCAGAGACGACCAATCTCGAGCATCTGGACACCTTGCACGACTGCGAGATTCCCGTCG
>JANMRE010000426.1:0-2640 GCA_031370885.1 Gemmatimonadaceae bacterium
CGCCGAGTTTGTGCGGGCCGGTGCGCACGTACACTGTCTGGATCGTGATCTCGAAGCGGTCACGGCAGTCGCGCGAGCGCTGGGCGATGCGGCCACGCCCCATCAGTGCGATGTGAGCGATCCGGCCGAGGTGCAAGGGACATTCGATCTCATCGACACCACACACGCGGTCGATATTCTGGTGAACAACGCAGGTGTCTCGCATATCGGCAACATTGAGCATACGTCGCTCAATGATTTTGAACGACTGTTTCACGTGAACGTACGAGGCGTGTACCTGTGCACCCGCGCGGTGGTGAGTGGCATGGCCGAGCGCGAACGCGGGGTGATCATCAACATGGCGTCGGTGGCGGCGAGCGCCGGGCTGACCGATCGCTTCGCATACTCGATGAGCAAGGGTGCGGTTGTGGCCATGACGTACTCGGTGGCCCGCGACTATGTGGGTCGTGGTGTGCGTTGCAACTGCATCTCACCGGGTCGCGTGCACACGCCGTTCGTTGACGGTTATCTGGCGAAGCACTATCCGGGTCGTGAGGATGAAATGTTCGCCATGCTCGCGGCGACACAGCCCATTGGCCGGATGGGACAACCACAGGAGGTCGCCTCGTTTGCGCGGTTCCTGGCCAGTGACGAAGCGTCTTTTTTGACGGGCACCGACTATCCAATGGATGGTGGTTTCCTGCACTTGCACGGATAACGCAACATGAAGCTGATTCGATTCGGACCTGTCGGCGCGGAGCAACCGGGAATTCTCGATGCCGCAGGCGTGCGCCGAAGCGCATCGGCGTTTGGCGAAGACTGGAACGAGCAGTTTTTCGAGCGCGACGGTCTTGCGCGGCTTGCCGTGTGGCTCGCGGCGCACGGAGATCAGCTTCCCGTTGTCTCGAGCGACGTGCGATGGGCGTCGTGCGTCGCGCGTCCATCCAAAATCATCTGCGTGGGTCTCAACTATCGCGATCATGCGGCTGAAACCGGCGCGGCAATTCCTGCTGAGCCAATTCTCTTCGCCAAGTCTACGTCTTCGTTGGCGGGGCCATACGACAACCTGACCATGCCGCCTGGTGCCCTCAAGTGCGACTGGGAGGTGGAACTGGCCATCGTGGTGGGTAAACGCGCCACACTGGTGCCGGAAGCCGCCGCCATGGAGTACGTCGCTGGCTACGCGCTGCACAACGACTACTCAGAGCGCTCGTACCAGATGGAACGCGGCGGCCAATGGATCAAGGGGAAGAGTTGGGACAGCTTCGCTCCATTGGGTCCATGGATGGCAACCAGCGATGAGATTCCCGATCCGCACGCGCTCACACTGAGCCTGAGTGTGAACGGCGAGCGGCTGCAGCACAGCAACACGGCGCAGTTGATTTTCGGAGTGCCGCAACTGGTGAGCTACATCTCGCAGTTCATGACACTGCTTCCGGGCGACGTGATCTCCACAGGCACGCCGGCTGGCGTCGGGCTTGGTTTCAAGCCGCCCCGGTATCTCCAACACGGTGATGTGGTCGAGCTGTCGGTGGACGGACTGGGCACATCGACACAACGCGCGGTTGCCTGGGAACACCGTGCAAGCGCCTGATCGGTGAGAGTCGACGCGCACCAGCACTACTGGCACTTTGACGCGGTCCGTGACAGTTGGATCACGCCCGGGATGGACGTGTTGCGACGCGATTTTCTTCCGCAACACGCTGCGCCGTTGCTCGCTGCGGCGCGCATCGATGCGGTTGTGGCCGTGCAAGCCGATCAGTCGGACAGCGAAACAGCGTTTCTGCTTTCGCTGGCCGCGCGACACGATTTCATTCGCGGTGTCGTGGGGTGGGTAGATCTGCGTGCACCCGATCTCGCGTTGCGACTGAGCCGCTATCGCGACGCGCCGCTCCTCAAGGGATTTCGTCACGTGGCGCAGTCGGAACCCGATGGGTTTCTCGCGCAAGCAGACGTGATTGCAGGCGTCACGCAGTTGGGCATGCACGGATTCAGCTTCGACCTGCTGATCTATCCGCAGCAGCTCGCGGCCGCCGAGCGACTGGTGGCGTCGTGTGCCGACGTTCGGTTCGTGCTTGATCACTGCGCCAAACCCGCCATCGCTGGTGGCGACCTTGTTGGATGGCGTGCAGGATTGAATCGTCTCGCGCGCCACGACAACGTCACGTGCAAGGTGTCCGGGTTAGTGACCGAAGCGGCATGGCAGTCGTGGACTGATGCCGATCTGGTACCGTGTCTCGACGCCGCTGCCGAAGCATTCGGACCCGAGCGACTGATGTTCGGATCGGACTGGCCGGTGTGTTTGCTGGCGGGGGAGTATGCGCGCGTGGCGGGCGTGATAGAACGTTGGGCCGATCGGTTGACGACGGACGAGCGGGCGCGGGTATTCGGTGGGACGGCAGAATCGGTGTATCGGCTGGCGTAAGTACGAACCTGGAACCACGATAGCGGATACCGGACGAACCACGATACCCGCGATGGGATACCGGAGATCGGATATGAGAAGACAGACGATATCCGATATCGCTTTAGTCATCCGGTATCCGTACTCCGGTTTCTCATTGCCGGTATCGTCGTTCGTCTGGTTTCTGGTATCGTTGTATTGTCGTTCCCGTTTCTCATCGCCGGTATCGTAGTTGCTTCGTGGTCCGTTCACCGCCG
>JANMRE010000435.1:0-3198 GCA_031370885.1 Gemmatimonadaceae bacterium
GTCACGATCACCGTTGAAGGGACAGACTACTCGTGGACCGAGTATGTCGCGTTCAATCCGTATCGTGGATTCCTGTATCTCTCGGAATACCAGGGACACTGGAACGTCATCGAGAAGTTGCGCCGTCGGCCCCGTGAAGACTGGGCGGGCGGACGGCCCGTGGCACTGCTGGCCGATCGCACGTACAAGCACTTCCAGACCGCGACCGCCCGCACCACTCTGGCACTGGGAGAGTTTCCCTGGGAATTGCGGGTCGGTGATACCGTGGTGGCGCGTGATTTCATTGCCCCGCCGTTCATGCTGAGTGCCGAGGCGTCGGACGGCGAGACCACGTGGTCGATGGGGACGTACACACCACCCGAGGTGATCGCGAAAGCGTTCGGCCAGCAGGAGCGGCTGCTGTCGCCCATTGGCGTATTCGCCAATCAGCCAAATCCAAACGAGGCCACGGCGGCGCGGGTATTCCGCCGTTTCGGACTGTTCCTGGTGCTGCTGGTGGCGATGTTGTTCAGCAACATCGCCCTGTCGCGCGGCGCCGTGGCGTACACCAACCACTATTCGTTCACGCAGGGCACTGACGACTCGTCGGCGTTCGTGACGCCGGCGTTCGTGCTGGACGGCCGACGGTCGAGTGTCACCGTCGACGTCGAGGCCGATCTCAGCAACAACTGGGTGTTCATCGACTTCACGCTGATCGACGAAGCAACCGGAACGTCGCGCGAGTTTTCGAAGCAAGTGAGCTACTACTCCGGAAGTGACGGCGACGGAAGCTGGACCGAGGGTTCCCGTCGTGCCAGTGTACGTCTGGCATCGGTTCCGGCAGGTCGCTATTTCCTGCGCGTCGCGCCCGAGGGCGGAGAACCGTCCAACCGCAGCGTCGAATACACGCTGCGTGTTCGACGCGATGTGCCCAGCTTCGGGTTTTACCTGTTCGCCTTGCTCGCCCTGATCGTACCGGCGTTTCTGGCGCTGGTCTCCAGAGGCACCTTCGAATCGCGCCGCTGGGCCGAGAGTGACTATGGCTCGGCAACCGGCTCGGCGTCCAGCAACGACGACGATGGAGACGACGAATGAGCGTACGCCTGTATACGCTGTGGGGCGCAGCCGTGCTGCTGTTGCTCGGTAGCGCGCAGTATCGCGGATGGTCGCTGAGCTCCACTGCGCAAGGGAAGACCAATCCCAAGTCTGTACGCGCCAATCCGGGCGCATATCGTTCACCCTACTACATTCCCGGCCGCACCATGCGAGGGAAGTAACGGAGCCTGACCATTATGGATGCAATCTGGACCAACGTGGCAAGTGCGGCCGTGTTTGCGGGCCTCGGTGTGGCGCTGTTCGTCGTGGCGTTTTTCGTGCTCGATCTGCTCACCCCGGGCAAGCTGTGGGATGAGATTGGCGAGAAGCGGAATCAGGCGGCGGCAACGTTGATGGGGGCGGTGGCGATTGCGCTGGGGATCATCGTGGCGGCGGCGATACATTGATTGTGAAGACGGGAGACGGGAGACGGGAGACGGGAGACGTCCAGCCTGACGGCGCGGCGCGTCACGCGGAAACATCGGTGTCGTGTCCGGCTGAGTGTCTCCCGTCTCCCGTCGCGAGTCATCAAGCCCCATGAATGCGGCCTTGTTCATCTCCGTTTGTCTCATCGCGGCCTGCGGTCTCATTTACGAGCTCGTGGCAGGCGCATTGGCTTCGTATCTGCTTGGCGACAGTGTCACGCAGTTCTCGACCGTCATTGGCACCTACTTGTTTGCTATGGGCATCGGCAGTTGGCTGTCGCGATTCATCGGGCGAGGGCTGGTGACTCGATTTGTCGTGATCGAAATGCTGGTGGGGGTTATCGGCGGATTTTCCTCGCTGGTGCTGTTCCTTGCGTTCGCCTACACGGACGCCTTCCGGCCGGTGTTGTACGGCACGGTGATTCTGATCGGCATGCTGGTTGGTCTGGAGATTCCGCTGCTGATGCGGATTCTCAAGGATCGCTTCGATTTCAAGGATGTGGTTTCGAACGTGCTGACGTTCGACTATATCGGTGCGCTGTTCGCGTCGCTGCTGTTTCCGTTGCTGCTGGTGCCGCGGCTTGGATTGGTGCGTTCGGCAATTCTCTTTGGCATCGTGAATGTGGTGGTGGGGCTGTGGAGCACGTGGCTGTTTCGTGACGTGCTGCCACGTCGGCGCGCGCTGCAGGTGCTTGGCGTGGTTTTGCTGGCGGCGTTGGGGGTGGGGCTGTGGCAAGGGCAACGCCTTACCACGCTGGCCGAGGAAGGGATGTACGCCGATCCGATAATCCTGGCCAAGGACACGCGTTATCAGCGCATTGTGCTGACCAGTTGGAAGGACGATCTGCGGCTGTATCTCAACGGGCATTTGCAGTTCGCCTCGCGCGACGAGTATCGCTATCACGAGGCTCTGGTGCATCCGGGACTGGCTGCGGCGCGTGTACGCGCGCACGTGCTGGTGTTGGGCGGTGGCGACGGACTGGCCGTGCGCGAAATTCTCAAGTATCCCGACGTGCAGCAGGTTACGCTGGTAGATCTCGACGATGGTATGACGTCGTTGTTTCGCACACATTCTCGACTCACGGCGCTCAATCTGGGATCGCTCAACAACAAGCGGGTGCGGGTGATCAATGCCGACGCGTTTACCTGGCTCGATCAACAGTCGGCGCTGTTCGATTTCGTGGTGATCGATTTCCCCGATCCGTCCAACTATCACGTGGGCAAACTGTACACGAGTGCGTTCTATCGGTTGGTCAAGCAGCATCTCGCGCCCGGCGCGTTCCTCACGGTGCAGAGCACCTCGCCGATGTTCGCGCGGCAATCATTCTGGAGCATTGTCGCCACGCTCGAAGGGGCGGGCCTGCGCACGTCGCCGTATCACGTGTATGTGCCCAGCTTCGGCGAATGGGGATTTGTGTTGGCAGGTACCGATGCGTATGTCGCACCGACCACACTGCCGCAGGGACTGCGCTACCTGACGCTCGCGTCGGTGCCGGCCCTGTTCGATTTTCCGACCGACATGCGGAAAGTGGCCGCGCTGCCGAATCGGCTGAACGACCAGGTGCTGGTGAGGTATTACGAGAGAGAGTTTGAGGCAATTAACAGGTGAAGACGGGAGACGGGAGACGGGAGACGGGAGACGCTGAGCCCGACGCGTGGTGTGCGACTGAGGGCGGTCTGCAGTCCACACCAGCGAGAC
>JANMRE010000437.1:0-5329 GCA_031370885.1 Gemmatimonadaceae bacterium
CGGTGCACCAACTCGCGCGGCGATTCGCCCGATTCGCCGACTTGCTTATCGCGAACAGTCCGGCCGGCCTGGAAGACTTCAACCGTTTCGTGCCGAGTGCGCCGAAAGGCATCGTCGTACCCAATGGAATCGATCCCGCCCGTTTCTCGCGTGATCCCGGCGGACGTGTCATGTTGCGTGCCGAATGGTCGGTGCCTTCACACGCAGTCGTCATTGGTCATGTGGGTCGACTCGATCCGGTCAAGGACCACGAGACGCTCATTGAAGCGGTCGCGCAGGTTGCCCGGCACGATCCGCGCGTGATGCTGGCCTGCGTCGGTGAAGGAACGCCAGCGCGTGTCGAGGCGCTGCGGCACTACGCCGTTACACTCGGCGTTGGCGATCGCGTGCACTTCCTTGGACGTCGAGATGATCTGGCCGCCGTCTACAGTGCCTTCGACGTGCTGGCCCTGTCGTCCGTCCGTGAAGGATTTCCCAACGTGGTCGCTGAAGCAATGCTGTGCGGCGTGCCTGCAGTGGTCACGAACACGGGCGCGTCAGCCGACATCGTGGGCGCCCTTGGTGAGGTCGCGGCCTGTGGCGACGCCGCGTCGCTGGCCGCCGGCCTGCAACGCCTGATCACGCGCCGTTCGTCGGCGCTGTCCGCGCGCTGTCGTCTCCGCATCCTCGCCGACTACACGATCGATCGATGCGCCTCGCTCACCAGCGCCGCTTTTCGCGTTCTGATTCCCTCATCTCGCCATCCGCAATGACGTTCACCACACCGCTCACCGGTCTGAGCCCGTTCGATCTGCTGCGACTGCTGTTGTCACGACGACGTCTGATGCTGCTGGTGCCGCTGGCCGCTGCTAGCGTGGTGATCACGATCGGTCTGTTCGGCGATCGCAGCTGGACCGCGCAAGGCGCAATCGTTGCGCAGTCGCCGTCGGGCAACGTGTCGCGGCTTGCGGGATTGGCCGCGCAGTTTGGCGTGGCGGTTCCAACCGGTCAGGCTGGGCAAAACCCCGACTACCTGGCCGACGTACTTCGCAGCGATGGCGTGTTGCGCCGACTGCTGGTGGCCAAATACACGCAGACCGACGGCCGCGCCGTTGACCTTGTCACGCATTTGATTCTGTCCGACCTGCCGCGGGAACAGCGCGCCGAGTTCGCGTTGCGCGAGCTGCGCAATCGAGTAAGCACATCGGTTGGCTTGAAAACCGGCATCGTGCGCATTGGCGTCAAAGTTTCGGACCCGGAACTTGCGCGCCAAGTGGTTGCGCAAGCCATCGGCGAACTCAACGCGTTGAATATCGCTGCACAACAGGCGATGGCATCGCAGGAGCGACGCTTCACCGATGAGCGACTGACCGTGGCGCGTATCGAACTGCGACAGGCCGAAGACCGACTGGAGTGGTTCCTTCGCGGGAACCGGGCGGTTGCCGGAGGCCCGCAACTGGTGCTGCAGGAAGAGCGGCTCCGTCGCGACGTGAGCCTGCGACAACAGGTGGTCGTGGGGCTGGCGCAGTCGCTGGAACAGTCTCGCCTTGAGGAAGTGCGCAACGTTTCCGTGATCTCCGTGGTCGACGCCCCCGTGCGTCCCGCGCTTCCCGACAGTCGCAAGTTGGTGCTCAAGGGGCTCTTCGCCGCAATCGCCACGGCCACCACACTGTTCGCCATTCTCGTGGCTGCGGAATGGCGACGTCGCTTCGCCACGAGCAGCCCGGAGGTTTCGGCCGAAGTGGATCAGTTGGCGCGGGAGACCGCGGCGGACCTGCGTCGACCCTGGCGCATGCTCTCGCGCCGTGCGGCGTGACCGGCGCCATTCGCATTCGCTCAACGTCCAGTTGATGACTGACCGCTTGCGACCGCGGATTCTGCACATCATTACTGGGTTGGGCACCGGTGGTGCGGAATCGAGCCTCGTGCGCGTGCTCGCGCACACTGCACCGGTCGCCAGCCACGCCGTGGTATCGCTGACCACGGCGGGCACACGCGGCGCGGAGTTGGTGGCACTCGGGATTCCCGTGTACGCGCTGGGTATCGCGCGCGGCGCGATGCCACCGACGGCGCTGGGCGTTCTGCGCAGCATCGTACGTGAATTTCAGCCCACCTGTGTCCAAGGCTGGATGTACCACGGCAATCTCGCCGCGTCGCTGCTCGCGCTGACGGGCGCCAATACGGGTCCGGTGTTATGGAACGTGCGTCACGCATTGGACGCATGGCACTCCGAGTCCAGAGCGCTGCGCATGCTGGTTCGCGCAGGCAGCCTGCTCGCGCGCCAACCGCGCCGCGTGATTTACAACAGCCACCGGTCGGCCGCGCAGCATGAGCAGCGTGGCTATGTCGCCACGTCCACCTGTGTCGTGCCAAACGGTGTGAACACCGACCGCTTTCGTCCCGATCGCGAAGCCGGTAACCGTATCCGCGCGCAGGTGGGCATCCCGGACCACGCGTTTGTCGTGGGCATGATTGCCCGCGTGGACGCGCTCAAAGACCATGACACGTTTCTGGCGGCCATCGCACAGCAGGCGAGCGATGACCGCGCGACCTGGTACCTGCTGGCTGGCTCCGATACGGCGCCCGGCCAACGTGGCGAGCCCGCGCCGTTGGACGCGCGGCTGCGGGCGCTCGTTGGGGCACGTCCGGACCTGTTGCCAAGAATCGTGCGGTTGGGTGAACGACGGGACATTCCCGATATCATCAATGCGTGTGACGTGATGACGCTGACGTCGCGCAGTGAAGGCAGCCCGAACGCGATTGCCGAAGCGATGGCCTGCGGTCTTCCCTGTGTGGTCACGGACGTCGGCGATGCCGCTCGCCTGGTGGGCGACAGCGGCATCGTGGTGGACGTCGGTGACGCTGCAGCAATCGCCGCGGCGTGGCGCTATCTGCAAATGGCCCACGCCGACCGAGTCGTGCGGAGCGCACGTGCCCTCAAACGCGTGCGTGAGTACTGCGACGTTGGTGTCGAATGCGCGACCTACCGGGCGTTGTGGACGGAAGCTAGCGAATCGTCGATCGTGTCCGAAAGTGAAACCGCAACGCTCGTGTCCGTGGTCCCGCCTGCGAAGGGCAAGCGCGTACGGCATCCGTCGGGCAACGCCGTTCCTGACATCTCACCGCCGCGCATCCTCATAGTATCCACCGTCAGCACGACACTCCGCGCCTTCCTCTTGCCGCTCGCCGATCGGTTTCGAGCGCTTGGGTGGCGTGTCGATGCGCTGGCGGCGGGAGCCGATCTGGACGCTTCCATCGCCTCACACTTTGATCGCACACACGGGATCGCGTGGTCCAGGAATCCGCTCAGCCTGCGCAACGTCGCAGCGGTGCGCCGGATTCGCGCCGTGGTTGAGGCCGGCGGCTATGATGTCGTTCACGTACACACACCCATCGCCGCGTTTATCACGCGATTCGCGCTGCGACAACGCTCTCGGGGCACGGTCATTTACACCGTGCACGGCTTTCATGCCCACCCGGGAGGAACCTGGGTGGGCAACGCACTCTTTCGATGGCTTGAACGGCGAGCCGCGGCATGGACCGACTACCTCGTCGTGATGAATACCTACGACGCCGAACTCGCGCGACGCGATGCGCTCGCCAACGTGGGACACGTGGCGCATCATCCCGGAATCGGTGTCGATGTCGATCGCTACCGCCCGCTCACGAGCGCCGAGCGCCAAGGTGTGCGAGCGACGTTGGGCGTGACTCCCGATCACCCGATGGTGGCCGTGGTCGCCGAGTTCAATGTGAACAAGCGTCAACGCGACGTGATCTCGGCGTTGGCGCGAATGCGGGGGAACGCCGACACGGCGTTACCTATCGTGCTATTCATCGGCGATGGACCCCTGCGCGCCGCTGTGGCGCGACAGGCGCGTGCTGCAGGCGTGGACGCCAACGTGCGGTTTTTGGGCCAGCGACACGACGTGTCATCGCTCGTGGGAGCCGCCGATGCACTCGTCCTTGCGTCGGCGCGCGAGGGGCTGCCGCGATGCGTGCTCGAGGCCATGGCCATGGGAGTGCCGGCGATCGCGTCGATGGCACGCGGGTCGGTGGACCTGCTGAGCGACGATCGGGGATGGCTGTTCCCCGTTGGCGATGTGGCGGCACTGGCCAACGCGCTGGAGCACGTGCTCCGCGATCAGGCACGGGCGTTGGTGCGGGCGCGCCACGCTGTTGCCTGGGTTCGCTCCGTGGCGTCCCTGAATGAGATCCTGACGCGGCATGAGGCGCTGTACGGTACTGCGGTAGCGCAACAGCGGTTTTACGGCAACCGCAGTGGTGGTACATCAAATGCGGTTGTGGTACATCAAATGCAGTAACCCCAACCGCAGTAGCAGTACCCCAACCGCTTTTGCCCATCCGCAGTTATGAAGCGCACCTTTGATGTCCTTGTGGCGTCGTGTCTGCTGGTGTTGTTCGCACCGGTTTTCGTGACCGTTGCCGTTGCTGTGCGCATCGTACTCGGATCGCCGGTGCTGTTCCGGCAGCAGCGACCGGGCCTCGGCGGTCAACCATTCACGCTGGTCAAGTTTCGCACCATGCGTGACGAGACGTATGACGACAGACGTCCGCTTGATGATGCGTTGCGTCTCACGGCGTTCGGGAAGTTGCTGCGCGCCACCAGTCTGGACGAACTGCCGGATCTCTGGAATGTGCTGAAGGGCGATATGTCACTGGTTGGTCCCCGCCCGCTGCTGATGGAGTACTTGCCGCGTTATACGGCGGCGCAACGCGTACGTCACGACGTGCGACCAGGCATCACCGGCTGGGCGCAGGTGAATGGTCGCAATGCCACATCATGGGACGAGCGTTTTGCCCACGACGTGTGGTATGTCCGGCACCAATCGTTTCGGCTTGACCTGCGCATTCTGCTTCGCACCGTGCGCGCCGTGTGCGCCGCCCACGGCGTCTCCCGGCCGGGCCACACCACCATGCCGCGGTACCGCGGTCGATCCGGAGTCGCATGACCGACACGCTCAACGCTCCCATCGTGGTGTACGGCGCCGGCGGACACGGTCGGGAGACGGCGCTGCTCATCGACTCCATGATCGCGGCCGGCACTCGCTGGCGGCTGCTGGGCTTTCTGGTTGATGACGCCACGTGCCATGGAACGACCATTGGTGGTCTTTCCGTGCTCGGCGATGCGACATTTCTGGCCGCGCACCAGGGTCAGATCCATGTCGCACTGGGCATCGGCAATCCGCAGGCGCGCCGTCGAGTGGTAGAGCGCGTGCGCGCGTTGACGCGGTCCTTTCCCATTCTCATTCATCCCAGTGTCCCTCGTTTCGAACGGGTCGCCATGGGCGAAGGATCCCAGGTGCACGCCGGGACGATCCTCACGACGGAC
>JANMRE010000595.1:0-7406 GCA_031370885.1 Gemmatimonadaceae bacterium
CACCGGCACCAATCGACCCCCATGCGTTGCTGATCTGGCGAGACTCGGCTACGACGGGACAATTGAGGCCGGTGTTCGACGACAGCTCCGTGTATTTTCATAGTCTTGATCCTGAGTATCATCGGACGTCGTCGGTGAATAAGGCCACCGGCACCCTGCGCTGGAAGGTCACAATCCCCGTGACCAACCCGCAAACTGCCGGCTTGGGTCTTCAGCTTGTCAGCGGGGTGTTAGTGGTTGGAGACCGCGACATGTTTGGCGTGAGCCCAGCCACGGGCGCCCTGCTCTGGCGATACGTGCCGTCGATTGGAAAAAACCCGGGTTTCGCTCATCAAACCACCGACGGCACCACGGTGTTCTGCGGTTCCACAACGGGTCACGTCTACGCGGTTGATGGGCGCACGGGCACTGAACGGTGGGCCACGTCCATTGCGCGAGGGGTCGGGGCTATCGGCGTGTACGATCCGGTGCTGGTGGATGGCGTAGTGTACGTGGCCTACACCGATTTCAGCGTCAGTGCTCGCGGAACGACTGGCGTGGCCGCCCTCGATGCGGCAACGGGCGTGGTTTTCTGGATTACCAAGCTGCCCGACGAGAGCGCGGCGAATCCATCAGGGTCACAGGGCGGCATTGCGGTCGCCGGTGATTTTGTGGTGGCGCCGGCGGGCGATCGCTCCGTCTACGCGCTGGTGCGCACCACCGGCGCGATACATGTCAAGATGCCCGTGGCAATTTTTCAGGAGCCCACGCCGATTGACAACGGCCGAGAGAACCGCTCCCTCACCAGCTTGGGCACCACCGTGTTTCTGACCAGTGGGAGCGGCTATCTTGCGGCGATCGACGCCCGCGATCTGCATCGAGTGTGGCGGGTGAATATGAATCTCGGGTTCCCAAACGACATCGCTGTCGATTCACTGTATGTGTACGTTGCGCACCTTGGCGGCCAGCTGAGTGCTTTCCGGGTGACGGATGGCAGTCATGTGTGGACGCTCAATCATCACACGTTTCTTCAGGGTGATGCGGAATTGATTCTTGCGGCTCCGGCTCTTGATGGGGATCGGGTGTATGCCGGTGGCACGTATGCGGTGTACGCGCTCAAGCGCCACTGAGCGCACCGGCGTGCCGCACGGGAGTCGGATCCGCCACTCGAGAACTTGGTGTTGCAGCCCTGTGCAGTACGCCGGGTGACGGTGATCACGGCGCGGTCTGAACGGAAAGTGCATGTTGCGCAGCAGGCCAAACAAAGGCGAACAGGCAGCGAGGCGCTCCGTGCAACTATTGGCTGTACTTCCAGACGAATCACTTGTAGTCGTGCGTGCGTGCTTGCCGAAGGCATGCCGATTTCGCGCAAGTACGGTGAGCTCACTTCTGGCGGCGCTGCCATCCGCAGTAGGAAGTCGCGTGATCATCGAGGCGTCAGCCCTCGGGGTCGAAGCGGTGGAGCGAATCGTTGCTGACGCAAGCAGAGTCGGCGCGTCGATGCTGTTTTATGGTGCCCTCACCCGCGTGTCGCGAGAGCACCTCCTTCGAACATGGGACGTCAGCTCAATCGAACTGTTCGCGGCCGACGCGCGCGCGGACCCGATGCCACTGAAGGCGCTTCTCGCGAGTGGCATGGAGACGGCCTGCGCGTATGTGGTGCGGGGATTGCACACCAGCGTCGCTGCCGCACCACGCCCTTTTGGTCTTGAAATACTTCAGGCGTTCGCGTGGCAGCCGCTGCCACAGTCCGTCACGGACCTGGCGCGACGCCTCCGTGTTTCCTCACGTACGCTCCAGCGGTGGTGTCTTGATTGCGGCCTTCGCGGCGGGTGGACGTTGCTCATGGCGGCGCGCACCGCGCGCGCGCTTTCGCTCATCGCACAGTTTGATCGCCTGCCGGAATCGCTCGCATCGCACGCCGGCTTTCATTCATCATTTGCCATGCACGCGCACTTTCATCGCGTTTTCGGCACCACGCCCCGCAGAGTATTGTCGGTGTATTCCATGTCTGCGGCGTCGGCGCGCTTGCTCTCGTTCCTGGCGGTCAGGGCGTCGGGTACCATCGGCTAGCGCCGTGGACAGGCGCCGTTTCGATCTCGATTGTCCCTTCGAGTTCGTCATAGACCCGTGACAGTGCGGTGTACTTGTGCCCGTTGTGGTAGAGAGTGACGACGAGGCTTAAGACGCGCCAAGGTTTCGGCATGCGATAACACGGCGGCGTCTGCGAACACTCTCGTCCGAGAAGCGGCGACGACTCCAGGACTCTCTTGGCGGCGAGCAAGCACATCAACACCGTATACATCCTGAAGGAGCAATTCGGAGAACTGGGACCACCGTCGAGAGTGATGGGCGCGAAAGTACTTTGGATCAGTAGCGCGCCGCGTTGGGCTGGCAGCGATTGAAACCGTTCGAGAAGTTTGCCGCGTTTATCGAGCGACATTGGGACGGCATTACTGCCCACTGCCGACCGGAGCACAAAGTGGCGCCGGGATTTGTCGAGCGCCAACACAACAAGTTTCGGGTCATCCAGCGGCGGTGCTACTTCATTCGCGACGAAGACTATCTCGATTTGAAGGTCCTGATCTGCAAAGCTCCCACCGTTCCCGCGGTCCTAAAATCCCCGAAATTCACCTACAGGAAATCCCGAAGAGCCTAAATCCTCAAGGTCGGCCTTCCAGGAACTGGACAGATGCGGCCCACGTCTTTCGATCAACCCACACCTCAACATAGGGTCTCGGAACGATGTAAAGACCCACCTGATACGCCGACTCAACGGAGTTCGTGCCAAGGGTGAGAAAACCATGTCGCCAGACCACGGCGGAATCGATACGGCCAGGATACTTCTTGTTCGCGGCAACAATCGCGAGTGAGAGCGCTCGACACGCCTCAATCGAGTCTCTCGCGGGGACCGAGCCAAGCCGTCGAATACGCGAGAGATTGATTGGCTTCGCGCACGTCAAGGGCTGTGCATCAGTGACATCGACCTGCGCAGGAAGGCGGTTGCTGACGCCAATCGAGCTGAGGATCGAGAACGTCAGCAATACAGCGAGGCGCGTGATCATCTGGTGTACTCCACAACTACGAAATCGGCTTCCTGGCCTTCACCGGCGGAACAAACACAGGCGGCAGCCCCAGTTCCTGCAGCAGCACGTTCAGCGATTTGATTTCGGTGGACTCGAGTTGCTGCAGTCGCTGCAACTGCACGTCGACTTTCCCGCCCAGATCGTCGAGAATCTCGCCGTGCTGCCGGGTTGGGGCCGCATCCTGCCCCAGTACCTGCGAGTTGAGTGACAGCATCATGTTGTACAGCTTGATGGGGAAGTGCAGTGTGGCCTGATCGTCGTGATTGAACCAGTCCACGAGTTCGGTGCGCACCACTTCCAGATGTTCGCGCACAGGTTTTGCGGCTTCCTTCACGCGCTTGGCATAGTCCTGTTCTGACGACTGTTGCACGCGCACATCGATTTGCTTTTGCAAGTCTTCAATGCGATCGAACGACTCGACGATGCTGTTCAGGCGGTCCTGCACCTTGAGTCCCAGTTCGAACGCTTGTTGCAAGTCGGCCGTGGTGGCACTCAGACGCGGGTCGAGCTTCACGGCAAACGCACGCGTGAGGGTGTCTTTCCCAACAATGAGGCGCACGCGGTACTCGCCCGGAACCGCTGTGGGTCCGTTCAGTGTACCCATGTCATTCACTACCGTGCTGATGCGTTTGGCATCGGCATACCGAAGATTCCACCAGAACCGATTGCTTCCGGCACGTACGGTGACCAGCGAATCCGACGCTTGATAGGCCATCGAATCGGCCGGTACGTTTTGCGACGAGTCCGCGCCCTTGGCCTTGAAGCGGCGCACAACGGCGCCGCGCCCATCGAGAAACTCGAGCGACACTGTGTCCTTTGGCGACGTGTTGAACCAGTAGTCCACCAGCACACCATCATACGGATTTTCGCCGACCCCCCGACCGCCACCGTGTCCGCCCGCAAACCGATAGGCCACGCTCGGTTGGAACAGGTACCGGGATTTCGTGGTGACCGAATCGTGGAGCTGACGCAGCAGCGCGATGTCGTCCAGTACCCAGAACGAACGGCCATGCGTGGCCACCACCAGATCATTACCCTGTACGCGCAGATCGCGCACGCTCGATCGCGGGAGATTGAGTTGCAGAGGCTCCCACTGCGCGCCATCGTTGAACGACACGAGCACGCCAAGCTCTGTTGCGGCGAACAACAGGCCACGTCGCTCCACGTCTTCACGAATCGATCGGACGTAGGCTCCCATGGGGATGCCGGCGTCAATGCGTGTCCAGGTTTTGCCGAAATCCGCAGTTTTGTAAACGTACGGACGGAAATCGTCCAACTGATAGCGTGTGGCCGACAGGTAGGCGACCGCGGGATCGTAGCGCGATGGCTCGATACCGGTGATGCGCGTGTTCCTGGCCATCGCTTTCGGTGTTACGTCGTCCCACGAGGTGCCGCCATTGCGCGAGAGATGCACGCGTCCATCGTCCGAACCGGTCCACAACAGGCCTTTGGTGGTGGGGGATTCGGCCAGTGCATAAATAGTCGCGTACCATTCGGTGCCGGTCATATCCTTGTGCACGGGCCCACCACTCGGCCCCATCGTCGCCGTATCCGCGTAGGACAAGTCGGGTGAGATTTTTGCCCAGCTCCGACCTTCGGTGGTGGACTTCCACAGGTGCTGTGACGCCGCGTACAGCACCGTGGGATCGTGAGGTGAAAGCATCACCGGAAACGTCCACTGAAAACGGTTCGGGACGTCCTTCACTGCGATGCCATCATAGTTGTTGAGCCACACGGCAATGTCGTTCGACTGCTGCGTGCGGTTGTCGTGCCGCGACAGCATACCCGTGTAGCAACCGCCGTACGTGATACCGGGGTTGCGCGGATCGACCGCGATATGGGCGTTTTCGCAACCGGCCACCGGCCACCAGTCGCGTTCGCCAATCGCGCCAAAGTCCGAACGTGACGCAATCGACACCGTGCTGTTGTCCTGCTGCGCCCCGTAAATACGATAGGGCCACTGGTTATCGGTAATGACATGATAGAACTGCGACGTGGGCTGATTGTTCATCGCCGACCAGCTCTTGCCGCCGTCCAGCGACACCGTGGCACCGCCATCATTGCCGTTGATCAGTCGATCGGAATTCTTTGGGTCTACCCACATGATGTGCGTGTCGCCGTGGGGCACGCGATTGCGCGTAAACGTTTTGCCGCCGTCAATCGACTTCCATACCTGCAGATTCATCACCCACAACGTGTTTTCGTTGCTGGGGTCGGCGGTGACGGCCGAGTAGTACCATGGGCGCACCTGGAACTGTTGCTGGCCGTTGGTGCGTATCCAACTGTCGCCGCCGTCGTCCGAACGGAAAATGCCGCCCAGCGTGTCCTTGGCTTCAATGGACGCATAGATGCGTCGCGGATTGGCCGGTGACACGGCAACACCGATCTTGCCGATGAGGGCCTTTGGCATTCCGGGATTCGTTGTCAACTCGATCCACGTGTCGCCGGCGTCGGTGGACTTCCACAAGCCGCTGCGTCCGCCACCGGCCTCCATGCCCCACGGTGAGCGCTGGAACTTCCACATGGCGGCAAACATGATGCGCGGATTGGTGGGATCGATGGACAGATCGGTCGCGCCGGTGGAATCGTTGATGAACAGGATTTTCTTCCACGACTTGCCACCGTCTGTGGTACGAAAAACGCCGCGTTCCGGATTGGGTCCGAACGCATGACCGATGGCGGCCACGTACGCGATATCCGGGTTACTCGGATGAACGCGAATGGCAGTGATCTGGTGCGTTTCGGTGAGCCCCAGGTGCTGCCACGTTTGTCCCGCATCGGTGGAGCGATACACACCGCTGCCGTAGGTGAGATCTTCACGCAGTTGTGATTCACCGGTGCCCACGTACAGCACGTTGGGGTCGGACGGCGCGACGGTAATCGCCCCCACCGAGGAAATGTCGGACTTGCCGTCGGTGATATTGTCCCATGTCATTCCGGCGTTCGCCGTTTTCCACACGCCGCCGTTCACCGAACCCATGTAAAACAACAACGGTTTGGTGGGGTCGCCGGCAACGGCATCAACACGACCGCCGCGGAACGGGCCAACCAGACGCCAACGCAGCGCCTTGAAGGCGCGGTTGGTGGCGCCGGGATCGGTGTAGAGCCTGGGATTGTAGGGCGGCGGCGTAACCGGGGTGGCGGCCGTTGCGCGCGGTGCCCGTTGGGCGAGGACCGGTGCGATCGGCCACGGCGCCATGAGCGTGGCGATCGCAGCGATCACTGCACGAGACGTCGAAACGCGGAACGTGAGCATGAGGCGGGTACGTGGCGGAAATCGGGCATGCAACACTGGGTGCCGGAGTATGTCTCCGGTGCGTGCGATGCACCACCCGCGCACCACCCGCGTTCGGTGGCCGCCCTTGAATGCGGCCGCGGCGTCAGGACTCAAGCGACGTCCACATTCATCATCACAAACTGTGATAAAAGCGATTGAACCGCAGGGGACGCAGAGGGCGCGGAGAACAGCGTTGTGAAGTTACTGCAGGTACGTCAACGAACACCTGAACGATATGATTCATTGCATTGCGGAATCCATCGTGCAAGGCGAGTTCTACGGATTGAACCGCCAAGGACGCGAAGGTCGCCAAGGACAACGTTTTTAGGCTCTTCGGGACTTCGTGTGGGTAGAAACCGCGCATTTTGAAGGGTGTTCCTGCCAGTTTTGAGCGGCGAAGTGAACCACATGAACCACGGAGCACACAGAGCGCACGGAGTCCTCCGGAACTGGAACGCCTTCGCCCATACGAAGTCCCGACGAGGGCGCCTCGGCCGTCACTACGACGGAGAGGAACACGGCGTACCGCGGAGAACACACGTTCGGACGGATCATCAACTGCCATCCACGGAAACGAACGTCATGGTATTGGTTTCCTTGTTGTGTCCCCTGTTTCCGCGCGTTTCGGTGGATGGCGGTTCAGGCCGACCAGAGCGTCCAGGTGTTCAGGCGCGCTCGGGCCACGACGGTACGAACACGTCAACGGCGCACCCGATCCACTTGCTGCCATCGTACCGCGCGATCGGCGCCTGTTCCGCGGCCTTCAAAGCCGTTGGACGTACAATTCACCCACACGAAGTCCCGAAGAGCCCGTTTCTAAATGTTTAAACAAGGAGTCTCTCTGCGTCCTTGGCGTCCTCAGCGGTTGAAATAGTTGGTATTCCCCACCGCATCCGGCGCCGACGAAAGCACCTGTTTCCTCAGCGTCCTCTGGTGCGTCAGGTCAAGCCTCACTTCTCTCGTGCACTGCAAGGAGTCACCATGTGAACTGCCTATGACACATGTAGCGAAGCGGGCGGCCGTGTCGAGTAATCGCGCGGTCGAAGCCTCGTGACGCGAAGAGG
>JANMRE010000629.1:0-7757 GCA_031370885.1 Gemmatimonadaceae bacterium
CCTCCGACCTCGGCGCGACCTCGCGGCGTTGCTGCTCGTCGTGGCAACGACAACCAGCGGCTGTCTGAACGAGAACCTGATCAAGCAGCCGGAACTCACCATCGTTCCCGGCGCGCCACCGGGCTGGAACGGAACCGGCGGGACCTCCGGTATCGGGACGACCGTCAGTGACCGGCATGGCGGCGCCACGTCGGCCTACTTGTCGAGCGCGTTTCAAGCGGGCTTCCTCACCAACTACCTGCTGGCGCAAGCCATTCGGGCCGACAGCTACCGCGGGAAGCGGGTGCGACTCTCGGCGTGGGTCAAGCCGCGCAACGTGGCCAACGCCTCGTTCTCCGGCATCTGGATGCGCGTCGATGGCCCCGGCGTCACCCTTGAGCATGACAACATGGCCCGTCGTGTCGTGTCCGGATATGGCAATTGGCGACAGGTATCGGTCGTGCTCGACGTTCCGACGAATGCCATCGGCATCACATTCGGCGCGCAGTTCCAGGCCACCAACACCCTGCTCGTTGATGACATGCTGTTTGAGATCGTCGGAACCGAGGTGGTCAGCACCAACACCCTCACCGCACCGACACCCGACGGACGGGACTCGGCCACCACGGTGGCCGCGTATGAGCGAAGCGCGGCGAGTCCGGTGAATCTCGACTTCGAGGGTGTCACCCTGGCCGGTGGCGAAATGACATCGTGGATTTTGCTACCCACAGTCACGATGTCACTCGCTCGGCGGGTGCGTTCGCGGCGCGGGCCACCAACAAAAGGCTGATTCGCAAATCGGCACTCTGTCCGGACGCTGGGGTAGCAGACTTTCCACCCCTCGTAACCGGAGCGAATTGATGCGTCTGTCCCAAATGCGCCTGACGGCGTTTGCCGCCGCTGTGCTGCTTGGCCTCTCAGTCCCTCTGCGCGCACAGCGTATCGGCATCATTGCTGGTGGCACGTTCTCGCAGTTGCGCGGGCTTGACAACGTGACGGCGAAGAATCGCAACGGCACCATGTTCGGTGCCACACTGACAGTACCTCTTGGTGGACGCATTGCTGTCCAGCCCGAATTGTTGTTCATCAACAAGGGTAGCGAACTCCATCTGGGTGGTGCGGGCACCAGAGATGTTCGACTCGACTATCTGGAAATTCCGCTGCTGCTTCGCTTCGATCGCAGCATCACGTCCGTGTTGGGTCCGCATCTCTACCTCGGCCCGAGCATCGGTTACAACGTTGGCTGTAACGTCACGGCAAGCGGAAATGGTATCCCCAACACATCGTCCAACTGCACGCGCGACAACTTCGACCCCAAGAGTTTTGACTGGGGTGCCGTCGTTGGCGCCGGTGTCGATCTCAACCTCGGTGGTTTGGGCGTCACAGCGGGCGCGCGATACGGTATCGGTATCGCGGACATTTCCAAAGACGATCGAAGCGCCCTGGAACAGCGGGTGCGAAACGGCACGCTGACCGTGTACGCCGGGCTGCTGTTCGGCCGTCGCTGAGCCCGAAGCGACGCACGCCGGTTTGTTACTCGCGCGGAGCCGGTGCGGGCCAACGGGTGAGAATCATGCGCAACGTCCAGTGCGTGGCACCAGGCACCAACGGATCAGGATCCAGCGTCAACCCACTCAAATCAAATCCGGGGACTGGAAGCACCACGCCCTTTGGCAGGCGCGCGTGCCTCGTTCCATCTCGCAGCGGGATATCATCGGTGAAGCGCCCATTTGCGGCGCGACCGAATACGCGCATCGGATCGATTTGCGCACTGGTGCCGCTCTCGAAGTGATCAATGTCTATCGCGGTCAGCCACGGTCGGCCGGCATATTCGTACTCCACGGCGAACTGGAGGTGACGAGTCCGTTCACGCGACGCCACAAGGTTAGAGAAAAAATTCGTGGGCATTTTATGGCGACGGTCGTCCAAGGCTACCGACGTCTGCACGTGGCAGATGCCGTTCTCACCAGTGACCAGGCGCACGCCTTCCTCGGCAGCCTGCCAAGTCAGCGCTGCGCCGAGCACGACGCGCAGCGGAATCCCCACCGCAGGCGTTTTGTCTGGCTCGAGGACTGTCACCTGCACATCAAGCGTCACCGGTGCCGTCACGGGTATTTGAACCAAGTCATTGCAGAAAGATAGCGCATGTGCGCGCCGGGGCTGATCCCCCGCCAAAGTTCCGCTACTTCTCTGAAACCGCTTTCAGCTGCTGCAACCCCCTCTCAAAATCGGGGCCAATCATCTTGTCCATGCTCACAAACGTCGACATCACCTTGGTGACGAAGGTGGACGGTCCCGACATCGTCCACGTGACGTCGGTTCCACTGGCCGTCGGCGCCAAGGTGAACACGGTGGTGTTGTGACTCTCAAACGGTGTCAGGAAGTCCAGCTTGATCGTCACGCTGCTGGAGGGTGTAGATCCAGAGATCTCCATTTTCCCCTCTCCCACGTCGGAATTCCCCTTCCAGGCGTATGCTGCGCGCGGCCCGCTGGTCGGGCCGGAGTAGCTCGCGGTCATGTTGGGATCCATCCTTGCCCACGGCGACCATGCCTCCCACGCATGGAAGTCATTGATGTTGGCGAACACCTTCTCGGGAGCGGCGTTGACGCTGATCTTGCGTTCAAGGCTGAACGAATCCGGCTGTGTGGTAGCATAGCCGAGCACCGCAAGAATGAGCACACCAACCAGCAGGAGAATTTTCTTGAACATGAGCCGGGCTCGGCAGTGGTAAGCGCAAACCGCAAATGACGGGTTGCGGAGACTCGTTTTCGATGAGGAATGCCTTACGATAGGCTGAGAATTGGTGTTTCGCTGCCAGTTGGCCGATCTGACGTTGCGATGCAGGCGAACTCATCGATAAACCCATCGTTCCTCAGGAAGTCAATCGAGAAACCGATGTCGATCTTGCCCTGACGGCAGCAGACATGACCGAGCCACCAGCCCGAACCGCCGCCGGGCAATCGCATCGTATACCGCGTCGCGAATTGGCCGTGGGACGAAATGGGCAATCGCCGAGAACGCGCCCCACGCGCCACCGAGATGCGCCATGGTGGCCAAGGCCGCGTCACTGCGTACTCGCAATCGTGACGGGTGGCTACCTGTTGGCTGGTACCATGCAACCGAATCGATCGACGCGAGCTCCGGGTGCCGCGCGCGCACCTTCGCACCATACGCGCCCTGCAGTGGTGCAAATCGCAACGCTGCGCGGCGGGCGGGCGATTCGTGGCTCAGTACAAACTGGACGCTTCGCGCGCACAGACCACACTCACCGTCGTACAGTAGCACTGGTGTGACGTCGTCATCGGTTTGCGCGGAATGGGTCATGAATGCCGTCCGTGCTCACGCCGGTGAAGGCGTCGCCGGTGTGCACCAGCGTGGAATTGTGTGCGACATCGGAACCATACCTCGTTGCAGGATGGGCACCATAGCTACAGCGAACGAAACGTGATGTGGACCGTCACCGCGTCGCCGTCGCCCAACTCGTTCCGCACGCGCTTCGGGACAGCCAACAGCGTACGGCCCTCCTTGCCGCGCCACACGCTCGTTTCCCACGTCGTACCATTTACTGTCGCGGTCACGGGGGTACGTCCCCATCCGTGCGCGACAGGCGGTGCATACTTGTCCGGAACTGGCGCGAAGATCCACCCGCCCTTACCGGGATAGCGGAAGAGTGTGGCGGTGAAACGGCCGCCGAGGGGTTTCGCCATGGTGTCCGCAACCTATCAGATTGCCTGATCCTCAAACAGGACCAACCGCTATGAGTCAACCCGCGCCGCCGCTTTCCGGCTGGCCGATCCACACGTCGGAGTGGCTGGTGGACGAACAGGACATCGACCTGCTGGGCCATCTCAATAATCTGGCCGCGATGGAGTATTTCGATCGCGCCCGCTGGCAGATGATTACCGAACGGGGTCACGGATACGACGTGGTGCGCGAGCGCGGCCAGGCGCCGGTGATTGTCGCCGTCGAAGTGCAGTTCCGACGCGAAGTGCGATTGCGTCAGCGTGTCGTGATCGAGACATATAGTGCCGGTACATCCCGGCTCACCAGCACAGTCGTGCAAGTGATGCGCACACACGATGGTACGGTCTGTGTGGTTGCCACGTACACGGTGGGGTTGTTCAACCTCACGACCCGTAAACTCATTCAACCAACGGTGGCGTGGCGACGGGCGTGTGGGGATCCGGACGCCGAAGTGATTGCGTAAGCCGGATCAGTCGCGTTTTCTGGCTTTTCGCTGTTCACTGCAAACGATTTACCGGAGGGTACGCCGAGGACGCAGAGGACGGATAGGAGTGAGACATCATCAAACGTATCGTGTGTCCGCGCGGTGCTCCGCCATAACCGCGACGCGATCCCCTGCGTACCCTGCGTCCGCTGCGGTAAGACGTCTGTATTCAGGCTCTTCTGGATTTCGCGCTGGTGATCTTACAGGTGCGCGTCCACCCCGCAAAGCGATACGCGTCCCGAAGCTCACTCCCGCTCTCCAACGCGTCCACTCACGCACTGCTCGACGGCCCGCCCCCACGCCAGCACCCGATTCGCCAATCAAATCCGGCCACCGGACCCCTCGGATTGCGCCGTTTTTACCCACACATTTCTCCGAAGAGCCCTTTTTTTCGGAAACGCCGCGAAGAAGGCCATTGCAAACGGTGACCGCTCGATTGCAGCCTCATTGAGACGACTCTGCCACTGCAACCCGTCGCTATTGGCCAGCAGGATCAGCGTCACGCGCTGGTCGGGCCGGTCGCTCAGCACTTTCAGATAGAGCGCGGAGTACTGACCTTCCCACAGCCCCGTGTGCCACGCCAGCCGACGCCCATCGCGTTCGGCGAGAAACCAGCCGAGTCCGTACGGCAATGGTGCGCCCACCGTCGTTCTCGTGGGGGTGAACAATTGTGCGCGCAAGGCCGGATTGATCAGTCGTCCCGTCATCAGTGCGATGTCGAAACGCGCCAGATCCATGGCGCTGGCAATCACGCCGCCGGCGGCCCCATCGCCCTGCGACGGCGGCGGGTCTGATTGCAACGTGCGCCCCGCCGAATCGATGTGGTACGGTGTAGCGAGCAGTGCCGCGAGATCGGCGCGCAACGGCAAGCGCCGGAAAACGCGGGCCGCATTGCGCATGCCAGCCGGACGCAGCACCAACGAATCGACGAGACTTGAGAACGGGACACTGGTCACTTCGGCCATCGGTCGCGAGGCCCACGAGTACGATGGCGGATTGTACCAGAAGCGCGCGCCCGCGTTTCCGTTCGCGGTCATCGACAACACGTGACGCAGGGTGAGCACGTCACCCACACAGGCATAGTCGCCAAAAAAGATGCCGCCATCGGACCGGGCCGCATCGCAGAACTCGGCGAAGCCCCGATAGCGGCGCATCGGGCGATCGAGATCAAGTTGACCGTCCTGCACAAGTCGGAGCGCCACTACGGCGGATATGGGCTTGGTGACCGATGCGATATCGAATGGTGTATCCGGAGTGACCGGTCGCTGTTGTTCCACGTTGGCGTAACCGAAACCGCGTGACACCACCACCGTGGTATCACGCAACACGACCATGGCGAGTCCCGGAATGCGCTGCGCGACGCGGAGTGCCTCCACCCGTTCGGCCAGCGATGCGGCGGCGGTGATATCATCCGCACGTTGGCGTTCGGGTGCGAGCGCAGCGGAACGATGGCCCGTGCACCCATTTGCCAGCATGATCCCTGCTGCGAACCACGACCAGCGCGCACCAACACGTGGGACGTGGCCAGACATGAGAACTCCATTGCGAGAGGCACAACGTTGTGCGATTGACTGCCGTACGCCACCAGTCACACTTCGTTTCGGCCGATTCTCAACCGCGGAGCATGCGCGGACGTGGGCCTGCCCGGAGTGGCACGGGTCCTTTGCCCTTGGTAAGGGAATCAACGCGAGGTAAGGATGCCCGATAGCAAAATCACGTGCTGCGACAGCTGTTTCGCGAAGTTCGCCAATTTCGCTTCGGCCGAGCCGCCGCAGACAGCGGTAAAGTGCTTTCAGGGGCGCCCTTGGTAAGGTAGCGTCTGGAAGCTACCTTATGTCATGCGCACCGTCGGCCTCAAGGTCCTCAAGAACAAGCTCAGCGAGTATATCCGGATCGTCGCCAGTGGCGAGACGGTCCTCGTCACCGATCGCGACCGTGTGGTGGCCGAATTGCGCCCGCCGCAGGGTCGAGGTCCGGTCATGTCAGACGCGTACCTTGCCGAGGCCATGCGGCGTGGATGGTTGGCCGCACCGCTCGTCGTGCGCGATGGGCCACCGCCGCGGGCACCGGTAGCGACGTTCGATCGGCTCATGGGAGAGCTGCTCGGCGATCGAGACGAGCGGTGATCTACCTCGATACATCGGTCGCCATCGCCCATCTGCTTTCCGAAGACCGCGTACCGCCAGACTCGCTCTGGGACGAGACGCTCGTGAGCAGTCGACTGCTCGAGTACGAACTGTGGAATCGGCTACACGCGCGCGGTTCGGCCGTGACGCACGGCGAGTACGCGCGCGAGTTGCTGCAGCGACTCGCGCTGCTCGAACTGGCACCACCGGTCCTGGCGCGCGCACTCGAACCGTTCCCTGTGCCTGTGCGCACGCTCGACGCCCTGCATCTGGCTTCAATCGATTTCCTGCGCGCGCAACGACAGGACGTTGCGCTTGCCAGCTACGACAGCCGCCTGATCGACGCCGCGCGACGCATGAAGATCCGTATCGCCGACATCTGACGCCGATACATCGCGGCCCTCGACAGTCCGCTTACGGCCGGATCACCGGCTTTGCCAACTGGTCTTTGCCCTTGTCCTTCGCCGCGATGCCCTTTGTCATCCACTCCGGCTCCGGTGCACCTTTCAACTTTACATCGAAAAACGTCTGCATCCGACCGGCCCAGTCTTTCTGGTTGGCGCGACCCGAAATGCCGTGCAGTTCGTTGTTGTAGTTGAACAGGTACGATTCTTTCCCCTGCCGACGCATGCCGATGTACATCTCGATGCCTTGATACCACGGCACCGCACCGTCCTGGTCGTTGTGCAGAATCAACAGCGGCGTCTGGACGCGGTCGATGTGAAAGAGCGGCGAGTTTTCCAGGTACAGTGGCAAGCCTTCCTGCAGGGATTTGCCGATTCTGCTCTGGCCGCTTTCGTATTGCATGGCGCGATTCACGCCGCTCTCCCAACGAATGCCTCCGTAGGCGCTGGTCATGTTCGACACCGGCGCGCCTGCTTCGGCGGCCGCAAACATGTTCGTTTGCGTAATCATGTACGCGATCTGGTAGCCGCCCCACGAATGGCCTTGCAACCCCAGTTTCTTTGGGTCCACGAAACCTTTGTCGATGAGTTTCTGCACGCCGGGGATAATCGACTTGAGTGCGCTCTGGCCGGGGTGTCCGTCTTCGTAGAAGATGTCGGGCTCGAACATCAGGTACCCGTTGGACACGTAGTGCGTGATGTTCACCGAGGTGCCGCCATTCGGCGCGATATACGAATGCAGACCGTCCGACAGATCCTCGTAGAAGTAGGTGATCATCGGATACTTCTTCGACGGGTCGAAGTTGGCCGGTTTGTACAGAATCCCCTGTCGCGGTACGCCGTCGGCGCTGCTCCACGACACGAGTTCAGCGCTTCCCCAGTTGTATTCCTTCTGGAACGCGTTGGCGTCGGTGATCTTCGTGGTGGCCGCGGCAACCGTTGGCCCCACCCAGAGATTCGGGAAATCCACGAATGTGCTCTTCGTGAGCATGTACAGGTCGGCATGTTCGGCCTTGGAC
>JANMRE010000759.1:0-14559 GCA_031370885.1 Gemmatimonadaceae bacterium
GACACACTGACGTATGCGCTGACCGGATTTCGCGATGGTGATGAGATCCCGGTAGGTACCATCACCGACATGGTGACGCGTGAGGGCGGCGCGACGCCGTTGCTGCGGCGCGTCTTGATCGTGCAACGCGGTGGCGCGCGCTTGATCGATTCCACACTGACGGATGCACGCACGATGGCGCCGCGTCAGCATCGCTCATGGCAGCCGCAGCGTCACCTGCAGTTGGACTTCAGCGGAACGCGCGTGCGTGGCAGTATCGGACCGCCGGACGCGATGGGTGCGGCGATCGACACAACCATTGGCGCGCCGGCGTTTGATTCCGGGAATTGGGATCTGGTGGTTCGCTCGATGCCGCTGGACTCAGGCTACGTGGCGACGTTTCCTGTGTACGATCTGGAGACCGGACTGCATCTGTATCAGGTGCGCGTGATTGGGGCCACCGCGATGATGGGTGAGCGCGCGCATGTGGTGCTGTTCCTGTTGGGCGGACAGCGCGAAGTTACCGTGTGGATTGGCGCGACCACGCGGCGATTGTTGCAGGTGGAAACGCCCGTAGACGCGACGACGATATTGCGGCAGACGCTGCGCGTAGTGCGAACGCCATAGCCGGCGTTTACGGGCGCTTGCGGCTGGCGCGCTGTGGCAGGAACGTGATGGGGAGTCGAACACCAACATCCGGCAGCGCGGCGTCAATCACCCAGGCGCGATAGAACGGGTCATCGAAAATCACCAGCACGTTGTCGCGCAACAGCACGGCGCGCTCGGTCAGCGCGTCAATGGTTTTGGAGATTCCACTCGCCTCACCAAGCCCGTACTTGTCGCGTGTGTCCCGTTTTGTCAATCCGGCTCCTTCGGCGGCAACCGCGCGCAGCACATTCTGCTGGAGGCGGGTGAGCGATTTCCAATCGGCCTCGTAACTGGACCGACGTTGTCTCACGACTGCCCGCACGCCATCGTCGATGAGCGCCTCCGTCACCACTGCCCGCTCGCGAGCCAACTCGGCGATCGACTCGGCCAGCGTGCGCACATCCCGGGTGCGGGGACCGGCGACATCGATGATGCGATGTCCCGCTCCGCTGCCATCGATCCCCATGACGCGAAACCGTCGTTCGATCCACTTCGCGAAGTGATTCGATTCGATGGGGCCAATGTCGTACTTCCGTCCCAGATTGTGCAACGCGCCGCCGTCTTCGGCGTGCAACTGTTGAATGAGACGGCGATCAGATCCGGCGAACACATAGGTGACGTGACGATGATGCTGAATGGCTGCGCGTACCTGGCGCATGGCGCTGACGCGCTTTTCGCCCTGCCCTTCGCTGCCGAGTCGCTCGATCTCCTGAAACTCATCGATGATGACGCTCAAGTGCGCCTTCTGCCTGGTGGCGAGCTGTTCGAGCAGATCGAGCGTGTCCACCAGTCGCTGCCGCTGCATGCCGACGGGCGCGTCGCGGAACTCGAGCTTGGGAACCGGAATCATCAACCCGGTGGGAGATTCAGAGACTTCAAAACTGAGCTTGAGCGTTCGACCTAACCGCGAGACGGTGTCTTGCCAGCGCCGTCCGAGCACGGCCGCGGCGGCGGCAGCAAGCCGGGTGGTCATGTCTTCGATGGTGGACGCCGTCCAGAGATCGACGTACAGCACCGGATCGCCGGCCTTGACCAGTTCGTCCCGGACCGCGAGGAGGATGGAGGTCTTTCCCATGCGTCGGAGCCCCGCGACCACGATATGACCGCGCGGCGTGCGCAGACTTCGCGCGATTTCAGCGCGCTCGGTTTCGCGATTGGTGAAGTCCTCGCCAAGCACCGCCACGCCGCCGCCAGCAAAACGGTTTGGTGCGGTGAGGGGGTTGGCTTTCGCGGGGACGGCCCGGAGTTTCATGCGGAAGGGACCCGGTCGACGGGGCGTTTGTTGAATGAAGACTCCCTGATATTAGGTCGGAGGAGGGAAGGGCGCAACTACGACCTAAATGGCTGGCCCTCAGCTGCCTATCCTGCGGAGCGCCTCGGTCGCGGCCCGTCGCACGCGCGCCTGCGCCGCCGCAATGCCGGCGCCGAAGCCCGCGGCATTGAGGGCCATTTCGGGAATCTTCGTCAATGCGATGACATAGTAGTCGCGCCACGCCTCGATAATGATGCGTTCGGCGGCCGCAGTGGCCCCACTCTGAATTGCCTTGGCAGACAAGTCGCTTTGGGTGCGCAATTCACGCACCGCGACGTCGGCCAATTCGGTGAGCGCGGCCTTGGCGACGCCCGGCGTGCCTGCGGTGAGCAAGAGACCCGTGTTGAGTGCGCAGTTGCCAACGTTGCCGAGTGTGGTGGCGCTCACCATGTCGAGCCGGTCGAGATCGGTGTGATAGAACTGATCGGTGAAGTGCCAGAGCAGCACCGCGGGGATTTTCGCATTGAGAAACGGCGTGTGGTCGCTGCCCCCTTCAAAGGGATTGGATTTCACCACCCAGTTGGTTGTGGCGGCGCGATCGAGACAGCGTTGGCGCACGAAGTCGTTGAACCAGTAAGCGCGAATGGCCGACGCGGCGATAGGGCTGCCGCCCCACTCGGAGTGCTGGTCCTCACCACGCACCCACACCGCCGACGGGTCGGGCATCTTCTCGATGAGAAACGTGCCGCCGGTGAGTGCGGTGTTTTCGCCCACCATGTCCAGGGACATGCCCCACTTCACGCCAGCGCGCCGCACACTGTCTTCCTTGAGAAAGCGATCGGTGGAGCGAATCTCGTCGCCCCACAGGAACGTGAGTGTGCGTGCCGGATTGACCTGTCCACGCGTGAACAGCACCGCCGCCGTGCGCGCCATTTCGGCGAGCAGTCCAACCCCAGACGCGTTGTCGTTGGCCCCCGGTTCCTGCACGTGCGCCGAGTAGACGAAGCGTTCAGCGGGACGCCGCGCGCCACGAATTTCGGCGACGATGGTGCGCTCCGGACGCGATTCGAAGCGTGTCTTCACCATCGCGCGCACCTGCACGGGGCCGGCGAGCAACGCCGCCTTGAGTGAATCGCGCGCCGCTGAAGAGACGAAGATGACGAATCCTCGATTGACCGTATCGCGCGTGATACCCGTGAACTGGATGGCGGTGGTGTTTTTCGTTTGCTGGTTGTACGCGGGCAGTTTCTGTGTGGCGAGCATCCCCAGCGCGCCCCGCTGCATCACTTTGGGGAACAGTGCTCGAGAGTTGTCGTCAACCAGTGCGATGGCGCCGGTGAGGTCTTGCCTGGCGAGCTCGGCGTCTGTTCCGGCACCAATGTCGACCACGCGCGCTGTCACGCCGCTCTCGGAGGTAGACCACGAGTTGATGGCAATCATGTTGTGATTTGTCGGCCACGCCAGCAGCGGCGTATTGCGTCCGACAATGGTGAGCGACGCATCGTCGGGCGTCCACGCCGGCGCAGTCATCGGTCGCGACTCAACGCGGAAGACGAGGCGATCTTTGGCGGTTGCGCGCGCTTCGGGCACGTAGCCCGCCGCGGTGAGCAGTGCGGCGACCGTGTCGATGGATGCATCGAACCCGCGGTTACCAGGGAGGCGGAAGAACTGTTCCACGAATCCCACCGTGATGCGGGCGCGATCGCCGGAGAGTTCTCGGCTGATTGGCCCGCTCAGCGTAGCGAACGCCGGTGGCACGATGCGCCTGGTGCTGCTCAGTGCTTGCGCGAACAGCCGGCTAGCGCACAGCGCGAGGAACAGCGGCGCCGCAATGAGCGCGCGGACACGAAACTGGACCAACAAAGATTGAGGCATCCGCCACCTCGGCGGTCAGAGACTCGCGGCGGGTCAGCGTTTGCTGACGATCACAAAGCGCGTCCAGTTGGCGGGTAGGTCTTCAATCGAATACGCCAGAATGTCGAGGCCATAGCGCTGAGCAGCGGCCTTGCTTGCAACGGCACCGACCGTACGATCGCCCAGCGCCGCGACATCGCAGGCCGCTCCAGCGGTGTCTGCATGAGTCTCCGGTACGAGCCACCCGTGACGTGTACAAAAGATACGACACTGAGCAAGCGCCATGGGATGGCTTCGAATGACACGCAGGTTGGCGAGGGTTGCCCCACGCGGTGCCATCAGGCAGAGATGGATGGCCACGCGAATCTCGCCATGACGAAGCAGCAGTGGCTCCACAACATCGAGCGCTTCGACTGCGGTGTGCACGCGTCCGGCAATCGCATTTTCGATTGGTACGACGGCGAAGTCGGCTGCATTGGAGAGTACACACCGCAGCGCGTCGCCAAACGAGTGGTGTGGAACCGGCGTGGCGCCGTCTGGCCATCGCTGCTGAATGGCCAATTCACTGAACGCGCCGAGTGCGCCCTGGAATGCCACGCGCGGCGTGTGTGAGGCGCGGTGCGTACTGGGGTCTTGCGATACGGGCATGCGAGCAAGGAAGGAGTTGACCGGCATCAGAAGGATATTGACAGACGGTCGTGCATGCCGTAGTCTGCGTGACATGATGTGTCCGCCAGCCGCCACCAGCTATTACTACTTTACACCGTCCCGCATGGGCCACGGTGCTGGAGTTGTGCGCGACTGACGCGCTGACGATCCCGACCACCGCGAGGCCCGTGCAACTGCACGGGCCTCGCGTCGTTTCGAGACCCGGCGATGCACGGTCCTGGGGTGTCATTCACCTCCCGAGGACCACATGATCATCGTTACCACTCCCGGCATTTCCCCCGACGCGCTCGATCGCATTGTCGAGCACGTGGAACGACTTGGTTTGCGCGCCCATATCAGTCGTGGCGAAGTGCGCACGATCATCGGTTGTATTGGTGACGATGCCAAACGCAGCGAGCAATCTCTCGCCGCGCTGGAGGGCGTTGAACGCGTAATGCTGGTGCTCAAGCCGTACAAGCTGGCGTCGCGCGAGTATGCGGCCGGACTCACACAGATTCGCTTTGGTGATCCGGCTGGCACAGTGGCAGGCGGTCGCGAGATTGTCGTGATGGCGGGTCCGTGTTCGGTGGAGGGACGCGACATGCTGCATGAGACGGCACACGCGGTGCAGGCGTCGGGCGCACGGCTGCTGCGTGGTGGTGCGTTCAAGCCGCGATCATCGCCATACGCATTCCAGGGCATGGGCGAAGAGGGGCTCAAGTTGCTGGCCGAGGTGCGCGCGAAAACCGGGATGCCGATTGTGACCGAGGTGATGGATCCGCGGCAGGTGGAATTGGTGGCATCGTATGCCGACGTGCTGCAGATAGGCGCGCGCAACATGCAGAACTTTCCGCTGCTGTCGGAGGTGGGCCGCGTCCAACGCCCGGTACTGCTCAAGCGCGGACTATCGGCCACCATCACCGAACTGTTGATGGCGGCGGAGTACATCATGGCGGAAGGGAACGGCGACGTGATGCTGTGTGAGCGCGGTATTCGCACGTTTGAGACCGCCACGCGCAACACGATGGACATCGCGGCCATTCCGGTGCTCAAGCGGGAGTCGCACTTGCCGGTGATTGTGGACCCAAGTCATGCCGGCGGTCGAGCGGATTTGGTAACGCCATTGGCGATGGCGGCGATTGCCGCGGGGGCGGATGGATTGATTGTGGAGGTGCATCCGGAGCCCGCCAAGGCGCGGTCGGATGGCGAGCAATCACTGACACCGAAGGCGTTTGCGGCGATGATGGAGCAGGTACAGTTGATTGCGCAGGCGGTAGGTCGCGGCACGTTGGCGCCGCTCATGACGGCAAGCCGGAGTGCCGCATGACATCGCTGGCGGCAATTCGGGAGGAGATTGAAATGGTAGACGCACGCTTGATTGCGGCGATTGCCGAGCGTGTGGCACTGGCTCGCGCAGCGGGATGCGCAAAGGCGGCCGCGGGGGAGCCGGTGGTGGATCCGGCGCGTGAGGCGGCGGTGGTGGCGCGTGCGTCGGCATTGGCGCGCGCGGCGGGATTACCGGAGGACGAGATTCGCGGGTTGTATTGGCGGCTGCTGGCGATGTCGCGGCGGGCGCAGATGGGGGAGACGGGAGACGGGAGAATGAAGACGGGAGAATGAAGTGCCGAATTAGACTAGTATACTATGCCGGTTAGGGCTAGTAAAGTGAGCCGAGAACGGCTACTATACCTGCATAGGGCAATAGTACCCGACCTCGCGAGCCATCCGGCAGCTCGCTACCTCCGTGCGTTCAATTATGTCCCATTACGTGCCACGCGTCGTCGACGCGGAATTGGACGAACTGCTCACCCAAGCGGCTGCGATCGCGATCGAGGGCGCGAAGGGGGTTGGCAAGACGGCCACCGCAATGCGGCGCGCTGCAACCGTGGTCACCTTGGACGATCCGGTCCAGCGAGAGCTGGCGGCGGCTGACGTCAGTGCGACGCTCCGTCGACCGCCACCGATTCTGCTCGATGAGTGGCAACGATTGCCACCGCTCTGGGATGCGGTGCGCCGTGCAGTCGATGCTGATGACCGGCCTGCCCAATTCCTCCTGACCGGCTCGACAGCGCTTGAGGACTCACCGACCCACAGTGGTGCCGGACGGATTCTTCGCGTGCGAATGCACCCTCTATCGCTTCTCGAGCGGGGCGTGGGGGCGCCAAGCGTCAGTCTGCGTACGCTCCTAAGCGGTGCTCAGCCCGGCCTCGAAGGAACAACGTCGGTCCGCATGGCGGACTACGCCGAAGAAATCGTCGCTTCAGGGTTTCCGGCAATTCGAAGACGGACTGGCCGAACACGCACCGCGCAGCTGGACGGCTACCTGGCTCGAATCGTCGACCAGGATTTCGCGGAAGCGGGCCATCCAGTGCGCCGACCCGCCCAGCTCACGCACTGGCTCCGCGCGTATGCATCGGCCACCGCGACCGTCGCCCGATTCGAAACGATTCGTGATGCGGCCACCGGCGATCGAGCCGAAAAACCGGCCAAGGCATCGACCGAGGCCTACCGCGATGTGTTGACGCGACTCTGGGTACTCGACGCACTTCCGGCGTGGCTCCCGACGAGGAACGTCATCGCCGAACTGACGCAGGCGCCCAAACATCATTTGGTGGATCCGGCTCTTGCAGCGCGTCTTCTCGGCGTGACGCGGGATTCAATGCTCCAAGGCATTCCAGCCACCACAGCGGGTCCGTCGGGCGGGCTGCTCGGCGCTCTGTTTGAGTCATTGGTCACCCAAAGTGTTCGCGTGTACGCGCAGTCTGCCGAGGCGAGTGTCCATCACTTCCGTACGGCGCGCGGGCGTCAGGAAGTCGATCTCATTGTGCGTGCGCACGATCACCGAGTCGTTGCCATCGAAGTCAATCTATCAGCGACGGTCGATGACGACGATGTGAAGCACCTGCACTGGCTGCGCGCGCAACTCGGGCACGGACTCGCCGACGCAATCGTCGTCACGACCGGTCCGAGCGCCTATCGCCGAGCGGATGGCATCGGCGTCGTTCCAGCGGCACTCCTGGGGCCATAAGCTGCGGATTTTGCCAACCGGGAAAAAAAGAACGTATCCAACGGCGGCCCAGGGCACTGAGACCGACGGCGGCGTTGCCGACGTTCACCCAATCGGCCGCGTGGTTCCCTTGGGCACCACCGCGCGCCCGATGGTTCCGCGATCACTGCCGAACCAGATGGTACGCGTGGTCTTGTCGAACACCATGTGCCGTACCGTGTTCGGGGTGGCCGGGCCGAGATCGGTGCGCGAAAAGAATTGCGACGTGCGTGGATCGAATCCGACCAGTCGATTCGGTTGAGTGCCGGTCTCGACAAACCAGAGACGGTCTTCGTCGTCCACCGTCATGGCGTAGGGCAGTGAAATGCCGCCGCCGGGCATGGGCCACTCGCGCACATTGCCACTGACAGGATCGAGTCGGCCGAGAAAGCCGCGTGTGTAGTCTACGTACCACACGCCGCCGTCGGTGGTGAGCGCGATGCGGCGACCACGGGCACGTGCGTCTGGCAGGACATACTCGCGCACACGCAACGAGGTGGGATCGACGGTGCCGACTTTGTTGGTGCCGAACAGATTGAACCACGGGCGTCCGCTGCGATCGATCACAATGCCGTAGGGGCGCGTGCCGGGTGTCGACATGGTGAGCAGCGTGACCTTGCCGGTGGCTTGCACGAGGTGCCCAACCATGTTGCTGTTCTGCAGCGTGAACCACAGGTCGCCCTTTGCGTCGAACGCGATGGTGTGCGGGTCTTTTGCGGCGGGATCGGGCATTGGGTAGCGCGTGATGACGCCCGTGCGGCCATCGATGCGACCGATCATGCCGTTGCGATTGCCGGTATACCAGGCGTTGCCCTTGGCATCTACGGAAACGGTGTGCGGATTGGTTCCCGAATCGATCTCGATGCGCGTGAACGTGCCGGTTTTCGGTTCGAGTCGGGCCACGTAGTTGCCTTCCTGGCCAACAAACCAGACACGTCCGGTGGCGTCGAGAGACGGATCACGCGGGCGCGTTTTTTCCCACGGTACGGTCCACTCGGTGAGACGAACGGTATCGGCGATTGGCGCGGCCGCAGGCTGTGCGTGCGCAGTGCCGACCACATGCAGACTGAGGCTGAGCGCGACGGAGACAAACGCGAGGCGAGCAGAGATCGGTGACATGAGCGACGTCCAGTGTGAGGTCGAGACAGTGGCGTTCACGCGAGAGGGAAATCGTGTTCCCGTATTGACCCTACGCCGCGCAAGCGGCGCTGGCAAGCGGGACGGTCAGACTCGCGACAGGGTGACACGAAACGCAGCGCCGGTTTCAGTATTGTCGAGGACGATCTGTCCACCGTGCGCCTGGGCGATCGCCTGTGCAATCGCCAGACCGAGACCGGCGCCGCTGGCGGTTGGCACGCGACTCGTCCCCGTCGTCTGGCCGCCACTTGCGTTGACCATCCCACGCACAAAGCGATCGAAGATGCGGGGTCGCAGCTCCATCGGGATGCCTGGACCGGAGTCGGCAACAACTATGACGACATGCTCCGATGTGGCGTCGAGTGACACGGCAATGGAGCCACCCGGTGGGGTCAGTTTGAGCGCATTGTCCAGCAGGTTCAGCAACAGGCGACGGATCAGCGAGGGATCGCCGTCGACGACGACTGGATCGGGATTGTCGCCAAGACGTTGGAGTGTCAGGTGAATATGTTGGTCGTCGGCGATTGTGCGCACGCTGCGTATGCTGGCGGCAAGCAGCTCGCTCACGTCAACCCGCTCACGTTGGTGAATGGGACTGGCGGCATCGGCGCGCGCCAACAGAAACAAATCGTCGATGATGCGTGACAAGCGCACCGACTCGTCGCGAATGATCGCCAACGCGTCCCGATACTCGGGTTCCGCGCGCGTGGGCAATAGCAGCGCCACATCGGCTTCTCCGCGCACGATGGCGATCGGTGTGCGCAGTTCGTGCGACGCATCGGCCACGAATTGCCGTTGGACGCGGAACGCGACATCGACGCGCGCGAGGAGATCGTTGACAACTGTGGCCAGGCGACCCAGTTCGTCGTACGGATTGCTGACAGGAAGGCGTTCGTCAAGCGTGGCGGCTGAAATGCGTGCGGCCGAGGCCGCCATTTCATCCACGGGCGCGAGACTGCGTCGCGCCAGCAGATAGCCGGCGAGAATGGTCACGATGAGTGCAAACGGAATGGCCAGCAACAACGTGGTGCGCACGCGGTCCAGCACCGCCTCGTCTTCTTCATCGGCACGCAGAACACCCACAATGAGAGCCGGCTCCAGGGAATCGACGACACCGGGGCTGACGCGGACGAGCGCGGCACGCCAGGCGTGATCGTCGATTGTCACCGAGCGCAGCAAGACTTCGTTGCCGACGGGTTTGAGCTTGAGCAGTTCGCGCACCGGTGGCGACAGCGACACCGTGTCCGGGTCAACCGGAAGGGCCGGCGCGATATGCGCCCCCGGACGCGTATTGGAACGTCGTCGGGTGGGTACGCGATTGGCGGCCACCACGCGCGCGGCGTCATCGACAATAAGCACGTCGAAGTCACCGATTCGGAGTTCGCGCAGTGCGTCGCTCACCGCGGTGCGCTCGACGCGTGCGGTATCGCCGCGCGCCCGGGCTGACTGACGCTCCGCGAGCACCGCGCCGGCGATGGCGCGGGCGGACTCACTGACGGTGGTGTTGCCGCGCTCCTGCAATACGCCACGCAATGTGATCCAGGCGGCCACGCCGAAGGCACTCAGCAACAGCGCCAGCACGCTGGCGTTCCAGAGCGTGAGTCGCAGGCGGATGGAGAGGCGCACCGGTATGGATCGGCGCCCGTTCACTCCGCGTCTCTCATGATGCCGCGGCGTCCGACAGCATGTAGCCTGCGCCGCGTCGCGTGTGCAGCATGGGAGGCCACGGTGCCTTGTCGATCTTGCCGCGCAGGCGATTCATGTACACTTCGACGGCGTTGGTGAAGGTATCGTGATTGTCATCCCACACGTGGGCGACGATGTCGGCGCGCGAGACGACCGTGTTGGCCCGCCGTGCCAGCAGTTCGAGCAATGAAAACTCCTTGGCGGTGAGCGTGATTGGGACCCCGGCACGCGAGACGGTGTGCGCCAGACGATCAATTGCGAGGTCGCCGATACGAATTACATCGGACTGGAGATTTTCGGGACGACGCAGCAGCGCGCGTAACCGGGCCAGCAGTTCGCCAAAATCGAAGGGCTTATTGAGGTAGTCGTCGGCGCCACTGTCCAGCCCCATGATACGATCGGCGACCGCGTCGCGTGCGGTCAGCATCATGACGGGCGTGCGCATGCCACGGGTACGTAGCTCCTTCAGAACGGAAAACCCATCGACGCCGGGGAGCATGACGTCGAGGATGATGGCGTCGTAGCTGTTCACGGCGGCCTGCATGATAGCGTCCTTGCCGTTAGCCACGACATCCACGGCGTACGTCTGCTCGCGCAGTCCGCGCGCGATCAGTTTGGCCAGGCGAGGATCGTCTTCGACAACCAGCAAGCGCATGGCAGATGGGAAAAGCAGTCGACAGGCGGACCAACGACTGCGTGTGGCCGGAAGGGGGTCGTCGTTAATCGGTGGTTAAGGTGGCCGCTCGTAGACTCTCCTCCGTCAATAAACGTCGCACTTCGCGATGGCCACGGACACGTAGACTAACCAGGAGCCTCATATGAACCGCATCCGTTTCAGCCTCGTCGCCGCCTCGCTCGTGTTTGTCGGTGCGGCCGGTGCACAGCAACCGATGGCCAAGAAGCTCGCTGACAAACCCGTCGCCGTGAAGACTGCCGCGAAGCCGTCAACGGCGGCGGTCGACACGACCAAGAAGTCGGATACCACCAAGCACGTCGCCAAGACGGGGAAGAAGGGCGCGAAGGTCAAGATGGACACCGCGAAGAAAGTGGCGCCCGTGGTGTCAAAGAAGCCGCACTGAACCGGTGACGTGAGCCGTCCCGTTCGACTTTACTGCAGGTCGACGGGACGCGTTCGGGCGCGTTCGTCAGGGCGTCGTCGGAACCAGCTGGCTACGAGGTAGAACTCATCGAGATCGTGTGACGGGATGTCGGCACCGGACGGATCTGGACCGTGAAAGATCTGACGGGCCATGGTCTCAAGCTGCGCACGTTCCCGCGCACTGGTCGGGGCACGGACTTCCGCCCGCACAGTGCCGCGACGCACGAGATACACCCACTCGTTGTCATCGGTGCCTCGCGCGTGATAGCGGAACGTGAGACGATCCATGTTCGCGTGGAAATGCTGCACGCGTTGATGCAACCACCGCACGCGTTCCAGTCGGTCGCGGAGCACTGCCGCGCGCTCGAATTCAAGCGCATCCGACGCGCGTTGCATGGCTCGCGACAAATTGTCGACGGGAGCGTCGGACTTGCCTTCCAGGAAATCGCGAATCTGTGTGGCCTGAGCGCGGTAGACGGCTCCGTCGCCGGCACCGATACAGGGACCGGCACAGGTGCCGAGTTCGTGTCGCAGGCACCCTGGTGCGCGGGTGCGCGTGGGACGCCGAGTGGATGACGCGCCAGTTGTTTCACCAGCGAACCAGACGGTGGCGGTTTTGGCCGACGCGTCCGCTTCGTCCAGCGAGCAATCGCGCAGCCCTGTTCCGTCGGCCAGCGCGCGCACGGCTTCGCGCAACATGGACACTTTTCGAAACGGCCCAAACATGGCGACGGCCGACGGATCGTCCGAGCGCGGTACGACACGAATACCGGGCACCGCGCCACCGGTGAGCGCGACGTAGGCGCGCGGCCAATCGTCGGTCACCATCATGGAGTTGAACTGCGGACGATGTTGCTTGATGAGTCGCAGCTCTCTTAGCAGGGCACCAAATTCGCTGTTCGTGTACTCCCACTCGATCGCGAATGCGTGGCGCAGGATACGCGCCGCTTTGTCACGTCGGCGTGTGGCCCGAAAGTACGAGAGCAGACGCGTGCGCAGTTTGCGCGATTGTCCGACGTACAATACGGCCCCCGTTGGGCCCAGCATGCGGTACACGCCCGGCTGATTTTCGCACTCGGCGCGCACGCGGTCGCGCAACGCTCGACGCTGCGCAGGCGTGGAAAGCGGAGGGCGGACGCGAAGGCGGGTAGGCTGTGCCACTGCCGAAGGGTACGTCGCGCCGTGCGACGAGGGAATTGCTAGTCTGTCTGATCCATGTCCACCTGTCCGCTGAGTTTGCGCGACAGATGCGACCAGCTCATGCCGACGGCCAACAGGAGCGCCGTGCAAATCAGCACCACGTAGGTGATACCACGCGCCGAATTCGCACTCACAATGCCGAAATCCAGCAGCAGCCAGACGAGACCGCCGGAGATGGCGATCACCAGTGCGGCGCCACCGACGCCAATGGATCGGCGCGTGGCGGTGAGAAACACTACCCAGCCCGCAACGAGGGCAATACCGGCAAGGAACTTGACCGACGCGGGACCGGAACTGGGCGTGCTGCTGATGAGTGGGGCGATGGCCCAGTGATAGAACGACTTGCCTTCGGGATTGTACGTCGCGAACACGAGAACGAGGGCCGACAGCGCGCGAAGCGCGATCCCGCCAATGCTGGGTCCAGTGGCCATGTGAATGATCGTGCGTGAAAGGACTGATGGGCAGGTGCGATCAGCTCGCGTGCGCGGGACGACGTGGCAGGAACTTGCCAACAAGAGCGGCAAGGCACCAGAGCGCTGTGGCGATCACGAGCAGGAACTTGAGTGACGCACAGACGGCCGCCAGGTGAGCGAGGGCATCGGTCGCGCCATGGTCAATCATGCGCCAGAGCGCCAGGTTCTCGGTCGCGTCGAGCGGAATGCACAGCAGGACCGCGCGCCGGAGAAACGCGCCAAACCGATCGAACACGCCACCGGGCGGCAGGCGCAGGAGCAATGCCACACCGGTAGCGAACATCAGCGGATAGGCCAGCAGGAACGCGAAGTCGACACCTAGGCTGACCTTGGCGGTTTCCAACGCATCGGCTGAGCGCCAATGGTTGAGGTATGTGCTGGATCGCGCGGCTGACCAGGCGAGTTCGTATCCGACAATGCCGCGGGGCGTGTCGGCGGTGCGCAAGGTTTCGTCGAAACCGCGCAGTTGGAGCATCAGGATCAGCGACAGGGTCGCGAAGAACAGCCAGGTGAGGAGTCGCAAGCGGATTCGGTAGTCAGCCAGCCGGTTTCGAAAGCGTTATTCCCCGGACGGATTCGAAATACCTAAGGTGTGTAAGGCGAAGTGCAGCCTGGTCGTGGGCTTCAAGAATGACGACCTCGTGCTGGGTGCCTTGTTCATGCAGGCGCAATTCCAATTCAAGACGCGCCGCGCTCGCCTCGTCGCGAGCGGTCTCCGGGAATGACGTGATCGTCACGAGCTTTCCCTGACGACGGTCGTACTCAAGAAGAAATATCATCGGCACTCCAGTGGTGTGATGGTTTCAGGTTTGCGATCAAGCGAAGACTCGAAACCAGCTGTTCCTCAAGTACACGCGCGTCCGCGGTAGTCGCCTCGATGCTCATGAGCACGGATCGATTCTGCTCACGAAGCAAAGCGATATTAGTATTCACGCCCTCCGCAATTGCGATCAAACCAGAAGCACGTTCGAGGAGCTGCCGAACGTCAGGCGGTCCACCGCCATACTTCAGATTGACACCGAACACGACTGACAACCCCTCAGAGACCTCGGCCCATACATGCTGAAGTCGAGATCTTAACTGGACTTCGATTGTCCGACCACTCACTTGAACAAGAAGATGGACGGCTCGGTACGCGTAGCTTGGTGCGGCGCGTCGATCGACGATCGAGGCCAAGGGAAAGAGCCGGACAAAGTCAGCGATGACCTGGTCCTGTACTTGCAGATCCTCAACCACGACTCGGGCTCCCGCGATGTCCTGAATCTGTGACAGCCGAATGGACTCTCTGCGCAACTTATCGACGATTGAGGTGGTCGACTTTGCAGGTCGCCCTGTCGGTTTTAACCCGAGATCTTGCCGAATCGACGAAATAACCGTCTCGTACGCTCCAACGAATGATTGACGATACGCGTCGAGTTCTCGGAGATCGTCGTCCGTGACCTGACCGAATCGCAGCCGATCTCCCATCCGGTCGATCTGTGAACTGCTCACCATGGTCCCTCTCGAGGAAGATCTTCAGCTTCGTATGTCGAATCTA
>JANMRE010000647.1:0-16629 GCA_031370885.1 Gemmatimonadaceae bacterium
CCTCCAACGCTCACCCCTGCACCTGCTCACTCCTCCAGCCCCTCACCCTACTTGGCCACCGCGTGTCGCAATCCCCACACCCGCGGATCCTCCATCCCCAACAGCCACACGGAGTACCCGCGCAGCTTGTACCGCCGCACCAATTGCAGCTTCGCCTCGAAGGCACGGACGTCTTCCAGCCACAGATGTTCGAAAACCCCGGCATTCTCCCACATGGCGTACGGCGACTTCTGTACCGGGTCCCATCGTGCGGTCACACCGAATTTTGACATCAACTGCTGACCCTCGGCATAGCTGATGTCACTGCCGCCGGTTCCCGATCCACTGCGCCAATTCCACGTGGGAAACCAGTGGTCAGAATAGCCGGGAAGTCCCAATGAGATCTTGTGAGGCGGCACGCCCAGCTTGAGCACGTACTCCAACGACGCCTTGATCCACGGATACCCGCCAACCGGTCCGGGTGACGAACCACCGGTGTGCTGCGCGTACGTCATGTACGACAGGAAATCGAGCGTGTCGGCCAGCGCCTTGTAGTCATACACGCCACGCCAGTTGTCGTAAATCCACTGATGGTACGCGGTTGGTCCACGGTCATCACTGGTGCGCGGCACCACGGCGGCAGACACCGTGCAGCCGGCGCGATGCAGCGAGTCCACCGACTCGCGCACGAACGACGTAAAGAGGTCACGATCGGAAACGTGCACGTTCTCGACATCGAACTGGATCCCGTCGAGCTTGAGGTCGCGACAGAGTGCGGACATGCTGCGAATGGCGCGCGCGCGTGGTTCGGCAACCGCGAGCAACCGGTGCATCATGGATTGATCGAAGCCGGGATTCATCACCAGCGGCACCAGCTTCACGCGCTGGGCGCGCGCCACCCGCACGACATCCGGATCGAGTATTCCGTGAATCGCGCCCTCGGCATCGAACGCGAACACCTGCGGTGAGACGATCGAGATGCGATTGGCATGCGCCACAAACGTTGGCGTGCCGGGCGCGCCATTGCGCGAGTACCAGAGTGCTTCGAGCGGCTGGGCGTCGGCCGCGTGTACGGCGACGACGCCCAGCACCGTCGCCGCGAACGCAATACGGGGTCGCGACAAGCGGCTGGCGAGTAAGGCGCGCATGGGACGATCCCGACCAGACGGCACTACGCGATCAGCGTTGCCTCGAGCGTAATGGGCACACCGAGCGCCCGCGAAACGGGGCAGTTGGCCTTGGCGTTGGCCGCCAGCGTCGCGAACTGCTCGGCGTCGATGCCCGGCACGTCTCCCTCAACCTTGAGTACAATGCCCATGATGGTGAATCCGATGGGCTGCTTTTCCAGTGTGAGCACAGCCTGCGTTCGCAGCGCCGTCGGCACATGGCCGGCGTTCGTGAGCTGAAACGAGAGCGCCATCGAGAAGCAACCCGCATGGGCCGCTGCGATCAGCTCCTCCGGATTCGTCCCGTCGGTCCCATGCTCATCCTGAAATCGCAGCTTGAACGAATACGGCTGCTGAAGCAGCGCACCGCTTGGCGTGGTGAGTGTCCCACTGCCTTCCAATCCACTGCCCTTCCACACTGCCTGCGCCGTCCGTATCATGCGTCCTCGCGAGAGTTAGGGTGAACGGTGGAAGATAACGGGCTTGCCGAATTTCGGCTCGGTCTGTCTTTTCTCTATGCCCTCAACCCCCCGTGCATGCGACTCCCCGTCCACCGGTTCCACAGCCTTCGCCTGGTCGCGAGTGTGCTTCTTGCCAGGTTTGCGCCCAGCGTCAGTGCGCAGTCGGCACCTGCGGTTCAAACCGTCGTCCTGCGCGCCGCGCGCGTGCTCGATGGCAGCGGTCGTGTCCTGACCAACCAGGATGTGGTCGTGACCAACGGACGTATCGCTGCCCTTCGCGCGGTAAGAGGTGTCCTGCCAGCCAACGGTATCGATCTGCGCGGGCGCACCTTGCTGCCTGGCCTGATCGACACCCACGTACATCTCGGCTGGTACCTCACGTCCAGGAATCGGTTGCACCAGGAGCGCGATGGCGACACGCCCACAATCGGCGCGCTCAATCACGCCGGAAACGCGTGGGCAACGCTACGCGCCGGCTTCACGACGGTTCAGAGTATTGGCGAAGCCGACAACGCCGAACTGCGCGACGCGATCAACCGCGGCATCATTCCTGGCCCTCGCGTGATCACATCCCTGGGATCGCTCAACGAACGCAGCGCCGGTGGGTCGCCCGATTCCCTGCGCGCGGTTGTGCGACGATTCAAAATGCAGGGTGCGGACGTTATCAAGGTCTTCGCCTCGAAGTCCATTCGGGATGGTGGCGAGGCTACAATGACCGACGCGCAGCTCGAGGCGGCCTGTGGCGAATCGAAAGCGCAGGGGCTGCGCTCGGTAGTGCACGCGCACTCAGCAGAAGCCGTCCAGCGCGCCGCGCGCGCCGGGTGCACCCAGGTGGAACATGGGGTGTTCGCCGACGACGCCACGCGTGCGTTGCTGGTGGAGCGCGGGACGTTCTTCGATCCACAGTGTGGTCTGGTATTTCACAACTACCTCGACAACAAGAGCTGGTTCGAAGGGATCGGCAACTACAATGCCGTCGGTTTCGCCTCGATGGAGAAGGCCCTGCCGCTGGCGGAAGCGGGGATCGGGTTGGCCAGTCGCACCAAGGGTCTCAAGCTCGTATTCGGGACCGACGCCGTGGCCGGCGCACATGGACGCAACGCCGAGGAACTGGTGTGTCGGGTGCGACGAGGCGGACAGTCGCCGATGGACGCGTTGGTGAGCGCAACGTCGCGGGCCGCCGAGTCGCTGGGGCTCGAGCGCGAGATCGGTCGCATTGCAGTGGGGTATGCGGCCGACCTGATCGCGACCGACGGCGATCCGTCAATCGAGATCGAAGCAACCCTGCGCGTGCGTTTCGTGATGCGCAACGGACACGTGTACCGCAACGACGCACCAACGGGGCGCCCATCGCGGAAGACCCCATGAGTGACGACAGGAAACGCAACGCCAATCGCCGCGACTTTCTCAGGTCGGCGGGCGTTCTCGTTGCTGCGGCAGCCTGTGCCCCCGGCACCGACAGCGCGAAACCCGTCACCGCGACGCGTACACCGGCGACACGTTCGGCAGACTTCAGCGGTCCGCAGCTTACTGCACTTGGCGAAACTGTATTGCCCGCTTCGCTGGGCGCCCAAGGCCAGCGCGCCGCTGTGGCCGCGTTCGTTGCGTGGTGCGACGACTACGAGCCTGTCGCCGAGGAAATGCACGGGTACGGGTACGCGGACGTGCGCTATTTGCCGTCCGATCCGGTTCCCGCCTGGCGCGCGCAGTTGGATGGGCTCGACGTGCTGTCGCATCGGGTCCATCACAAAGCGTTCGGCGCGCTTACGATCACTGAGCGGCAGGGCATTGTCGCGATGGCCACGCGCAGTATGCGCGGTGAACGGCTGCCGTCACCACTCGCCGCCAGCCACGTCGCGGTTGCGCTGATGTCGCACTGGGCGTCGTCGCCGACCGCCTGGAATCTGGCGCTGGGTGCGACGGTGTCGCCCACAACCTGTCGCCCGCTCGATGAAGCGAGTCGCAAACCGCTTCCGCTGGCGCCGCCGCTGGCAGAGCAGAAACGCGCATGACGCAGGCATCGACAACCATCGCCGCCGACATTCTGATTGTGGGCAGCGGAATCACGGCCGCGATGATGGCCGCACATCTGGCCGAACATACCACGCGTGGCATTACCGTCGTAGAAGCCGGACGTGCGTCAACGCCAATGAATGCGCGCACGAAAGCCCGCGAGCGCTATATCGCGTACGGCGAGAGTCCGTGGACGCAGGATCATCTGGACGATCAAAACGCGTTCGGCACCCCGTGGGGGTTCTCGCCCAGCATGACCGTGGGCGGACTCGCCATGCATTGGGGTGGTGTGTCGCCACGCTATTCGCCTGAGGATTTTCAGCTCAGATCGCTGTACGGTGTTGGCGACGATTGGCCATTCAGCTACGACGATCTCGATCCGTATTATCAGGAGGCAGAGGAGCGCCTGGGTGTGGCGGGCGAGCAGGGACCGCCTGCCCTCGATCCGCGCGGCAAGCCGTATCCCATGCCTCCACTGCCGATCAACTACAATCTCGCACAACTGCAGCAGTGGGCCACGCAGGCCAACATCGCCACCTGGAGCACGCCGTCGGCGAAAAACTCGGTGGCCCGCGATGGCCGCGCGTCGTGTCAACGATGCGATACCTGCTATCCGGTGTGTCCGACTGGCGCGAAGTACACGCCTGACTGGACCTGGGACGCGCTGGTGCGCGACCGGAAGATCACGCTGCTCACGGAAACATTGGTGCGGCGACTCGTCGCCGATCCGAAAACCGGTCGCATTGTTCGCGCGACCGGCAATCGCACCGGCGCCGGCGCCGAAGCGGTCACCATCGAAGCGAAGACCGTCGTTGTTGCCGCCGGTTTCGTGTGGTCGCCGCACCTGCTGCTGCTGTCTCGCGACTCGGCGCATCCGAACGGGCTGGCCAATCGCAGCGGACTGGTTGGGAAGTACCTGTGCGGCCATCGCAATGTGAACGCGTACCTGCGCTTGCCGCTCGAACTCTATCCCGGCATCAACATGCAGCATTCGCTGGTGAGCAAGCAGTTCATGCGTCCGGCCAGTTCGTCACGCTATCTGCGACACGATCTGCGCATCTGGGAATCAAGTGTGGGGCGCGAACCGCGACTGCGCGATGACAACGGGTCGATACTCCTGGGCGATGCCCTGCTCACCGATTGGCAGATGCGCGCCAAGGGCGCCACGGCCCGTGTGCGCGCCTATTACGATGTGCTGCCCGATCGCGATAGCAAGTTGGAGCTCGATAACGCACACACGAACCGCTTTGGCGATCCGATGCCGACTGTGCGCTTTCGGGATGCGCCGGAAAGCGCCGCGCTCAAGTCGTGGCAGGAAGACCAACTGCGCGCGCTGTTCGTGCGCATGGCGAAGGCGGGCGGTGGGGAGATCCTGCGCATGGAGAACAGCGCGAACGATCTGGGGCAGGAGCACCCAGCCGGTGGGTGCCGCATGGGCAACGATCCCGCGACGAGCGTGGTGGACGCGTGGGGCCGCGCGCACGATCACGACAACCTGTGGGTGGCAGGCGCGCCAACGCAGGTGAGCGCGTCGTGCTGCAACGGTACGCTGACCTTTGCGGCGGTGGGACTCCGAACGGCATCGGCAATCGCGCGGAGTTGACGCGGTGCGCAGTCATGGCATCCCGGTTTGCCTCTTCGGTCGCATGTTGTCAGCTTGAAGGGGTACCCGCGTCCATAGAGGGCAACGTCGCATGGAAATTTTTCGCGAATTCACATTCGAAGCGGCCCACCGACTTCCGAATGTGCCAACCGATCACAAGTGCAGCCGGTTACACGGACACAGCTTCCGCGTGACTGTGCACGTGACCGGTCCGCTGATGGCGCCCGAGGGGTGGGTGATGGACTTTGCCGATCTCAAACACACCTTTCAGCCGCTATATGATCAGCTCGATCATCACTATCTGAACGAGATCGAAGGCTTGGAAAATCCCACCAGCGAAGTGCTGGCGCAGTGGATCTGGACGCGACTGCTCCCGACGCTTCCGGGGCTGACGCAGGTGGAGGTAAAGGAAACATGTACTTCGGGGTGTGTGTATAGGGGATAAAGACGGGAGAAGGGAGACGGGAGACGGGAGACTTCCGGTCGGCGACGCCCTCGCTCGCCACCTTGCGTCTCCTGTCTCCCTTCTCCCGTCTCCCGTCTTTACCCTCCTCCGTCCCCGTCCGCAGTCACCGTCAGCCGCCTATCACACCGCGCCGACTGATCGAACCCCTCCGGCTCAACTTGGATGGTACTGTGCGCAATCCCGTAGCGTTCGCGCAGTGTGCCGCACACGGTGAGCAACAGGGCGTCTTTCGCGTGGGGTGACATCGTGGACGCAACCTGCACATGCCCGGCGAGCGCCACCGTGCCACTGCTGATGGTCCATACGTGCAGATCATGCACCGCCGTTACGCCCGGTGTGTCGGCGAGCGCCTGACGGACGGCCGCGACATTGATGTGGGCGGGTGCGGATTCCATCAGTACGTCCACGGTTTCGCGCAGCAGTCGCCATGACGAAAATGCGATGAGCGCCGCAATGACCATCGACACCACTGGATCGGCCCACGTCGCATGGAAACGCCAGACGGCAATACCGGCGAGCATCGCGCCGACACTTCCCAACGCATCGGTGGCAACGTGCAACCAGGCACCTCGCATGTTGAGGCTCGCGTGGCGGTCACTGTGCAGGAGCGCCATGGCGGCAAGATTCACGGCGAGGCCGCCCGCTGCGATCCCCAGCATCGGCAGCCCGTCAACCACGTGCGGCGTGCGGAGACGTTGCACGGCTTCAATAATGATCCACACGGCAGCCACCACCAGTGCTGTCCCATTGGCGAGCGCCGCCAGAATTTCGGCACGCTGATACCCGAACGTCCGACGCACAGTGGGCGGACGCAGCGCGACCCGCATCGCAAACAACGCCAGCACCAAGGACGCCACATCCGACAACATGTGTCCGGCGTCGGCCATCAGGGCCAGCGAGTTGGTGAGATATCCCCCCACCACTTCGGCCACCATGTACGCCGCCGACAGTATGAGCACGAGGGTGAGTCGCGAACGACTGGCGTCTCCACCATGCGTGTGGGCGTGATCGTGTGTGTGATCGTGGGCGTGTGACGGCATGACGGGAAATATGGCGGCTCGCGCAGGTGCAATTGATGGCTTCGTGATTTGAAGACGGGAGAGTGGAGACGGGAGACGGGAGATGCTGCGACTGGCTGACTGCATTTGCCGACTGGCCATCTCCCGTCTTCCGTCTCCCGTCTCCCGTCTTAAATCACCTTCCCCATCCGCCTTCTAGATTTCCGACCATGCAACCACGCTTCCTGATGATCGGCGCCCTCTCGGGGGCCATTGGTGTCGCAGCTGGCGCGTTTGGCGCTCATGCGCTTCGCGACACCGTCGAACCGCGGCTGCTCGAGGTATTCGAGACGGCGGCACGCTACCAGATGTACCACGCATTGGCACTGGTCGCGGTTGGTCTCGTGGCGAGTCGCTGGCCGACCAACCTCCTGGCGACAGCGGGCTGGCTGTTCGTCGTAGGCACGCTGTTCTTCAGCGGCTCGCTGTACGCAATGACCTTCACCGGCATTCGCGCGCTGGGCGCGGTCACCCCTGTTGGCGGTGTGTGCTTCATTGCCGGGTGGCTCTGCCTGGCCGTGGCGGCGGCCAAAATCACATAGTCGGCGCGCCGACCACGCGGGCAACGGGCGGCTGCCGGACTATCGAATGTGATCTCGCACTTTCAGCAAGCGTTCGCCGGCCGAGTGCAGCGTTTCGGCGCGCTTGGCAAAATGAAACCGCAGATAGTCGTGCACCGATTCGCGGAAGAAGCTTGAGCCCGCGACGCCGGCCACGCCGATGGTCTTGATGAAGAAGTCGGACGCCTCGCCGTCAGTTGTGAAACCAAGCGGTGAAACGTCCACCATCACGTAATACGCGCCCTGCGGCTCCGTGTAGCGCAGCCCCGATTGCCTGAGGTAGCCCAGAAAGATCTCGCGCTGTTGGGTGTAAAACGTGCGGACGTCGGCGTAGTACTGATCCGGAAAGTCCAGCGCCGTCACGCAGGCTTCTTGCAATGGCGCGGCCGCACCGATGGTCAGATAGTCATGCACCTTGCGCGCGCCTCGAATCACGTCGGGCGCCGCCTGTACGTAGCCAATGCGCCAGCCCGTGATCGAGTAAGTCTTTGACAGTGAGTTGGTCACGATGGTGCGCGCGAAGGCGCCAGGCAGCGCATGCATGTAGCAATGTTCGTGCGGCGCGTGCACCATGTGCTCGTACGGCTCGTCCGTGATAACGAATGCGTCATACCGCTCGGCCAGCGCGAGAATCAGCTCCAGCTCGGCGCGCGTGAACACCTTGCCCGTGGGATTGCCGGGATTGCACAGCACGATCGCTTTCGCACCCTGCGCGAACGCGCGTTCGAGTTCCTGGGGATCAAAGCCAAAATCAGGTGGATGCAACGGCACCCAAATGGCCTCTGCGCCGGCGAGGATCGTATCGGCCCAGTAGTTCTCGTAGAAGGGCGAGAAGATGATGACCTTGTCTCCTGGATTGCAGGCTGTCATCATCGCCACCATCATTGCTTCTGTGCCGCCGCAGGTCACCACGAGATGTTCATCGGGATCGATCGCGACACCACTGCATCGCGTGATCTTGCGCGCGAGCGCCTCGCGAAAGCGCTGGGAGCCCCAGGTGATGGCATACTGATGAAACGGTCCTCGGGCAGCGCGTTCGAGTGCCTCCAGCAGCTCCGTTGGCGGGTCGAAATCGGGGAAGCCCTGCGCCAGATTGATCGCGCCATACTGGTTGGCCGTCCGCGTAGTGTTACGGATGACCGATTCGGATATCGTCGAAAGCCGACGGGAGGTAGCAGGCATGGCGGCCAATATGCTCCGCCGTTCGGCGGTTTGCTACCGCCCCGCGTTCACACCGGCCATTGTTCTCCTCCATGGCCATCACCAATCCCACGGCGCTGCAACTCACCGTCATCGCGCTGATCAGCGCGGTCAGCGGCGCCGTCAACTCCATTGCCGGCGGCGGTACGCTGCTCACCTTCCCTGCGCTGCTGGCGCTCGGTGTGCCGGCAATTCCGGCCAATGCAACCAGCACTGTTGCCTTGTGGCCAGGCTCGTTCGCCAGTCTCATGGGGTATCGCCGCGAGTTGGTGGGCATCGAACGCTGGGCGATTCGACTGGCCGTGCCCAGTCTTGCGGGCGGATTGGTTGGTGCGGCGCTGTTGCTGGTGACTCCTGAGGCGCGATTCCGCGCGATTGTGCCGTGGCTTGTCTTGGCCGCCACGGTGTTGTTCGCACTGCAAGGGCCGGTGATGCGGTGGCTCAAGCAGCGACTCCGCGTATCGGCCACGATCGTTGCGAGCCGCCCGCTCAATCCGACATTCGTCATGCTGGCGTCCCAGTTTGGCGTTGGCATTTACGGCGGGTACTTCGGTGCCGGTGCCGGCATCCTCATGCTCGCGGTATTCGGCCTGATGGGGCTCACCAACATTCATCAGATGAACGGTCTCAAAAACATCAATGGGATCTGCTTCAACGGCGTCGCGGCCATTGCGTTCGCCGTGATGGGATTGGTGAACTGGCCGATCGCACTGGTGATGGCGCTTGGCTCGTCGGCTGGAGGCTACGCAATGTCCGGGCTTGCCCAGCGTGTGCCACAAGCGTGGGTGCGCAATGCCGTGACGGTTATCGGGTTTGGAAGCGCCGTCTGGCTGCTCGCGGCAGAATCGCGATAGATTCGTCTGAAACGGTGGTCCGCTGGTCGTTCCGGCCAACGGTTCTCCACGAAATGCCGCGCTGCCGCGTATCGAAGCTGACGGCACGATTTGCCCCGTTGTTTGCCCGAGCGTCCGTCACCGTTGTCCACCTTGAAGGAGGCAGGATGTCGCATAACAGTCGATCGGTGCGCTGGACCGGAGTTGCCGCCGTGATTTGCGCGGTTGCAGGACTGTCCCCCGTTTCGGCGCAGACCGCACAGAAACAGGACGAGGAGTACACCAGGCTGATCAAGCAGCATCTCACCGATCCGCGCATCTCAACAGATCTGGTCGACCATCTCCCGTATTCGGACAAGGTCCCGACGACGCTCAAGTTTCCGGGCATCAATCGCATCGTTGGCACGCCAGGCTACCTGACCCATGCCGCCGACATTCATCGCTATCTGAAAGCCGTGGCCGATGCCGCGCCAACACGCGCGAAATACTGGTCGATTGGCAAGTCCGAAGAAGGGCGCGACATGGTGGTGCTCGTGGTGGCCGATGAGGAGACCATCAGGAATCTCGATCAGTACAAGGGCTATCTGAACGAGTTGGCGGATCCGCGCAAAACCCCCGAAGCACGCGCAAAACAGCTGTTCGGGCTGGCCAAGCCGGTGTACTACCTCACCAGCGGCATGCACTCTACGGAGACCGGCGGTCCCGAGATGCTGATGGAGTTAGCGTATCGCCTGGTGGTGGAAGAGACCCCGCTGGTGCAGAGCATCCGCAAGAACGTGCTCACGCTGATTACCCCGGTAATTGAGGTAGACGGTCGCGAGAAGATTGTCGATGGCGCCTGCTATCGACAGAAAACGGGACTCAATTTGCCGACACCGTACTGGGGCAAGTATGTCGCGCACGACAACAATCGCGACGGCATGGGTCAGTATCTCAAACTGACGCAGAACGTGCGCAAGTTGGCCAACGACTGGCACCCCACCATTCTCCACGATCTGCACGAAGCGCAAACGCTGCTCTACGTCTCAACGGGCACCGGACCGTACAACGAACAACTTGACCCGATCACCATCAATGAATGGTGGTACATGGCCGAGAACGACGTGATGGAGATGACGAAACAGGGCGTGCCCGGCGTGTGGACCTATGGGTTCTATGATGGCTGGGTGCCGAACTACATGTTCTTCCTTGTGCACTCGCACAACGCCATCGGTCGTTTCTACGAAGTGCAGAGCTATGGCTCCGGTTGCAATGGCGTTTCGGCAGGAGGACGTGGCGGTGCGCCGGGTCCGCTGACGGCGGCGGTACCGGCTGGCGCGCCTCCGGTTGCGGGGGCCGCGGCTGGTGCTCCGCCGGCCGGCGGCGGCGGGCGCGGCGGGCGCGGTGGCGGCGGTGCGGCACCACTCGCCGATTCGGCGCTGACCAGAATTCTGGGCGGCACGAATTACAACCAGAGTCGCGAGTGGTTCCGTCCAAACCCGACGCCGAACGACATCCGCTGGGGTTCACGGGCGAACACCAACATCCAACAGTCGGCGGTGCTGTACGCGCTGTGGAACACCGGCAAGGAGCGCGAGCGCTTCCTCGAGAACTACTGGATCAAGAACAAGAACGCGATCAAGAAGGGGGTACTGGGTCCGATAAAAGGGTGGGTCGTTCCGGCCGGTCAGCATTCGAAAGCGAACGCCGCCGAAGCGGTGAATGAACTGATCGATCAGGGTCTCGAATTTCATGTAGCGAATGGCGACATGACGTTCGGCACGGTTGACGTCAAGAAAGGCGACTGGATCATTCGCGGCGATCAACCGTTGCGCACCATCGCCGACATGTACTTCTCGATCCAGAACTATCCGACCACCAACCCGTCACCCTATGACGACACAGGTTGGACGTACCAGATGATGCGCAATATCATCCTGCGCGAGGTCAAGGACCCCGCCCTGCTTACCGCGTCGATGACACCCGTGGCCGATCATGTGGTCGCGGTTGGTGGCATCAGCGGCGCGGGTGCGACGGTCGTCGTGGAACACACCGGCGACAACAATCTGGTCGCGCTACGCTATCGCCTGGCGACCACAAAAATGACCGCATCAGAAGCGTCGTTTGAAGCAGCCGGTCACACCTTTCCCGCCGGCTCATTCATCATTGCCAAGGCCAACAAGTCACAACTGGAGCCAGTGCTCAAGGAGTTGGGCCTGTCGGCATGGGCGGTTGATGTTGCCCCAACGGTGAAAGCGCACGACCTCGATATCCCGCGCATTGGCTACATCCACAGCTGGTCGAACACGCAAGACGAAGGCTGGGTGCGCGCCGCGCTGGACTACTACAAGATTCCGTACAACTACTTCGGCGAAAATTCCGTGCGGAAAATGGGATCGTTGCGTGCGAAGTTCGACGTGATTCTGTGGCCGCACGGTGGCGCGGTTGGACAGCCGGCGCCCACGTCGGGCGCACCGATTCCCTATCAGCGTACCGCCGAATACCAGTCGTTGGGCTATCCCGACTCCACCGCTGATACACGCGGTGGCCTGGGTGAAGACGGACTCAAGATGATTTACGAGTTCGTGCAGCAAGGCGGCACGCTGGTGACCGAAGGTGGTACGTCCGCCGTCTTCCCCACGTACAACCTCACGCCAGGGCTCAAGCCCACCACGGCGCCTGGTCTGGTCAATCGCGGCACGATTCTGCGCGGTGTGATCACTGACATGTCGAGTCCGATTGCGTACGGCTTCACGGTGAACCAGTTACCGGTGTACTTCAGCGGCGGCACGTTGTTGGAGGCGGGTGTGGCCATGACACCAACGTCGACACCGATCAGCAAAACCGATGTGCTGCGTCCGGGCAGCTCGGCGGCGCTGGCCGGCTCCGCCATTGGCGGTGGTGGCGGACCGGGCGGTTTTGGTGGACCAGCTGGCGTATATCAGAACACGCAGCCGATGGCCACCTGGGTGGAGCACTCGGTGTGGGATCCAATGCAGCAGTGGCCGGTGTCCTCGTCCTCGACGCAATCGTTTGACGCCGGCTTTGGTGGCCGAGGCGGCGGTGGTGGTGCGGCAGCGCCGCCATCGCGCACACTGGAAGACATGCGGCCGCGGGTGGTGATGTCATGGCCCGCCAGTCCTCGTGACATGCTGTTGTCAGGCGTGCTACAGGGCGGCGAGAACCTCTCGAATCGTCCAAACGTCATCGATTCGCCAATTGGCAAGGGACACGTGGTGATGTTTACCATTCGGCCGTTCTGGCGCTGGCAAACGCAGGGCACGTTCATCATGGGCTTCAATACGATCATGAACTGGAATGACCTGAGCGCCACGGGGAAGTAGCGGCGAGAAGGAACCAAGGCGCGTTCCAGGGGTTGCACGCGGGCACACCTTGCTCGGCATGGCCGGGAGTAATCCAATGGAACTAGACACACTGAAAGCGCTGTATGTGGAAGGTATTCGGGACCTCTACAGCGCGGAAAACCAGATCCTCTATGCGCTTCCCAAAATGCATAGTGCGGCGACCAATCACGAGCTGCGGCGAGCGTTTGCCGCCCATCTGGACCAGACCGAGACTCACGTTGCGCGTCTGGAACATATTTGTTGCCGCTTGGTGGTCAGTCCCAATGGTAAGCTTTGCAAGGGGCTGGCAGGACTTGTCGCCGATGGAACTCAAATGCTCGGCCAGGACGCTGACCCCGACGTGCTGGACGCCGGACTCATCGCGTTGGCGCAGCACATGGAGCACTATGAATTGGCGGGCTATGGGACGGTTCGGACCTACGCGCAACTCCTTGGTTTCGACGAACAGGCAGCGATGCTTCAGACGACGCTGCTGGAGGAGCGGGACAGCGATCAGTCGCTCACTGAGATAGCACTGATTATCAACCTCGACGCGATCGCTTGCGCGGCCGGTTATCTCGAGCTGAATGGACGCCATGAGTGGCAGAACACCTTACATGCCGTTTGATGATCTGCACCTTCTCAGCGAGTAACCGAACAGACACAATAAGCGTTGCACGGATGCCTCATGTGAGGCGCGCAAAAGGTGCGACGAACGCATGGTGTTCTGGCAAGTGTCGACGCGACGTTTGCAACCCTTTGCTGCGCCGCCGTATCGCGAGAGGTGTTGTCAGACGTAACCTAAGGCTCAAATCGGCACGTAAATTGCTGCGAGAGTAGTTTCCGGTCGTATCTTGTTGGTGAATTGTTCAATTGCCAAAGGAGAATTGCATGAAAGTACAACGCACGGTAGCGGCTGTTTCAGCCGCATTGGCGCTCTCGGTGGGTTCTGCGCAGGCGCAGCTGATCAACTTCACGACAGCGGGTGTCTTCTCGGGAGCCGGCTGTAGCTCGATTGGTGGGGTCGCGATGGTGTCGGCGTGGTGCGATGCCTCTGGAGGAATCCGCGTGACGTACACGTTTGGCGAGCAGCAGGTGTTGAACGGCTTCGGCAACGCCAATTTCGGTGCCTTTGCCACTTCGGGCATCGGTCCGTCAACCTTCGCCAATGTCCTGTTTTTGCTCACGGTCAATCAGTCGACCCCAAGCATTGGTTCGGCCAGCTCGAGCGCGCCTGTTTTTGGCACTTTGTCGGCCATTCAGGGCGGACTGGTCTGGGCACCGCTCAGTCCCACGGCGTTCGCCATCGGCCAGCAGAATTATCAGCTGGCAACCGATCTGCTCACGGGAGGCGTCCGCATTGATCCGCCCAACGTCGGTGGTGCGCTGGGCAACCCGCAGACGATTCGTGGTTTCGTCACCTCGGTTCCTGAGCCAAGCACGTACGCGCTGATGGCGGCTGGTCTTGCGGCGCTTGGGATGGTGGCACGTCGTCGTCGCACGGTCTGACCTGAGGCACCGTCTTTCGATGCAGTGCAGTCGCGGCGGCATTCCGTCTTGACAACGTGGCCTGTGATCACGGGCCACGTTGAGATGTGGTGCTTACGGAATTGGCCAGACGCGCAGCAGCACCACGCCGTGTGAAGGCACCGTGGCGGCGTAGCGGTTCTCCACCGATGCCGAGTCTGTGTGCGCCCACAGATCTCGTACACGAGCTTTTTTGTCGTGTGATCAACCGCAATGACCTCCTTGTTGAGGAGGATGTCGCGCGTCTCTGCGGCCGTTCGCGTGGTATCCATCATGGTCCGCACGTCGTTCCCGGCAATGAGTGGCGCCGCCATCATGGCCCACAAACTGAAGTGTGCGCGGTACTCGTTGCGCGACATGCCGCCATTCCCCACTTCCAGCATGTCCGGATCGTTCCAGGCACCCGGCTTGGCCACGTGCCAGTATTGCGACGACAAATCCACTATGGACAGCAGGCTGCTCCAGCGATCCGCAATATCGCGCGTAGTACGTCACGCATTCCCGACGGATGGTGCCCATTCCCACGGTCGGTTGCTGCCCCACTCGCAGATACTGAATACGATCGTGCGACCAGAGGCGGCGAGCGCGTCGCGGAACTTCGTGTATTGCGTGCGGGCGTCGAGCCCTTCCGAGTTGCACCAATCAATCTTGACGTAGTCCACGCCCCATGAGGCATTCGTCTTCGCGTCAATTGTTTCGAAGCCATAGCTGCCCGGACGCCCCTCGCACGTTTTGCGGCCCGCGTCGGTATAGATGCCGAAAGCCAGCCCCTTGCTGTGCACATAGTCGGCCAGTGCCTTGATGCCTGCCGGGAAGCGCACCGAATCGGCGACAATCACCCCGTTCGCACGGCGGGCCACCTGCCAGCAATCATCGATGGTGACGTAGCGATAACCGGCGTCACGCATGCCGTTGGCACCGATAGCATCGGCCACTTCGCGAATCAGCTTGTCGCTCACATTGCAGCCAAATCTGTTCCAGCTGTTCCACCCCATCGGTGGAGTGCGAGCAAGTCCGTTGTCCAGCCGATGCGTGACCGGGCGGGCAGACGCTGTGATGGTGGCAAGCGCGCAGAGACCGGTAACGGTGAGGAGAGATCGCTGAAGGACGTGCATGGATGACTCGTGACAGAGAAGACATGCCGCACCGGCGGCGGGCACTGTGGCACGGGAAATATGCGTTGTGCCAGCCCTGTAACGCAGCACCCGCCGACGCGCGATAATCGTTCGGCGGAACGGTTGCAAAATGGTCGCCAATCAGGCAGAATGGCCTGCTACTTGCCATGATACGGCTCGACGTCGGGCCCACTGACGCCCGAGACAGCTGTGGTACCACGGAACCATAGCCACCTGACTGCTGCTAAACACAACAACGTATTCGCCATGACCGCTTCCAAACGTATACTGGTAACCGGCGGCGCCGGATTCGTGGGCTCCCATCTCTGCGAGAGGCTGCTGAACGCCGGACATGATGTGCTGTGCGTGGACAACTTCTACACGAGTTCACGCCGCGGCATTCTTCATCTTCTGGACAACAAGCGCTTCGAGTTGCTGCGCCACGACGTGACGTTTCCATTGTACGTCGAGGTTGACCAGATATTCAATCTCGCTTGCCCCGCCTCACCGGTGCACTATCAGCGGGATCCAGTGCAGACGACAAAAACCAGCGTGCACGGCGCGATCAACATGCTAGGCCTGGCCAAGCGCGTTGGCGCGAGAATTCTGCAGGCCTCCACGTCGGAGGTGTACGGAGACCCCAAGGAACATCCGCAAACCGAGGAATACTGGGGTAACGTCAACCCGGTGGGTATCCGCAGCTGCTACGACGAGGGCAAGCGCTGCGCAGAAACGTTGTTCTTCGACTACTACCGCCAGCACCGGATGCGTATCAAGGTGGCGCGCATCTTCAACACGTACGGTCCGCGCATGCACCCGAATGACGGGCGTGTGGTCTCCAATTTCGTGGTGCAAGCGTTGCTCGGCCACGACATCACTGTCTTTGGTGACGGCCAGCAGTCCCGCTCCTTCTGTTTTGTGAGCGACCTGGTTGACGGGCTTGTTCGCCTGATGAATTCCGCCGACGATGTGACGGGTCCGATCAATCTCGGCAATCCGGCCGAATTCACGATGCGGGAACTGGCGGAGTTGGTGGTTGAACTTACCGGCTCGCGGTCGGAGGTGGTATTCCGTCCGCTGCCGGCCGACGATCCTCGACAACGGCAGCCGAACATCACGAAGGCACGAACGATTCTGGGGTGGGAGCCGACGGTGGCGTTGCGCGACGGGCTGGTGCAGACGGTGGCGTACTTTGATGCGATGCTGAAGGCAAACGGTGGGGTGGTACCGACATTCTAGGAGCACAGGCGCGCGGTTGCCGTGAGCCCGTGGAGTTTCCCAAGTTGACACCCGGTGAGCGCCGAGCGCTTCGCCGTCGACCCCTG
>JANMRE010000737.1:0-7232 GCA_031370885.1 Gemmatimonadaceae bacterium
TGCTGGTCCGCGGACCCGATGCGATTCGGTTCGTGTCATCGCTCACCAGCAACGACGTGGCGGCGCTGGCGATTGGTCAGATCCAGTATTCCACACTGCTGCGGGCCGACGGCACCATCGTCGATGACCTGCTGGTGTATCGCTTTGCCGATCAGCTCATGCTGGTCATCAATGCCAGCAACCGTGAGAAAGACCTCGCGCATCTGCGCGCCGGCCTCGTGGGGTTTGAATGCATCATGACCGACATCAGCGACAGCATCGCCCTGCTCGCCGTTCAGGGACCTGATGCCGCTGGTGTGGTGCAATCCATCGCTGATGTACCGCTGGCCGACGTGAAGTACTATCGATTTACCGAAGGTCACGTTGCCGGCGTGCCTTGCACGTTTTCGCGAACCGGATACACCGGTGAGGACGGCTTCGAACTGTACTTCGGCGCGACGAGTGCAGTGGCAGTGTGGAACGCCGTAATGGCGACCGGCAAGGTGACACCGACGGGACTTGGTGCGCGCGATTCATTGCGACTCGAGGCGGGATTGTGTCTGTATGGCCATGAGCTGAACGATCAGGTCACGCCAATCGAAGCGGGACTCAATTGGATTGTCAAACTGGGCAAGACCGAAACGTTTCTTGGTCGTGACGTGTTGGCGCGGCAGCACAACGAGGGCACCGACCGTCGGCTCGTGGGGTTCACGATCGACGAACGCGCGATCCCGCGGCAGGGATATGGCGTGATCTACGGCGGCATGGCCTTTGGCGAGGTATGCAGCGGCACGATGAGTCCTTCATTGGGCGCACCGATCGGGACGTGCTATTTGCCCAGTGCGGCCGCGGTTGTCGGGACGCAGTTCGAAGTCGACATTCGTGGCAAGAGGCTTCCCGCGCGCGTCGTGAAGTTGCCGTTCTACAAGCGGTCGGCGAAGGCATGACCACCCGTGCGCGCGCTGCCGCCACTCGGCGTGGCGGAAGCGGCGACGACGCCCCCAGCGTAGTGGCCATTCTCATGAGTGACGTCGAGCCTGCCGTACGGCTCAACGCCGCACTTGAGGCACTCGGATTCGCGGTGGTCGTGATTTCGCCAATGGACGACGTGCGCGGCGATCTGCGACGAGCGGCGCCAGACATGCTGGTCCTGACGGGTGCGCTGCTCGATCCGGCGAACGTGGCCCTCGTGCGGCACCACCTCTGGGACAGCGTGCCCGTGGTGGGCTTTAGCGATGTGTCCGATCCGTCTATGCACGAGCGGTTGCGTGAAGTCGGTTACGCCGAAACCTGGCCCAAACCAATCGTGCTCGATGACGTGGTCGACGGCATTCGTCGCCGCTTGGAGCGTCAGCGATTGGCCGAGTTGACAGGACTGGTGGGCGAGTCGGAGCCCATTCGGGAAGTGCTGGTGAAGGTCGAGCAGATTGCGCCGGTATCCAGTACTGTGCTGATCGAAGGGGAGAGCGGCACCGGCAAAGAGCTGGTGGCGCGCGCCATTCATCGGCTTGGACCGCGGCGAGCGAAGCCATTCATAGCGGTCAACGTGGGAGCGTTGCCGGAAACACTGCTCGAAAGCGAGTTGTTCGGGCACGAGAAGGGCGCGTTCACGGGCGCCGCCGAACGACGACTCGGCCGCTTCGAGCTGGCCGATAGCGGCACTTTGTTTCTCGATGAAATTGGAGACGTGCCGCCGAGCACGCAGGTGAAGCTGTTGCGAGTGCTCGAGGAGCGCGAAGTCACGCGGGTGGGCGGCGTGCAAGCGTTTCCGATTGACGTGCGCGTAGTGGCGGCCACCAACCGACCGTTGCGCGAGCATGTGGAAGAGGGCGGGTTTCGCGCCGACTTGTACTATCGACTGAACGTGCTGCGCATTTATCTGCCGCCGCTGCGTGCGCGTCGTGACGACATCCCGCTCCTGGTGCGGCGCTTTGTCTCGGAGTTCTCACGGCAACACGACCGGCCATTTCACGGGATTGCGGCGGAGGCGATGACGCTGCTGTCGGAGTACCCGTGGCCTGGCAACGTGCGCGAGTTGCGCAATCTCATCGAAAGCATGGTGGTGCTGGCGCACGGACGGGAAATCGTGGCCGACGACATCCCCCGTGCCATTCGCGACGGTGGTGGTCGGCGGCTGCTGCCGGTGCACGTCGGTCCACTGGTGCGCGAGAGCGAGCGATCTCAGGGACGCGAGTTCGAATTCATCGTGCGTTCGCTCGTCGAACTCAAGTTACAGGTCGAGGAGCTTCGTCGTCGAATGGACGTGGAAGGACGCGTGTCTTCTCCAGCATGGGTTGGAGAAGTCCGATCGTCGATGGCTGACGCACCCGCCTTCGGTGACCTGACGGCACCGACGGGCTTGGTCCGCGGGATCGAGCCGCGTGATCAAGAGCTACCGCCAACAACGATCACTTTGGGACCGGGGATGACGATGGCCGAGATCGAGCGAATGGCCATTCTGGGCGCGCTTCGGGATACGTCCGGGAATCGTCGGAAGGCAGCAGAACGACTGGGGATCGGTGAGCGGACCCTGTATCGCAAGCTCCGGGAGTACGATGTGATTGTGGACGACGACGAGGGGGAGGGGATGGAAACCCTCGACGCAGGTTGAGGTGCGACCGGTTACGTCCATGCCGGACAACACCTTGGACGAAGTCGCGCCTTGCGATGCGCGGGACTTGTCCACATATTGGCGGGCGAAGCTTTTGGTCGACCCTTGCTGGTCAGATCCCTCCCCGGAGCGATTTCTGTCGATCCCAGTCAATTTTGGCACGAGCCCGTCATCGTCGCCCGTGTCGTCCAGCTCGGTAGTCGGGAGCGTCCTCCCTTTGCGTCGAGCCGAAGAGCTCATCTCGACCCTGCCCGGGGTCTTGTCGGTGCGGATTGTGCCCAGTGACACCGGCGCGATCGACGAAATTCATGTTCTGACGACCAACGAGGTCGCTCCGAAGAACATGGTGCGCAATATCGAGAGTGCGCTTATGGCCCAGCTCGGCTTGCGGATCAACCATCGAAAGGTGAGCATCGCGCAGTCGTTGGACCCAGTCCGGGCGGCCGACCTTCCCCCGGCTGCACTCCGGGCAAGTCCGTTTGTGTCGGCGACTCCGTCCGGGGCGATCCCCGGTGTGGCCTCCCCCGAGTACGTGTCGGGCCAGGCCGTAGCACAGGCACAGGCAGCAGCGCAGGCGGCCGCGCAGGCACAGGCAGTCGCGCAGGCACAGGCAGTCGCGCAGGCACAGGCAGTCGCGCAGGCACAGTCGGCCGCGCAGTCCGCGCAACCGACTTTTGTGGCAGGTGTCACTTCCGTAGCGGGCCCGACGGCCGATACTCAGCTTGGCGGGCGTCGCAGACTGATCTTCGAGGACGTGGAAGTGCGCCGATCTCGCACGCGTGGTGTGCTGTGTCGGGTGACGTTGAGCAAGGACGGCGAGGAGTACTTCGGCGAGTCGGAAGGGCAGGAGAGCGAGCGTTCGCGTGTCGAGCTGGCGTCGCGCGCGGCCGTGCTGGCGATAGTGGAATCCATGAAGGCGACAACCGGCGGTGACCGGAGTCTGGCGCTGGAAGGATCGAAGCAAATCGATGCGTTCGACCGGCAATTCATCTTCGTGAGTCTGGTTGGACGGATAGGCCGTGAGAACGCGGTGCTGACCGGCAGTGCCGAGGTGCGCGAGAGTAAGGAGACGTGCGCCGTGCTCGCCGTGCTCGATGCTACGAACCGCTGGATGTATCTCGATCGTTGAACGCTGGTGCCGACGGCATTCTGCAAGCGGCACATCAAACCTTCATCGTCACGATAGACGATAAACAAAAACGTCCCCCGTCATCCCGGTAGAGCGGAGCCGAGCGGGCAGGCCAATATGTACGAGCGGAGCTAACCTCGATAGCACGTGCAGTCCCGAGCGGGACAACGTGACTGACCCGATGGGAGGTGACGCATATGGAATTTCTGGCCCAGCTCGTGAGCGCGATCTCTTCGTTCGTGTTCGCGGAAACGAAGATCTGGATGTAACCTGACCGAGTTTGATGGGGGCGACTTTATCCAATGAACAAGAGCGTCATCACCTACGTCTATGCAATCGTGGCGGCGTCAACCGCCTCGCTGGTTGCTGCGTACTTGCATGCGCCGTCGGTTCGATTGGATCTGCTTGTTGGCTCAGGCCTCTTGGCGATGGTCGGATTTGTCGGCGCTTGGCTCGGCGGTTATCGAATCAAGCACAGCTCCGGCGGGGAAGTGTCATTCATTCCCTATCTTTCGGCGATTGTACTTTATCCGTCTTGGACCACCGTTACGCTCATCGGCTTGGGCGCAGCAGTCTCCGAAGCTACTCGCAAGAAATCGACAATCAAACGTGCTTTCAATGTCGGGCAGTTGGTGCTCGCCGCTGCCGGAGCAATGTTGGTTTACGCGGCGCTCGGAGGTCAGGCACTTCAGGTCGACAAGTCGTTTCGACTGATTCCCCACGTGGCAGCCGTCGTTACGTTTCTGTTTGTGAACACCTTCTCCGTCGCCACTGTTATCTCTTTGGCGGAGTCGAAGCCACTGCTGCGGACTTGGTATGAGGGTAATGTCGCCGGGCTAGCGTACGACGCCGTGGCGATCCCGTTCGTATATGGATGCGCACGGGCGTACGTCGATTGGCATGCATGGGGTTTCCTCGTGATGATGCTGGCGGTCTTGGGCATTCGATTCACATATCAATCGACGCACCAACTGCGTACCACTAATCGAGAGCTCCTAGACCTATTTGTTCAGACAGTCGAGTTCAGGGACCCATATACGTCTGGGCATTCGCAACGTGTCAAGCGCAATTCTCGAATCATCGCAAAGGCGGTCGGCGTACCCCCAAGGGAAATTGAGCGCATTACGACGGCTGCGTTGCTACATGATGTTGGCAAGATTCACGAGGTGTTTGGTCCGATCCTGTCGAAGCCTGGTCGGCTTACCACGGAAGAGCGCGCTACAATGGAACTGCATCCGATCAAGAGCGCAGAGCTAGTCGCGAAGATCTCTGATTTGCAGGACATCATTCCTGCCGTTCGACATCACCATGAGAATTGGGACGGCACCGGATATCCCGACCAACTCAAGGGGCGAGACATTCCTCTCGGATCTCGGATAATAATGTTCGCCGATACAATCGACGCGATGACGACGGACCGACCATATCGAAAGGCGCTCACCGAGGTTGAAGTGCGCTCCGAACTTCTCAAGTTCCGAGGAAAGCAGTTCGATCCCCACATTTGTGACGCGCTGTTGGCGAGCCATGGATACCACGAGCTCTTCACCGGCGTTGACACGAGCAGTAACTTGACATTGACGCAGTTTCTTGAACGAGCCGTCCGTCCACGGACGTCTGCGACTGTGTAGCGACCTGAAAGTGCGCGCGGCATACGGTGCGGTGCTCATCGAACTGTGAGTTGCAGGTCGCGAAGGAAGCGCGGAATCGGAAACGCTTCCTTGCGATGGATGTTTAGGTAAGCGGCAAGAATTTCTTGGGCGAGAAGGTCGGCGTCTTGGCTCACGAGTGCGCCGACAACTCGAGACGCTAAGAAGTCTTGCCCCAGCGCTCCCTGATGCGTTGCTAGCTCATCGATCGCCAAAGGCAGAAGCTGTCGCTCCTCGTCGTGGTCACGCTTGCTGCTCGCAAGCCCGAGCCTCAGCGCCGTGTCGAACGCGCGCCATTTTGGATGCGCCGCAACGTCGCGTGACTGGCTAGCCGCAACATAGTGCGATTCGGCGCTAGATGGATCGCCTTGCAGCAGAGCGAGGCGAGCGAGATTGCGATGCGCAAGAGACTCAAGAAACGGATCCGGTCTCATTCGCGCGATTGTCAGTCCATCGCGTGCAAGAATGTTGGCTTGATGCATGTCATCGACTGCGAGTGCGACGGCGGATCTGTTAAAAGCCGCCGCGGAGGCGCGTGTCAGAATATCGTGTCTTAGTGACTCCGATTGAGTCTCCTTCAGAACTGTGACGGCTTCTGAAAGCTCGCCTGCGCACATCAGAGCGTAACCGCAATCGCCGAGAATGCGCACTTTGTCGCTGACTGTGCGGCGACGAGAAGCGCTCGATAACAATCGTCGTGCGGCTATCGTTGCCCGTTCGTGACTCCCGAACGGCGTATGAAAATACATCTCGAGTTCGTCAGGCATCTCGAAGCACCCAGGATTCGCAACTAACACGCTCCGACCAGTTGCATACGCCTCCATCGGTAAGTCTCGATGCACGCCCATCGAGGCTGCCCGCACGACTGCAATTGAGGCCCGAACGCGCAGCCGACTGTCAGTGTTGGCGTCCTTTGCAATGAGAAGTCCTCGACCACACAGGTCGGCGAAATCACCTATGTACATTCCTCGATCGGCGATCTCCACCATTCTCACAACGTCGCGGGCGTGCTCTTGATCCCATGCGCATGATGACGCAGGGACATCCGCGTTCCACGAGTGATCGAGTAAGAGTCGTGAGTATTGCCCCGTTGAATAGAGGGCGTCCCGGTAAAGTCGACTGAACGGGGCGTCCACTTCAAGGGCTGGCATTCGATCCATCGCGTGAACACAAACTGCGAGCGCCCGATGCGGAGCATCCATCGCCAAGAGAGTACTGGCGGCCGTCAAGGCGAAACGAATTGCATTCTCTTGCTCGAGCGCCTCCGAAAAGTGATCTACCACATCGAGCTCGCACTGAAGCCTTGGAAAAGCCGCAGCGCTTCCTAAATGAGTCGCGATCCTGCTACGAAGAAATGCCCTTGTCCCCGAGGTCAATGACTGGAGCGCGACCTGACGAAGCAAGTCGTGCAGTTCGATGATCTGCGACTGCGCAGTTCTTAACCCACCGGCGTGTGAGAGTTGCTCCATTGATGACATTATGGAATTGAGATCGATTCCCAACATCAGCATTACCCGCTCACACGTCGCCCATTTCCCCAAAAGCGCTACCGTCTGCAGCACGCGCAACGCATCGCCGCTCAACTGGCTCAACCGCTGCTCAATCACCCCCACCAGCGTCGGCGGCACACCGCCCGCCTCGCCCGTTTCAATCCAATGGTTGACCAGGGCGCGCAGGAACAGCGGGATCCCCTCACTGGCGCGCACGAACCACGCGCCGATCTCGTCGCTCACTGGCGCCGAAAGATCCTCGCCAATCGCCCTCGACAGCAGCAGGCAGTCGGCCGGAGACAACGGCGGGACCGCACGCACGCGCAGCGGCAGGGGCACGCGCTGCGGTCGATGCGGACGCGCGTGTGCCTCACGCG
>JANMRE010000752.1:0-4174 GCA_031370885.1 Gemmatimonadaceae bacterium
GCCAGCTGGGTGGGTGGCCGCATCGCAAGGGTGGTGTATAAGCCAATCGGCATCCGACGGGGCGTTGTGGAGCGGCAAATCGCCGCTGCATTTCCCGATCGTTCGCCGTCCGAAGTTGAAGTGCTGGCCGGACGCTCGTACGAAAGCCTTGGCCGCACGTCGATCGAGACCGCCACCATGCCCGGCACGTCGACGTCGGACATCCTTGCCCGCGTGGAACGGGTAGAAGGCTGGGAACACGTCGAAGAAGGGCTCGCACAAGGCAACGGTGTCATTCTCGTAACCGGACACCTCGGAAACTGGGAACTCGGCGGGGCATACTTCGCGGCGCGTGGTGTGCCCATCGATGTGGTGGCCCGCGGGATGGCCAATCCGATCTTCGAAGCCTACGTGACCCGAACCCGCCGGAAAATCGGCATGGAGGTGATTCACGACAAGGATGCGGTGCGCCGTACGCCGCGTTCCTTACGGGACAATCGCTGCGTCGCGTTTGTCAGCGATCACGATGCGCTGGGATTGGCCAGCACGTTCGTTCCATTTTTTGGACGACCCGCCAAGACTCCACGCGGGCCCGCCGTGTTCGCGTTGCGATTCGACGTGCCCGTGCTGTTTGTCGCCATCGTGCGCGAGGCCAGCGGCAAGTACGCCGTGTTGATCGATCAGGTCCCGGTCCATCCGACCGGTGAGCGCGAGGCCGACATCGATACGATCGTGCTCACGTACACGCAGATACTCGAACGGTACGTCCGGATGTATCCGGAGCAGTACTTCTGGCAGCACCGCCGGTGGCGGCGGCAGCCTCCTGACACACCCGTGCATCTGCGGGAACCATGAGCGCCGCGCGCGCCAGGCGCTTTGCAAGTTGGATCACAAAGCGCTCGCCAACGCGATCGCATCGCTGGCTGCGACGGCTCCTTGTCGGTGGTGTCCTGATGCTGCTGGCGCCGGTGCCCATGATCCTGTTGCTGACCATGGTGCATCCTCCCATGACGGCCGTGATGGTCGAGCAGATGGTCGGACGACTGTTCACGGGTGCGCGTCCGATCTGGCCAAAGCACACCACGGTGTCGCGTGCGAAGCTCTCCCCCCATCTGCGCCGCGCCGTACTCGCCTCCGAAGACGATCGCTTCTATCTGCACAACGGCATCGATTTCGTGGAAATCAACAAAGCGCTTGAGCGGCGACGGCGGGGTGGCAAACTGCGTGGCGCATCGACACTGACCCAGCAGGTGGCGAAGAACGTGTTCTTGTGGAACGGGCGTTCGTACGTGCGCAAGGGGTTGGAGTTGTATCTCACGCTATGGCTCGAGTTGCTGCTGTCCAAGGAGCGGATTCTCGATCTCTATCTGAATCTGGCCGAATGGGGTCCTGGCATTTATGGGGCGGAGTCCGCCGCGAATGCCCACTTCGGCAAGAGCGCGGCAACGCTTACCCGCGACGAATCGGCGCGGTTGGCGGCGATCCTTCCATCGCCGAAACGCTGGTCACCAAAGGGAACCATCGCCACGCGACGGGCAGCGACGATTATGGAAATACTCAGTAGGAAGTAGGAAGCCGGAAGTCAGAAGTCGAAACACAGAGTACGAAGTCGTGGAAAAGAGTAGGAAGTCGCGAAAGAAGTCGGAAGTACTCGGTACTCAGTTCAGTACCCGGTACTCCGTTCAGTACTTCCTACTCTGTGTATCGACTTCTGACTTCCGGCTTCCTACTTTATACTCGTCTCTAACGTACAGAGTATGCACTCAATGGCCGTGGTTTGTGGTTGCGTATGGGGAACTCTGCTCCTGAACGGTTGCGGGAGTGACGCGTTGGCTCCGGCAGCGCCTGTCGCCGCGTCAGCCGGCTCGGGGCCGGTGGCGCGCAAGGTCCTGCCACCAATCTCACCGTCGGTGGTCGACGCGCCTATCAGCTACGCGCTCGAACCCATGCTGACGGCGCTCGAACAGGCCGTACCGCGTCGCTTCGGGAACATGGCGACGCAGATCACCATGCCGTCGAACAAACGGCAGTCGTTTGCATTCGCAGCCACGCGTACGCCCTTTGCCGTGGCCTTCGATGGCACGCGGCTCACGCTGTCCACCATCGTGTCCTACGAGGGGCGCGGCTGGTACAATCCCATGATTGGGCCAACGGTGAGCGCCGCCTGTGGCGTCGACAGCCTCAGGCCCCGTCTCCGCGTTGTGATCACCACCGATCTCCTGGTCAACTCCGATTGGCAGATCCACGCCACGTCGCGCGTCAATTCGCTTCGGCCCTTCACCGAGAGTCCACGCGATGCCTGCCGCGTGACCCTGTTTCACATCGACGTGACCGATCGGGTGGTGGCCGCGCTGCGTCCACAATTGCAACGCCGATTGCCGGCGGTGGATCGCCGCATTGGCGCCTTCGATCTTCGTTCGCGTGTCGAACGATGGTACAACCTGCTGAACAAGAGCATTCGGGTGCAGGATAGTCTGTGGCTGGTACTCGCCCCGGAGGAGGTGCGGCTGGGCGGATTGCATTTGGAAGATACGGCGTTGGTGGCTGATGTTCGGTTATATGCGCGCCCGCTGCTGATCTACGGTCCGCGCCCGGCGCTGATTACCACGTCCTTGCCGCCGCTGGTCCCAGCCAATCTCGTGGTGGGCGACAGCGCGCACTTGCTGCTGGAAGGATTGCTCGGCTACGAGGCCGCGAGCGCGCTGCTCGCCAAGCAACTCGTGGGCCGGAAATTCAGTCGCTTCGGTCGTCGGGTGCAGGTCACGCGCGCGCGGTTTTATCCGCTGGGCGACGGACGACTGGTGCTGGCGCTCGGTATTGATGGGGCCGTGGCCGGTGACGCATACCTGGTGGGAACGCCGCAAATCGACACGGCCAGCCGCACGCTTGCGGTGCCCGATCTCGACTTCGATGTGGCCACGGCCAACGCGTTGGTCCGCGGTCTGGCTTGGCTCAAGAAGGGCGACATGCTGAGCGAACTCCGCTCCCGCGCCCGACTGCCAATCGAGCCGCTGCTTGAAGAAACGCGAACACGGGTGGAGCAAGCGCTCAACCGGGACCTTGCGGACGGGGTGAGTCTTTCCGGAACGGTCACGACCGGTCGGTTGCTGGATGTGGTGGCCGATCCGCGATTTCTTGTGGTGCGCGCCGAGGCGATTGGCAAACTCGGTCTGGGCATCGATCGGGAGATTCGGCTGCGGCGCGGTCAACGAAAATCCGCGGCGGACACGGCTGCACAGCGCGGCGTCAATAAGTGATCTTTCCAAGATGCCTCTGATCCCCAATTCCGTTACGCGTCGGCTTCTCCCGTCGTGCGCTGTTCTTGCGACGCTGGTGTGCATCGTGCCCGCCGCAATGCACGCGACCGAACAGGCCACCAGGAAACCGGTCGCCAAGTCAAACGCCAAACCACGTTCGTCGTCGAAGCCGCGCACAATCAGCACAAAGAAATCGACACAACCTGCCGGTGCACTCGGCCCCGTTTCCGGCGAGAAGCACCTCGCGTACAAGAACGAAGGTAGCGATCTCGACTCGCTCTGGCCACCGAAAATGTCGGCACCGCTCGCGGGTTCGATTCTACCCGCCAAACGCATCATTGCGTTCTATGGCAATCCCCTGTCCAAGCGCATGGGTATTCTCGGAGAATTTGAAACGGACGAGATGTTGCGTCGCCTGGATCGCGAAGTGGCGGAATGGAATCGACTCGATCCGACGCATCCGGTACAACCTGCCTTGCATCTTATCGCGGTGGTCGCCCAAGGCGATGCCGGTCGCGATGGAAAGTATCGATTGCGCATGGACAGCACGCTGATAGAGAGAGTTTACGGCTGGGCGACACGCAAGCATGCCATCATGTTCGTGGATGTGCAGGTCGGACTCAGCACGTTGCAGCAGGAGTTGCCGGCGCTCGAGCGATTCCTGAAGCGTCCCGATGTCCATCTCGGCATCGACCCGGAATTCTCCATGAAGGATGGCGGCCGACCCGGCAAGAAGATTGGAACCTACGACGCGGCGGATATCAACTACGCGTCACGATTTCTCGCCGGTCTCGTGGACAAATACAACTTGCCGCCCAAGGTGTTGATCGTGCACCGCTTCACGCGAAAAGGTGTCACCAACTCACCGAACATCAAGCTCGATCCGAAGGTGCAGATCGTGATGCACATGGACGGGTTTGGTGCGCCGTGGCTCAAGC
>JANMRE010000757.1:0-2145 GCA_031370885.1 Gemmatimonadaceae bacterium
ATTTGCCCGACGCACCGGCGACAGGATTCAGTGTGATCGTGAAGTACACGCAGATGCTGGCGTTCTGACGAGACTCCACCCCGTGCAGCGCTTCGAGTTGGTGGTGCCGTCTGGATTTTGGGCGTTTGGCGACGATCTGTCGCGCCCTCATGAATCCTCGTCTCGCAGGGAGACCACACCATCGGCATACGCCGGTGCGGTGGGAAGATCGGCGACGCTCTCCGCGTAGCGCGCCTCGATCGCAGCGACTTCCTGATCGGTGAGACTGGCAAACTCGCCACTACGGGCGCGCTTCGAGAAGCGGCCGTGGTTCTGTCGAAGAAATCGGTGCAACAGGTCCAGCGTGCGCGCGGGCATGTCAACCATCGACGAGATTGCCACCGTGAACGCATCATACGCCTTCAGATATGCGACTTCGTACGGCACGTCCGATTCGATCGTCTCGCGCACGCAATGGTACAGGAACTCGGCGTGGGCCGTCGCGTCGAAGTAGCGATACCAATCCGCCGTGTCATTCAGCACCTCAACGTTTCCATCTGCCGTCGGTCGCCAGTCGATGTTCGGCAACAACGACTTGGAGTAGCTTTCCAGCACCGTGCGATACGCCGTAATCTCGCGTAACATGACGGCGCTTACCGGGAACACCACGCCGGCCGGCGCGAATCCTGCGGCCGACAGCACATGGTGCAACAGCCAGCGGTGCACGCGACCGTTCCCGTCCTCAAACGGGTGCGCGTAGACAAATCCAAAGCCCGCCGATGCCGCGGCCACTACCGCGTCCATCGTTCCGCGTCCGGCGCGCTCATCATAGGCGGCAATACCATTCACGAGTGAGTGCAGATCCTCGTGACGGGCGCTGATATGGTCGGGGAGTGGCTCCTGCGTCGTCCGATCGTGCGTGCCGACAAATCCGCCTTGCGTACGAAGTCCCAGGTGGACAAAGCGGCTGTCACCGATGACCACACCCTGTAGCGCCTCCAGCGTGTCGATCGATAGCGCGGTAGCTCCCGCCGTCGCGATGGACTGTGCCCAGCGATGCGCGCGATCGCGCGATGGTTTTTCGCCCTCGATGTGAAACGATGCCCGACTGTCGCTGAGCAGCAGGAATGCTGCAGCGCGCGAGAGCACATCCGGATGGACCGCCCCGATCACCGTTCTCACGGTGTCGCCCAGTCCACTCTCAGCCAGGGCGGTGAGCGCGGGCGTGCACCGAACGAGCGGGCAGAATTCGCGCGTACCAGGGAGATTGTTGCGCACCCGATGGCGCGTCGAGACTTCGCCATGTGATAGCGCGAACTGCTTCTTTGGATCGACGATATTGACCGCCGCAATTTTGCGAGCGTCGGGGAGATCGAGCTGCTGACCGGTCAGCCATTCGTAGAGAAACCAGAGGCGCCGGGTCTGCGTGCCAACTGGCGTCGCGCGAATACCGATCGCAATGTCGCTCGCCGGGACGGCACGAAAGAGCGCACTGAGTACCGCGAGGTTCAGCCCTTCCCACTTCAACGCAAAACTCACGTGGGCGACGAAAGTGTCTTCCGGCGCATAGCGTTCGGACTTGATGACCCATGCGGGTTGCCCGCGCGATCGGTGCCGGCGCGACGAGATCCTCACGGAGCGGCTTTGGCCCCCAATCGCGGTCAGTTCCGGTGGCTTTGGCAGGCGCAGTCCATACCTGCCGATCAGCCACGCGTACCCTGCTGAGCGAGCACCTTCCGGCGGGTCATTTTCGCGAAAAACGCTCACCGGGCGCGAAAAAAGGTTCACAGCGATTGCTTTGTGGAAAAAAGGGTCACGCAAGGATCACCACTGACAAAGAAGCGCGAAAAACGCTCACCCGCAAGGAAAACCGCTCACTTCGCCAGGCCTTTCGTGAAAACGGCTCACCCTAGCCTCGGGGAGCACTTCTTTGGGGCACCATTCGCGACACACGCGCACCACCGTTGCGAGACCGAGTTCGAACTGCCAGAAACGCACAAAGCCCCGGCGGGAGGCCGAGGGCTAAGTGGTCGTGGTGCTAACTACAATGACGTATTAAATGTTGCGTTTCGTTCCGTTTGGCATGATGGTTACGCTTCACCAAGGAGGCCCCATGCCGAGACGGAGTCCGTACACAATTCTGCTGTCGCACGCGGAGCGCGAGTC
>JANMRE010000778.1:0-1938 GCA_031370885.1 Gemmatimonadaceae bacterium
GCAGGCAATACCGCCAGCGAGAGAAGAATAAAGCTCGTCGACACCAGACGGTGATGTGATGGGCGTTGCATAACGGTCCCTCTCATGGTGATTGCCAGGCAGGGTTGAGTCTGCGCGCGGTCTGCAAAACAATACGCCGAGGGTGGGCAAGTCGCTGGCGACCGGTCCGTGCCGAGCGCTGGGCCACGGTCTGAGCGCTGGCGTGCCCCCGGCATTCGCTCTACCTTCGGCATCTTGCCGTCGCTGCGCGGTGCGGGCGACGCCACCGTGAATTGGGAGATTGTCCGATACCGATGAGTCACCATACCACGCGCGGCCAGCGCAGCGCGATGGTCGCGATCGCCATCACGGCGCTCCCAGCGACGTCAACGTGGGCCCAGTCACCCACCGTGATCGACGGCCCGCCAGCACCCGTGGCCCCGGCCGTCATCACACGCGACGCCGCGAACCGAGCCACCGTGCGCGCGATCAAGCTGTCCGCGCCCCTCACGCTGGACGGCGTGCGTGACGAGGAGGTCTACACGCGAGAAGTCCCATTCGGTGGACTGATTCAAGTGGCGCCCAACGCCGGCGCACCAGCAACCGAACGCAGTGATATCTGGATCACCTATGACGACCGCAACATCTACTTCACCTGTCGCTGCTATGACACGGCGCCGCCTGCGGAGTGGATCGTGAACGAACTGCGGCGCGACACTGGTGGTCTGCGCAACAACGAACACATCGGCATCCTGTTCGACACGTTCTACGATCGTCGCAGCGGATTCGCGTTCTACACCAATCCCCTCGGCGCGCGCGCCGACTACTCCATTGTTGACGAAGGCGCATCAAACACCGACTGGAACCCCGTCTGGACGTCAAAGACTGGACGTTTCGATGGCGGATGGACCGTCGAGATGGAAATTCCCTTCAAGTCGCTACGGTATCGTGCGGGGCCGAGCCAGATGTGGGGCATCCAGATCCGCCGCTCGGTCCGACACAAGAACGAATGGGACTACCTCACGCCGGTGCCACGCATCCTTGCCGGCCCGCAGGCGCTCAACCGTGTGTCGGCTGGCGGTACGTTGGTGGGTCTCGACCTCCCCGAGGCCGGCAAGAACATCGAGCTCAAGCCGTACGCGGTCTCGCGTGTCACCACCGACCGCGTGCGCACACCTCCATCCAACAACGTCTTCGCCAGCGAAATCGGCGGCGACATCAAGTACGCCGTCACGCCAAACCTCACGGCAGATCTCACCGTCAATACCGACTTCGCGCAGGTTGAGATCGACGAGCAACAGGTTAACCTGACACGATTCAGCCTGTTCTTTCCCGAGAAGCGCGACTTCTTTCTCGAGGGTCGCGGAATTTTTGATTTTGCGCGCGGTGGTAACGGCGCATTTGGCGGCAGTGGCGGAGCCGATACACCGCAGCTTTTCTACACGCGACGCATCGGTCTCGACAACAGTAGCGTCATTCCCATCAACGTTGGCGGCCGGCTCACCGGAAAGCTTGGCAAGTATGCGATCGGACTGATGAACATCGGAACGGCGGGTGACGCGGCGTCGAATACCGACGCCACCAATTTCACCGTGGTTCGCCTCAAGCGCGACATCCTGCAGCGCAGTTCGATCGGCGCGATGGTCACCAACCGGTCGGTAGGGGCGTCAGGCAGCGGATCGAACGCGGCCTACGGGCTGGATGGCGCGTTCTTACTTTCGCAAGCATTGACCGCCGGCGCGTACTGGGCGCAAACACGCACCACGGGTGTGAACGGCAACAACCAGAGCTACCAAGGCCGGTTGGACTACGGCGTGGATCGGTACGGCGCGAAAGCCGAGCTCCTTTCGGTGGGCCGCAACTTTGATCCGCAAGTCGGCTTTCGTCGGCGCTCCGACATCAACCGGTCGTTCGGCGAACTGCGGTTCAGTCCCCGGCCCGCGAGCCAGTTGACGGTAC
>JANMRE010000790.1:0-4161 GCA_031370885.1 Gemmatimonadaceae bacterium
CTCCACGCGCCTTGGGCGCCGACGACAGGTTCAGTCGGCAGACGCAGGCGCGCGTACTGCTGGATGTGTTGGAATCAACGATATCGGCAGCCGACAACAATGGGTTGTGGCGTGGCAATAGCCGCGGCGCACCAGCATGACACCCCGCGAACACGCGCCATCGCGAGGTACTACGGTGACCATGCGGGAAATGTGGTGTTCCTGCCCAACGGGCAGTCGCACCGCTGCGAAGCGTCGGCACTTGCGACGTTACATGCCACGCGTCCACTCGTCTTGCGTCGGACATCGGTGAGCGTCTCCCCGCAAGGAACACGTCCCTCCATCGTGAATGCTGTTTAATTCCTTCGAGTTCCTGGTTTTTTTCCCGCTCGTGTCCATCGTTTACTTCGTGCTCGCGCCGAAGTGGCGGTGGCTCTGGGTGTTGGGCGCCAGTTGTTACTTCTATATGGCGTTCCAGCCCATTTACATCCTCATCCTGGCGGGGACCATCACCATTGACTACTTCGCCGGGTTGTTTATCGCGCAAAGCGAAGGTCGACGGAAGAAGCTGTACCTCATTGCAAGTATCGTCGCCAACGTGGGTGTACTGGCGTTTTTCAAGTACTTCAATTTTCTCAATGACAACGTTCGAGACCTCCTTGCTGCCGGTGGAACGCACTGGCCGGTATCACATCTCGACATACTGCTCCCTATCGGTCTGTCGTTTCACACATTCCAGTCGCTGAGCTACACGATTGAAGTGTACCGGGGCCGACAGACCGTCGAACGCAGCTTCGGCATCTTCGCGCTCTATGTGATGTTCTACCCGCAACTGGTCGCTGGCCCCATCGAGCGACCGCAGAATCTGCTGCGGCAGTTTCACACCGCCATCCCCTTTGACCACCACCGGGTGCGGAGTGGTCTTGTGCTCATGGGCTGGGGGTTCTTCAAGAAAGTGGTGATTGCCGATCGACTCGCCCCATTTGTCAACGCGGTCTACGACAGCCCAACCGGGTGGCCGGGGATTTCTCTGATCGTCGCCACCATCTTTTTTGCGTTTCAGATATACTGCGACTTTTCCGGTTACTCGGATATCGCGTTGGGAAGTGCCCAGGTCATGGGCTTCAAGCTCATGAAGAATTTCGACGCGCCGTATCTCAGTTCGTCTGTAGGAGACTTCTGGCGGCGTTGGCACATCTCTCTCTCAACCTGGTTCCGCGACTATGTCTACATCCCGATGGGAGGCAGTCAGTCTCCGCGACTACAACGTTATTTCAACCTTCTGGTCACATTCCTGCTCTCCGGACTGTGGCACGGCGCGAGTTGGACCTACGTGATTTGGGGGGGGCTCAATGGGCTCTACCTCGTGATCGAGCAGGCGTTGGGCTGGGCACCGTCGTCGCATAAAGACCGTCAAGCGGCGCCGTGGGGCGTGGGCCGGAGGTTCGTTGGTTGGGCGATCACGTTCAGTGCTATCAGCCTGTCCTGGATCTTCTTTCGCGCACGCACATTGTCCGACGCCGTCTATATCGTCAGACACCTGGGTGACGGGCTCGGATCGGTGCTGTTTCACCTCACCGACTTCCCGTACCTCCGGTTCTATGTAATGATGCGTCAGAGTAAGGTGGAGTTCCTTCTGGCGGTCGCACTCATTGGATTTCTTCTTACGACTGAGGCGTGGAACAGACGGGTGTCACTTCGCGAAGTGCTCGAGCGACGTGCGGCGCCCATTCGATGGGTCGCCTACTACGCCCTTTTGATGGCGGTGGTCTTCCTGGGAGCGTTTAACAGTGTCCAGCAGTTTATCTACTTCCAGTTCTGAAGTGCGCGGAGACGTATGGCGCCTTGGACGGTTCGCCGTTCACGCAGCGGCGTTCGCACTGCTGCCAGCCATCTACGTCGGAACCGTTGCGCTCGTCGATCCGTTCGGGTTCTTTGGATTCAGTCGCACGCTGGCGGAGCCTGTGGTGCGCACCCGCGTGGCCAAAGCGATCAACCCCACCCTGCTCAGTCTTTCTGAGTTCAGGCGCCGACCCGCTCCGAATGTGCTCTTGGGTGACTCACGGATGGCAAGCTTGAGAGCGGACGCGGTATCGCGCCAAATGGGGAAGCCCGTCGCGAATCTCGCGTACGGCGGCGCCAGCATGCAAGAAATGATCGATTCCTTCTGGTTCGCTACGCGCTTCACCAAGTTGGAGAGTGTGACATTTGGCCTCACGCTCGACGCCTATAACGACTACAACATCTTGCGTCGTACCGATGCGATGGAGTCGATGATATCGAATCCGCTGCTGTACTTCACCAACCGCAACGTGCTCACGGCAACCTGGTACACCCTCCTGGCGCGAGGCTGGCCGGGCATGGTGCCTGCGCTCGACAAGGTAACGGCCGATCGCGAGACGTACTGGCGGTACGTGTTGGATGAGCAACAGCTTACCTTTTCGCGCTGGCGAGCGCCGCGGCGCTATGCCGCCGAGCTGCAGCGAGTTGCCCTGTGGTGCAGCGAACACGGCGTGCGACTCACATTCGTTCGTTTTCCAACACATCGCGACGTCGAGGCAATCGTCACCGCAAACGGACTAGGCGAATCAGCGGTGCAGATGAAACGCGACCTCGAACACTTGGCGCGTTTGGTGGATTTTGGACCGCGCACGGAAATCACCAACGAGCGCGCGAATTACAACGATCCGGTGCACTTTAATGCAGCGATCGGAGCAAAGCTTATCGCGGAAATCTGGCCGTGAGCGGTGGGCCGCCTTCGTGGAAAAAGTGGTAGACGGTCTCCATCGGAGTATCCCCACTCAAAACCGGCGACGGGCAGCGCGACGGTAACCTAGATTCGGGGGACAAATGCGATTTCCTGTGCCCGCCGGGACTTATACAGATTGAGAAGCAAGTTCGGCGCGACCCGCAGGAGAAAAATGACCAGCCAAAGCCGACCTGACTTCCGGTAGCCGTTGCTTCGTTCGAACGCCGTGCGCGCCGAGGAGAAATCCTTCTGCAGAAAGAATGACTTTCCGCGTTCGATCTCAACTTCCGCTTCCAGCCGAGCGAGTTGAAGCCGGATAATGTCGCGCTGCTTCGCAGTCAGGTCGATGAGCCTCTCAACTCGGTGATAGACATCAATTTCGCGCTGCACTCGTTCGATGGAATTTCCGGAAAGGCTGTCGAGGCGAACCCGATATTTCAGCAGCGTCTTTCTTTGATATCCTATTCGCACGCCGTTCTTCGCCATTCTCAACCATAGCACGAAGTCGTGAGCGCGGACCTTTTCCAATTCAAACATCCCCGCATCCACCACCGCGTGCTTTTGCGCGACGGTTCCCGACGTGATGACATTGCAGCGGAAATCCAGAAGGTTTTCGAAATTGGCTTCGCCCTGCGAAGGCGCGTCCAACATGAAGTTCCTTCCATCGAACGCTGAACCGCCAAAGAGTAACGCGTCCGCATACACCATTCCGTACTGATTGCGTTCCAGAAAACGCACTTGCGATTCGAGAAACTCTGGATGCCAGATATCGTCACCGTCAAGAAAGGCGATCAGCGCGCCGCGTGCCGTCTGAATGCCAAAATTTCTGGCGGCCCCGGCTCCGAGATTGGGTTGCCGGAGATAGACGATGTCTTCCAAATACGGCTCAAGTACGGCTTCAAATTTCGCCGTGTCCGGTGATCCGTCATTGATGACGATGATCTCATGGTTCCGGTACGTTTGCGCAAGAACGGAGTTCAACGCCTCGGCGATGTAGTCGGCAATGTTGTACGCAGGGATGATGACGCTGACATGCGGAGTGGCGACAACGCTCTTCCCCGTTCGGTGGTTATCGAACAAACGGCATCTCCCTGAGCGAAGCGTACGCTGAAACAGCCCTGCGGAAGGACGACTCATGCCGGGCCTCCGTACAAAATAAATGGGGGAGGAGTCGACTGACTCCCCCCCCACTCAAACCCTCTTCTGACACTCGACTCACAAACCCGCGTTACCTCGTGTGGCCGAGTATCGAACCCCTTTTCAGACGGAGCGACGACGGCGAGCCGCCAAGCCAAGTCCGAGCAGACCCGAGGCCATCAGGAGATACGTGCTCGGTTCCGGCACCGAACGGATACGAAGGAGGACGTCGTTGTTGTCGAAATCAGACGCTCTGGAGCAGCCAGGAGCGGTGTTGCCTGTGCAGCTCTTGTCTT
>JANMRE010000791.1:0-2132 GCA_031370885.1 Gemmatimonadaceae bacterium
CGCGTCGTGCCACGCCCCACCATGTCCTGATCGATTTCACCGACAATCGAGTCGACCGGCACCGGCGAGTGATCGCCAAACCAGCGCGATCCCAACAGCCCCGCTTCCTCGCCGGTGTGACTCACAAAAATCAGGGACCGCGTTGGTCGCGTGCCGCCCCGCGCAAACGCTTCGGCAATTTCCAGGATCGATGCGGTGCCCGAGCCGTCGTCGTCGGCGCCGTTGCGAATGGAATCAAGCCGCAGCGGGTTCGAGCGCCGCAGACTGTCCAGGATGGTGCGAATCCGTGTCCACTCCGCCATTGTTACCGGCCGCACTGGCGAGTCCGCACCCATGGGTCGCACCACCGTGTTGAACGCGCGCAGCGAATCGTGGTCCACCGGACTATGATCGTAGCCCACGTGATCGTGGTGCGCCGTGAGTGTGAGGTACTGTCTGCGCAACACGGCATCACTGCCGGGTAGAATGCCCACCACGTTCCGGGCCGGGAACAACACCGTGGTGCGAGGATAGTCGAACTGTCCAGACAGGGTACGACCACTCGCACCCGGCGCCATCTGCGCGACCGCGCCGCCCATCACGATTGCCGCTGCAGCACGCGTCATCCACACCACAGGCACACCACGCGCGTTCCGCGACGTATCAGGTACTGGGCGACCTTCACGCAATCGCGCCACCTGTTCGGCGGGAACGTCTTCAAACCCCGATACCACCAACACCAGCGCGTCGCGATAGCGCGAGCCGATATTTGACGCGGCGCGAAACGACGTGCCAAGCGGCACATCGATCAGCACCACCTTTCCTGCGGCATTCGCTACCGGAATCCACGTCGTGGTGTCGCGCAGCGAACCGCCGTACACCACGGGCGTAGCGTTCAGCACACGCGCCGGGGCGAGACTGCTGCCGGGCATGAAGTCGCGGAACACCGTGAGCGCGGTGCCGCCTGCAGACAGTCGCGAAGCCGGATCGACCGCCACGCGCCACATGGGAACGATCTGGAACCAGCCGCCATTGTCGCCACCGGGTTGCAATCCCATTCGCTTGAACTCGGCGGCGATGTATTCGGTAGCGGAATAGGCGCCCTTGCTTCCCGTCTCGCGCCCCATCGTCGAGTCGTCGGTAATGCGGTAGAGGTGTTGACGCAGATCCGCTTCAGTGATGGCGGCGGACGTCGCGGCAGGTCCGGTACCGGCGCTTGGGGCCGCCGATCGGTGGGTGCAGTTGGCGAGCAGCAGCGCCAGCGGAAGGCCAATGGTGAGTGGACGGTTCATTGGTTGACAAAACTGCCCCGTTGCACGTGCCGCAAGGCGGTAGTGACACGCCGTTGGCTTTCCGATACGCATCCCTACGGTTGACTCGTCATCGCATACACCATATCGCCCACAAACCGCTTGAACGACTCGTTCTCCACAAACTGCTTGTACACCTGCGTGTCGTCCTTCAGCAGGTGCTGCATCACACGTCCAAGCGCCTGATCATGCGCCATGCGCGCGGTATGCGGCGTATTCTCCCGTGCGTTTTGGTACGCTGCATCGGCCGCGACTTTGGGCGCAATGTCTTCACGAATGCGCTTCGCGACCCGGTCGGTATCGGTGAATAATGTCGCGAACTGATCGTTGAAGACCTTGAGAATATTGCTCAATCGATCCAGCTCAGGTTCTGGCGCATGGCCGCCCGCGGTAGTCGGAACGGGATCGATCGCCGCGTCCTTGTCGGTCAACGCAATCTTCATCATCGCCTTCTTCTCGACGCGGTAGCTGTCCATGTCGATCGCCTCGAGAATGCCTTTGGCGAGATCCTCCTCCGTCGGCGCCGGCAGTTTGGGCGTGAGCAAGTTGAGGAAAATCGACAGCTTCTCCCACTCCGCATTGCTGTACGGAATCACCGACGACAGGAAGCTGTACGTGCGGCAGAACACCTTTGCTTTGCCCTTGAACGCTACCTGACCATCTTCGTCGAGTGAGCTGTTATAGACAGCAACACATGTGTCGAGGATTGGATCGAGACTCTCGCGCTCGGCATCGCCGAGGAATAGCGCCACCACCTGCTGCACCTGCTCCGGTGAATACACCTGTGCGGCGTCCAACGCTGCCTTCAGATCGTGCAGCTTGTTCGGGTCGGTCTCCTCGGCC
>JANMRE010000034.1:0-3067 GCA_031370885.1 Gemmatimonadaceae bacterium
GCGCCGGGCAGCGAGCTGTTTCTGGTGTACACCGACGAACGCGACGTGCGGGACGACCGCTACGTTACGCCGACGACGGTGCACGGACTGAAGAACCGCGCCTTCGTGATCAAAATCAATCGGCTGTTCCGCTACTAGGCCGGCCGCGAAGATCCTCTCATTTTTTTCCTTTTTGAGCCTACGACATCAGGCGCTGCGCCACCGCGCGTTCGTCATGTACGAACGCAGTGGCAAAACTCTCCGCCTCGTCCTTCGTAGACCCGAGTGTTGCCGCGACGGTGCGCCATGTAGACACCGCGCGCGCCACCTCGCCGGCGTACTCGAAGACGGCGTGTTCCCGGCGACCGTCGTGCGGCCATAATGTATGACAAAACGCACTTAAAGAACCGTCAAGGATGATATGTCACCGTTTTTGAACCAGTTTCGTGAACAATATTCATCCTCACCTGCCGTATCGACCCCGGTCTTATATCCCGGCCAGAGGTCACGGCCGCTTGAGTACGGGATCGGCGCGCACCTCAATGGCACCCGACGATCGCGCCTCTCCAACGTTCACGTCAATCGTGTAGCGTCCGGCGCGCGCGTCATCGAGTCCTCCAGCGGCTCGCTCCGCTTGCAGGTCCCACACCAGCGTGTTCACACCCAGCGTGACCGGCGCCTGCCACCGCCGCACCACACGTCCGGTGGAATCGCTCACACTGACGTTCGCCGTACCCGGCACAGCACTGGCAATGTGCACCCGCGCAACGTTGCGACCGCGTCGATCACCCGGAACAGTTTCCCACGGGAAGTAGTCGCTGATCACACTGCGAATCGGGAACACGCGTAACGGCATCGCCGACGTTACCGTCAATCGGTCGCGAATGGGCGTGAGGTCCAGGATCCACGCGCCACGACCATACGTGCCGATCACCAACTCGTTGTCGCGCGACTGTACGGTAAGATCCTGCACGGGCGTGGACGGCAACGAGCTGCTCAGCGATTCCCATAAACCGCCGCGATCGAATGAGACGTACACCCCGAGATCCGTTCCCACGTACAACAGGTCGGCATTGGTGGGATCTTCCTTGATGACGTTCACCGATTCCTGAGGCAGGTTGCTGACAATCGAACGCCAGGTGTGTCCGGTATCGTTCGACACGAACAGATAGGGACGCGTATCGTCTTCGCGAAATCCGGTGAAGCTCACATACAGCGTGGCGGCGCTCTGTGCTGACGTGATCACTCGACTTAGCCACTTGCGCGGCAGTCCCGCATCGATGCGACGCCACGTGGCGCCGTCGTTGGTGGTCAGCCACACGCGCCCGCTTTCCGTCCCCCCTGCCAGCATACCCGGAACCAGCGGCGACTCGGTAAGCATGGTCAGCGCGCCCGTTGGCACCACAGCACGATCGGCTCCGGCAGAATCACCAAGCTCCGGGCTGACTGCCGTCCACGTGGTGCCACGGTCGATCGTTTTGAGCACGCGATTTCCGCCCGCGTAGAGCGTGCGTGGATTGTGCGGCGAAATGAAAAACGGCGTATACCAGCTGAAACGCAACGGCGGCGCGCCGCGCGGCAACCGCGGGCGAATGTTCTCACTGGACGGCCCGCCACTCAGGATCGACCCACCGGTAATGTCCATGCGCATCATCGCACCGTTCTGGTGCTCGTAGTACACGAAACGATCATCGGTGGGATCGGGCAGCGTGACGTAGCTGTCGCCGCCGGTCCAACGATCCAGATACACACTGCGCCACGGATCGGGAACGGCATCATCCAGCGACGCGGTGCTGGGTCCGAACAACGCCGCATCGTCTTGCGTGCCGGCGAAAATTCGATAAGGCGACTTGTCGTCCGTTGCCACGAAGTACATCTGCGACACGGGGATGTTGTTGAGGTGCAACCAGCTGGCTCCCGCGTCGTATGACATGAACAGTCCGCCGTCGTTCCCCAGCAACAACCGATCGGGATTGGCCGGGTCGATCACCAGCTCGTGGTGATCGAGATGCAACGACCGCCCTTCCGTATCGTGCAGCCGCAAAATGCGATCACCAAGCCGACGCCAGGTGGCCCCGCCATCGAACGACTCGAAGCCGCGATTGCCCATGATGTACACATGCTGCGCGTTGCGCGGGTCCACGCGCACATCGGTGAACTTCCAGCCGAAGGTGCCGAACACCTCGTATAGGTCGTCGGTGTTCACCCGGCGCCAGTGTTCGCCACGGTCGGCCGAGCGATAGACCTCGCCGCCGACGTATGGCCGATCTTTTACCGGGCTGGAGGCTCGATTGTCGAGAAACACATACAGCACGTTTGGCGCGCCCGGTGCCACATCAATGCCCGATCGCCCCACTACGCCCGTTGGCAATCCCGCAGTGATGTGACGCCAGGTGGTGCCACCATCGCGTGACTTGAACAACCCGCCACGTGTGCCTGCCTCGATCTGCCAGGCCCACGCGTACAGGATGTTGGGATTGGACGGGTCGATTGCCATGTCCACAACGCCCGTGGTGTCGTCAACAAACAACACCTGCGTCCAATGCGCTCCGCCATCCACGGTGCGAAACACACCGCGTTCCCGATTGGCCGTCCACTGCCGACCCATTGCCGCGACATACACGATGTTGGGATTGATGGGATGAATAAGCACCTTGGCGATGTGATGCGTTTCGCCGAGTCCCATGTTGGTCCACGAGTCGCCGCCGTTCGTGGACTTGAACACCCCGGTGCCTGGATAGGCGTAGCCGGAGAATCGTGGCTGCGCTTCGCCCGTACCCACCCACACGATGTTGGGCTGACTGCGCGAGACCGCGACATCACCAATCGCGAACGCACTCTCATGCTCGAAGACGGGGCGCCAGGTGAGTCCGTTGTTGACCGTCTTCCACAGATTGCCCGAGCCAACCCCTGCGTAAATCGTGCCGGTGTTGCCGGCGGGAATGGCAATGGCTTCCACGCGGGCGCCAATTTTTACCGGACCCGCGGCGCGCCACGCAAGTCCGCGATACCACGAACGCTGTGCCAGGGTGTTGTGCGCGGTCCACGCCAACGCGCGGTCGGTAGCGCTCGTTGGTTGCGCCGGTAG
>JANMRE010000049.1:0-6052 GCA_031370885.1 Gemmatimonadaceae bacterium
CACGCAGGAGCACCGAGAAAATGATGGTGTTGAGCAGGATCATGAGCTGGGTACGCACCAGTTTTGCGTTCACCAGCGCGCGGCGTGACACGGGTGCGGGAAACAGGAACTGCACCTCGGCGGGTGCAAACGCGAGTGTGCCGCGGTCGGCACCAAATATCCACCAGCGTGCCGCCGACACCATCAGCAACGCAGCGAGAACCGGCAGGACAAGATCGGTGCGCACGACCGACGCGAGCGGACCGCCACCGAGCCGCGTGTTGCGGAACATCGCCCACCAGATGTACAGCACACCGAGGATGACGGCCACGAGATAGCGTGGGCTGCGGGCACGCTTGAGTTGGGCCCGCAGGCGATTGCGCGCCGAACGCACATACAAAAACCACATCGCCGCCGCCGGAGACGGTGTGCTGGCGACCTCGCGCACGTCCCCACTCATACCGATGCCAATTCGGTGGTTCCATCACCCGTGAGCGCGATGAATACTTCTTCCAGCGAATGGCCAGCCAGCTCCGGGTGCGCCACCACGATTTCGGCGATCGTCCCGAACGCCACCGCCTGACCGCGGCGAATGACCAGAATGCGCGTGCACAATTCTTCGACCAGGTGCAGCAAGTGCGAACTCAAGATCACGGCCGCGCCATCACGCGCGCGTTGCGTGATGGTCTCCTTCATTCGTCGAATGCCAACCGGATCGAGTCCGGTGAGCGGCTCATCAAGCAATACGACAGAAGGCTGATGGAGCAGTCCGCAGGCGATGGCGAGCTTCTGCTTCATGCCGCGTGACAGCTCCGGTGGCAGCGCGTCACGCTTGGGGGTGAGCTCGAGCTCTTCCAGCAGCACCGGGATGCGCGGCGCGGCATCGTGCACGCCATATAACCGGGCCACGAATTGCAGGTGTTCAGTAACCGTGAGGTAGTCGAAGAGCTGCGGCTCGTCGGGGATAAACGCGAGTTTTGCCTTGGCGTGGACTGGCTGTGTTTTCAGGTCGATGCCGGCGATACGAATGCTGCCCGACGTGGGCTGCAAGATTCCCGCGAGCGCACGCAGCGTGGTGGTCTTACCCGCTCCATTCGGGCCTACGAGACCCAACACTTCGCCCGAGGGTACGGCGAAGGACAGGTCGTTCACGGCGATGATCTCCCCATACAGCTTGGTGTACTTCTCGACTTCGATCACGGAACTCCTTGGGGGAGTACAAGAGGAGCGGACAGCCTTACGGTGAGCGTTGCCCCGGAAGGCAAACACGTCTCCGTGACAGTATTACGAGAAGCGGCAATTGTGCCAGCGGCAGCGCCACCTGCTGCGCCGATGACTGTGCCTTTCGTTCCGCCGCCCAGTATTCGTCCCAGAATAGCACCGGCGATGGCGCCGCCGATCACCTTTCCCTGATCGCCGCCCTTCGAGACCCGCCGTTCGGTGGTCGCGCCAGCCACCTGCACCGAACCGTCGATTGGAATCAGCACGCCGTCCACTTGCACGGCTTTCACCCGAAAGGCGAATTCGCCAGGGGTAGTTGGCGCCGACATCTCGACGAGAACAGGTGTACCCGCTCGCAAGGTGGTCCCGTCGGCAGAGACGGCATCAACGCTGAGCGTGGCAACGAGCCGGTCTCCCGGACGGTTCGCCAGCGAACAAAGCGCCGAATTCGTTCGGCCAACGAGTGTGGTGCCGGTTCCCATCTCGCGATGACCCGCGCCCACACCGACGTGTTCGGGTGTGAACGGTGCTTCCGTGGTGGCGGGTGCTGCTGGTGTTGGCGGAGCCACAACGACCTTCGTTGGCATCTCGGGAGATGGGGCCGGTCGCCGACGAGTCACGGCGGGCGGCCGAGGTGCGGTTTGGCGCGGCGTGCGTTGCTCGATGACCTCGGCCACCCGTGGTGGACTCGCCGCCGTGTCTGAGAGCGAGAGTGGCACCTGCGACGGCGCGGCGGCTGCCGCGAGGGTGAGATCACGCGCGAGGAGCGAGTCGACCGTCGAAAGCCGTGGCGTCCGGTCGCATGCAGCAACGGCTGTCATCAGGATCGGAACGGCGAGACGGCGGGCGAGACGAGCTCGGTCCGCACGGGAGATTGGAGGTGGGAGACGGAAGACGCGAGACAGGAGACGGGAGACGGCCATGCGATAAACTACGCCACCACTGGGCCGACGTTCCGTGACGCCGACAATGCGGCGAGCCGCTTACGGCAATGGTTTGCCGATGTTGGCCACCAACGAGTCACGTTTGGTGACCGCCATGTCTTCGGCCGACGCGTCGCGGGCATTCACCTGCGTGTAGGGCAACAGGATCGAGATTCGGCGATTGGCTGCCGCGAGAGGGTTTTCCGGGACGCGCGGGTGCGTATCGGCGAGGCCGGTCACTCCAACAATGCGTCCACCCGTAACGCCAACCGCTTCGAGCACCCGGCGCGCGGCGTTCGCGCGGTCTGCCGACAGTTCCCAATTGCCGTAACCGTCATCCGATCCGAACCTTGCCGCGTCGGTATGACCCTCCAATACCACCGGATGCTGCATGTTGGCGAGTTCGGCGCCGATGAGCTGCAGGGCCAACATGGTGGCCGCCTTCATGCGCGCCGAGCCCAATGGAAAGTACACATCACCGGCGCCTGTCTCGACCAGTTCGATGCGCAGGCCATCGTTGGTAACTTGCACGTCGATGAACGCATGAAGTCGTTTGAGTGAATCGCTCTTGGCGACTTTGTCGAGAATCTGCGACTTGAGCTGCTCGAACGTGCGCTGTTCTGTGGAGCGCACGATCATGCGCAGTTGCGTTTTCTGCACGTTGGATGGCGCGCTGCCGGTGGAGATGGGACTCGAGCCGGCGCCGTACCCCTTCTTGTAGCCCACAGGATTGGCGAAGTAGCCTTCAATGGCCTGCTTCGTCTTGTCGTCCATGCCAAGAATCCACATCACCATGAAGAAGGCCATCATGGCAGTCACGAAGTCGGCGTAGGCAACCTTCCACGAACCACCGTGGTGTCCACCGCCGCCCTTGATGACCTTCTTGATGACGACGACTTTCTTGCCGGCGCGGGCGGCCATCGTCAGGCCGCCTTCTTCCGGGTGAGCTCCTCGAGCTCAGCAAAGCTGGGCCGTTCATGCGGCTCGATATTGCGACGCGAGAACTCCACGGCGGTCATGGGCGCATCACCGCGGGCGAAGGACAGCAGGGCGGTACGGATGCACAGCATGTAGTCGTGCTCCGCGTGAATGCGGTTTTCCATGGCCTTGGCCAGCGGTCCGAACACCCCATAGGCGAGCAGAATGCCGAGGAACGTGCCGACGAGTGCGGCCGCCACTTTTTCACCAATCTCGGACGCAGCGCCACCGATCGATCCCATGGTGATGATGACGCCGAGCACGGCGGCCACGATGCCAAACCCGGGCATGGCATCCCCAACCATCGTGATCGCGTGCGGCACCTGCATGGCTTCGTGATGATGTTTGTCGAGATCGACGTCCAGAATTTCTGCCAGATTGTGATCCTCCACGGTGCCCGTGAGCAGGACCTTCAGCGTGTCGCACAGCAGTGCGACCGCGTGATGACTGCCGGTAAACGACGGATATTTCTGGAAGATGTCGCTACTTTCCGGATTCTCGATGTGCGATTCGAGTCCGACCAGACCGTCCTTGCGGGCTTTCTGGAAGATCTCGTAGAGTACCTGCAGCAGTTCGGCATACGCCTTGGCGCCGTAGGCGTTGGGCTTGAGCAGGCCAATCGTCTGCGCCAAACAGGCCTTCAATACGGCCGGCGGGTTGGCAATGATGAGGGTGCCAACGGCAGCCCCACCGAGAATGAGAAACTCGTTGGGCTGCACGAGCACCATCAGCTCGCCGTGGTGCATGAGGTAACCACCGATCACGCTTCCAAACACGATGACCAGGCCAATAATGACGAACACGCGTGCGATCCTGGAGTGTGAGTGGACGAATCAGTAGGCGGCGCGCAGACGGGCGCGGCCCGTTGGCTCTGCGTGCATGACGATCTGCTGCGCGGGCTGACACACGCGTTGAGCAACCGCGTGGGGAGTATCAGCGCGGTGTCGTACCTGTTGGAGGTACAACCCGCGTCGGTGGTCACATCCACCGCCGCGCTGCGCGAGGAGAGCGAGCGTTTGGACATGCTGCTGCAGCACGTGCGACTGTTGCCGCACCGCGCGGATGCGCCGGCGGAACCGGTGGTGCCCACCGACACGACGTCCCAGGCTATGGCGTTGCAGTCGTATCATCCCGACGCGCGGGACATCAACACCGTGGTCACGCTCGATGGCGATCTGCAGGCGGCGTACGCCGATCCCGCCGCCCTGGCGATGGCGGTCACAGTGATTCTCGGTGCCGCGCAGCGCGCCATCGATGGACGTGGACGTGTAGAGATCACCATTTCCTGCAGCACCGAGAGTGTACAAATCACGGCGCGTGGCAGGCGTGCCGATGGCGTACTTGGTGAGATCGACGCCGACACCACGCGCGATGTGCTTGCGGTGAACTGGTTGCTGGCTCGGTTTGGCGGGTCGGGCGCGGCCGGGAATGGCGGGGCGACTGTTGTGATTCCAACGCTGCAGGCTGCCCGACGGGCCCAACGCAACTGACGCGCGGGTCACGCGTCGGCTACCGGAACAGAGGGCACGGCAGTGGGCACCGCCATGAGCGACGCGAACAACGGCGAGCTGGATGGCAGCGTGGTCGCGCGTTGGTTTTCCAGCGCCACGGTGTCGGCAATTTCGCCGCGCAGGATCTTCACATGCGCCGGCGCTTCGATCCCGATGCGCACGCCGCCGCGGTCGCAGGAAACCACGACAATACGAATGCCGCCTTCAATCAGGATCGAGTCGCCTGCGCGACGTCCGAGTATGAGCATCGTGGGTCAGATCAGCGACAGCAGGGTTTGCAACATTTCGTCGGCCGTCTTGATGAGCTTTGTGGCGGCGGTATACGATTGCTGCACACGCATCAGGTTGACGAGTTCTTCGTCGGTGCTCACGCCACTCACCGACTGGCGACGCGCTTCGCCCTGCGCCGTCAGAATGCCGAACACGGTGGCATCATCTTCCGCCGCCTTCACACTGATGCCCAGCGCTGTGACGGTATTGCGGAAAAACCCCAGAAAGCTGCCGGTTTCGATTGCACCAGCCGGATTGGTGTAGCTGACCGTTCCAGCTGTCGTGCGGAGCGCGCTGAGCGCCTGCGCCGTGGTGTTGTCCGTCGGCGCGTTGGCGTCACCACTTACCGCGATTTGCGACGCATCGCCGGCGATGACCGCATCGAGCGTGAGTGTGCCGGCGCGCACGGGATTGGTCACCGTGCCCGCGTCAAAGAAATTGCCCGCTGCAGCGCCGGGAATGGTGTTACCCGCAAAGACAAAACCCGACGTGTGCGCGGTGTTGACCACGGTGGCGAGTGATGCCGCCAACGTATCGAGCCGAGCGCGCAGCGTGGGGATGTCGGTATTGATGATGTCGACGAGTGCCTTGAGTTCCCCACCCGGCGCCATCATTCGATCGGGTGAATCACCCAGATGAAGCCGTATGGGGATATCACTGGGCGTCACCGTCGGTGGCGGCACCGGGATATCGAGTTGCATCGAGACCGGCCGCGCCGTGTTGCCGTCAACCAGTGTCGAGTTGCCGAGCAGCACGGACACCGTGCCGTTGGCCTGATAGAGCACTCGCGTGCCGGCAATTCTGGAAAGTCCATCGAGGGCGAGATCACGCTGATCGCGCAAGTCGTTGGCGCTGTTGCCACCGCTCTCAGATGATGTGATGCGGCTGTTGAGATCCGCAACCTGCTGCGCATACGCGTTGATCTGGGTGATCGTTCCCGACAGGCGTTCGACGGACGATGCGCGTTGCTGGGTGAGTTGGGTGTCGTAGTTATTGAACAGCTGCGCCACTTGACGGCCGCGTTGCTGCACGACGGCGCGCGCCGCGCCGCTGCTGGGCGTCGAGGCCAGATCGCTCCACGAATTCCAGAACTGATCGAGGGCGTTGGACATTCCGGCATCGGTCGGTTCGCCAAAAATACCCTCCATCTGGCCGAGCAGCGTGCCTCGC
>JANMRE010000154.1:0-1214 GCA_031370885.1 Gemmatimonadaceae bacterium
CCGAGAGGCAAGCCTATTGGGCGTTCTGGAGCGCGCGCGGGGTCGACGCTGAAGGAAGCATGAGCGAGCACGCGCGGCAGGATGGCGTCGTACGTGCGCCCACCGGGGCGGCCACCAACGTCTTGCCCGACGTCGGATCTTTGAAACGAATGCGGCGCAGATGCTCCGGGTAGTGCTTGGCAGAGTAGTAGCCGTTGAGCATGACGCGTTGGTCGCAGATCACGCCGTCGCCTCGGGCGGTGGGGGCCGAGTACACGCTCCGTGGATCCATGCCCTGCTTGGCCCGGGTGACGAAGAAGGCCCCCGCTTGATGCATCGTGTACAAGCGCGCGAAGTCGACGTACCCTCGATCCATCACATAGAAGGACCCAGCCTCCACGGGCAGGAGGTCCAGCACATTGACATCGTGCAGCTTTCCTTCGCTGATGTGAATGAACGCCGGGATCGCGTTCCGCAAATCGAGCAGCGTGTGCAGCTTGATCGCGGCTTTCGTCGAGCGAAACGGCGCCCACGCAAACAGACTCAGACACAGATCGATCGTAGTGGAGTCCAGCGCATACACGCTTGCATCGAGCCCCAGCACGGCGGGCGCGTGCGCATACAGCACTCGGGCCCGCACGATCAGGCGCTGCGCCAACGCGTGGTAGATGCGCCAGTCGCGTCGGTTCAGCGCATCGGCCAACGTCGCGCGCGCCGGCGCGACCTTGAGCCCCATGTGAAACAGCTTGGCCTGATTGGCCGCCAAGCACACCTCGATATCCCGCAGCGACTCGCGCCAGGTGAGCTGGGCGAACGCCATGACCCGAAACACGTCCGCGCAGCCCAGCGTGCGCACCGCCGCATCGCCGTGGTGACGTTCGATGATGCGTCCGAACGTCTTCCACGGCACGAACTCCATCACTTGTGCGAACAACGTCTTGCCCACGTGCATGCGTCACTCCGGGTAATGAACCGCCCGGAGGATCGCCACCTGGTGCCCCGCAATTCAAATCGTGGACACCCTTAAAACCGTGGAAACGACAGTCAGTATTGGTCTTGCGAGCGACTACTCGCAAATAAACCGGACACTACTGAAATAGCACTACCATCGAGAAATGCTCAAACCCCGCCCCTCAGCGTCATCTTCGCAGGGGCCAAGGATCGCTACATCGCCGGACTGACAAAGTTTCGCGGCGATGCCGTCAACGACTGGATCGAGCACGTCGCTGTCGCCT
>JANMRE010000161.1:0-9849 GCA_031370885.1 Gemmatimonadaceae bacterium
GTGCGGGCCATGACGTCGTCGATGTCGCGATCGAGATACATGTTGACCGCATTCGCTCCGCCGGCCATCAAGTAACCGCCGATCATCACCAGCAGCACCGTCAACCAGGAGGGAGAACCAGCGGCGTACATCGGCGCCGCCGTCGTGACCAGCAGCAGTGAAATGATGCGGGGCTTGGTGAGCGCGAGGAGATCCCGCGACAGCGTTGGCGGCGCGCTCTCTGGTGGATTCACCGGGACACTCGTCATAAGGCAATGCCCGGTGAGGTGGCGTCTGGTACGGACGCTGTATTGAGGGCCGACGTGGTCACCATGCGCCCTGCCGCGATGCGCGCCAGATAGGTCATGGTGCACGCCGTCACCCAGATGAGAATGCCCGTGGCCTGATGCAACGAACGAACGACTCCGGGGAATCCGCCAGTGACCATCCACCCTGCCCACACGATCTGCAACACTCCCAGGCCAAAGCCAATCCACGCCGCGCGGATGACCGGCAACACTTCGCCGCGCTGGCGAAAGACCCAAGGCAGTGCAGCCAGGTGCAGCACCAGCAGATACGCCAGAATGCGGTGGGTCAACTGTACATGCTGACCGCTGCCGCCGAGCGAGCCTTCACCGCATAGCGGAAAACCTGCGCAGGCAATCGCGGCGCCGGGCAGTTTGGCGGTCAATCCGCCCAGCAGCACTACGAGCAAGGCGCCGATAGCGGCGCTGCGAGCGCTACGCTCTGCCCGCGGCGTGCCGGACAGGCCAACAATTGACGCTCCACCAAGACCGCCAGCGCGAATCGTGGCGACTGTCAATACGGCGAGCAGCGACGTTGCCAGCAGTTTGTGAATGACCGTTGCCCAAGCCGGATTGCCGGTGAACACGGTGACCGCTCCGAACAACGCTGGCGCGAACCAGAGACCCAACGCCAAACGGGCAGCGTTCCAGACACCACCCGCGCCCACCGGCGATGCACCATGCCGCGTACGCCGTGCGACCACCACCAGCCAGGCGATCGCGACGAACAGCGCAATGGCGAGGTAGCGATGCATCACCTCGATCACGAGGTCCACGCGCTCGAACGGGGGAAACCAGAACCCATGACATTTCGGCCAATTGTCACCGCATCCCATCCCCGAACCGGAAATGCGTACGATCGCGCCAAAGATGATGTGCAGCAGTGCGACGCCCAAGGCGACCGCAGAGGCGCGACGCAGCGATGGGGTAGGCAGAACGGCAGCGGACAGTGACGGGTCTCGTGGGCTCACGCGCGCGGACCAGACGAGTCGAGCGCTGCGCGCAACGTGGAGGGACTCGTCGCCGAGGAGACCGGCGAATGCAATTGTCGCCATGCCCCCACGAACACTCCGGTCAACAGCACCAGCGGCAGCAATACCCACATGATCTCTTGCCCGCGATTCGGCACAGGCACCTGTGGCGAACTGGTCCCCGAGGGAATGACTTTCCAGACCGCACGCACGATGAAGTACTGCGCGACGAGACACGCCACGGCGGCGATCCAGAACAGCCCATCGAGCACCGGCCACGGGAGGCCGTGCGTGGCGCTGGCCGACACAACGGCTGGCTGGGCGATCTGCAGTGCGAGAAACAGGGATATCATGACGGGAGAAAACTAGACGCTGTCCCTCCACGGGAGTAGCATTGCGCATGACTCCACCTCCCGTTTCTCCGTCGTCGCGCACGCCGACCACGCTGCCCACGGCGCTGCCTCGCAGTCTCGGCCTCTGGAGTGCCATCGCTGTCGTTATCGGCACGACCATTGGCTCGGGAATCTTTCGATCGCCGGCCGGAATCGCGGATAAGCTGCCCGGACCGTTCCCGCTCATTTCGGTGTGGGTCATTGGCGGAGTCTTCGCGCTCTGTGGAGCCATCACGCTGGCGGAGGTGGCGGGGGCTCTTCCGGAAACAGGTGGCTATTTCGTTTTCATTCGAGAAGGGTGGGGAAGACTGCCCGCCTTTCTGTACGGTTGGACGGAGCTGGTCATTATTCGCGCGGCGGCGCTGGGCGGGATTTCGCTCACGTTTGCTGAATATCTGTTGCGCGGGCTTGGATTCAATCCGGGCATTGCGCCATACGACACGTATGCGCATTGGGTGGCCGCCGGCGCGCTCGCCCTGATGGCAACCGTCAATATTGTCGGATTGAAGTGGGGAGCATTGGTGCAGAATGTCACCACGATTGCCAAGTACGGGGGTCTCCTGCTCATCATCGCGCTGGCGTTTTCCCTGGGTCTTCCGCAAACCGGTGGGCATTTCACGCCCGCCAACCCCCCTGGCAGCTTCTCCGTTCGCGCGTTTGGCCTGGCGCTCGTGTCGGTGTTATGGGCGTACGACGGGTGGGGCGATCTCACGAAAGTCGGTGGTGAAGTGGCCGATCCGCGGCGCAATCTCCCGCGGGCGATCATATGGGGAACGTTGGCCATCATCCTGATTTATGTGCTGGCCAATGTTGCCTACCTCTCCGTACTCACCGTCGACGAGATTCGTGGCGCGCGACTGGTCGCGGCCGATGTCGCGGAGAAGCTGATCGGCCCGGTGGGTGTCACGTTGGTTTCGATTACGGTGCTGCTTTCCACGTTCGGCTCAGTGAACGGATCCTTGCTTACCGGTCCGCGAATTTTCTTTGCCATGGCCGACGATGGGCTCTTCTTTCGTCAGGTGGCCAAGGTTCATCCAAAATTTCAGACGCCGTATGTCGCGATTACCCTGGCGGCCGGTATTGGCATAGGCTTCGTGTTGTTGCGGTCGTTTGAGCAATTGGCGGACATCTTCGTGACGGCCTCACTGGTATTCTACATCCTGAGTGTGGGGGCGATTTTTCGGCTGCGTCGCCGTCCGGATTGGAATCCGCCTATGCGCGTCCCGCTGTATCCGCTCGCCCCGCTGCTCTTCTGCGCGGCTACGTTGTTTCTGTTGGTGAACGCGCTGCTCGACCCGAATCAGCGGTGGGGCACGATTGGGGTGCTGGGTGTGATCGCGATCGGCATTCCGGTTTACTATGTGACCGTTGGACGAGGCAGCGCGCACCCAAACGCGCGATAAGCGGGTCAGGCCGTAGGCTGTTTTCACCTTCAATTTCGAGCCACGATGCAACAGTCATTACGTCACGTGTTTCTGCTGGCGGGACTCGCCATATCAACGTTCAGTACGGCCCGCGCGCAGGGCGTCACGACCGGATCGATGACGGGGTCCGTTCGAGGTCCCAATGGGCCGGTGGCTGCTGGGCGCATCGTGGCGGTTCATCAGCCATCCGGCAGCACGTACCAAGCCGTGTCGCGCGCCGACGGGCGATTTCTGATTCCGGCCATGCGCGTTGGCGGACCCTATACGGTCACGGCGATCGCGATCGGGTTCGAGCGTAATCAGCAAAGCGGCATTCAAGTGACCCTGGGTACGTCCACCGACGTGCCGTTCGATCTCAGGCAGGCCGCCGTCACACTGGCAGGTGTTGAAGTCACGGCGACAGGTGGCGCGCTCAGCTCCACGCGCACCGGCGCCTCCACCACCATCACGAAGGAAGCCATTGCCGCGTTTCCGACGATCGGGCGGACCATCACCGATTTCACGCGCCTGACGCCGCAGTCGTCCGGCGCCTCGTTCGCCGGTCAGGACAGCCGTCTCAATAACTTCACGCTCGACGGGTCGTACTTCAACAACTCGTTCGGACTGGGCTCGGGTCAGCCGGGCGGCCGCACGAATGTGTCGCCGATTCCGATTGATGCAATCGAGCAGATCCAGGTGAACGTGGCACCGTTCGATGTACGACAGGGCAACTTCGTGGGCGCCGGCGTCAACGCCGTCACGAAAAGCGGCACGAACGAATTTCAGGGTTCCGTCTACTACACGACGCGAAACCAAGGGTATGTGGGCACGAAAACGGCAGGTCTCACATTCAACCCCGGGACGTTCAAGTTCACGCAGCCCGGCGGTTACCTCAGTGGACCGATTATCAAGAACAAGCTGTTTTTCTTTCTCGACTACGAAACCGACGCGTTGACGCAACCGGCCACGAGCTTCGTCGCCAACACGGGCGGGCAGACCGTCGCGGGCAACACCACACGTGTGCTGCAGTCCGACCTTGATGCGTTGAGCACGTTTCTGCAGCAGAAGTTCAACTACGCCACTGGTCCATCGGCGGGGTTCAATCTCGAAGTGCCGTCCACGCGCTTCATTGCGAAGGTGGACTACAATCTCAGTGATCGGAACAAACTGAGTTTCCGATACAGCCAGCTGGATTCCAAGTCCGACCAGCCCGTGTCCAATTCGAATTCGCTGGGGTTCGGCAGTCGTCGCGACAATGCGAACTCCATGAGCTTCCAGAATTCCGGCTACAGCATACTCGAAAACAGTCGCTCATTCATCGGCGAACTGAATTCACAGGTTGGCAGCCACATGTCCAACAACATCATCGCGGGCTACACCACCAATGATGAGAGCCGCGGCTATAAGGGCAACATCTTTCCGCTGGTCGACATCCTGAACAACGGGACGAACTACATCTCCTTCGGTTTTGAACCGTTTACGCCCAATAACCAGTTGCGGTACAAGACGTTGCAGTTCCAGGACAACTTTTCCATCTACACCGACCGGCATGACGTGACGTTCGGCGTGACGGCTCAGAAGTACCGTTCGGACAACGTATTTTTCCCCGGGTCGCAGAGCGTCTACGTGTACAACTCACTGGCCGATTTCTACACCGATGCGAACGAGCAGGTGGCGAACCCCAACCGCACGGTGTCGTCGGTCCGCCTGAACACGTTTCAGGTGCGATACAACAACGTCCCGGGTCAGACCGAGCCGCTGCAACCGCTCAAGGTACTATATGCCGGGGCTTATGCGCAGGATGAGTGGCGCGCCGCGAAGGGGCTCAAATTCACGATTGGCCTGCGCGTGGATGTCCCGATGTTCGAAAAAACCGCGCTCGACAACCCGCAGGCCAATGCCCTGACGTTTCGCGATCAGCACGGGGCGGCCGCGACGTACGTGACCAGCAAGTTGCCAAATGCCAATCTGCTGTTGTCGCCACGGGTGGGCGTCAATTGGGACGTGTCGGGTGATCGCACCACGGTCGTGCGGGGTGGGTCCGGCATCTTCACCGGCACGCCGCCGTACGTCTGGATCTCCAACCAGGTTGGACAAAACGGCATCCTCACCGGATTTGACCAGCAGACGAATACGTTTGCGCGCCCGTTCAACCCGAGCCCCACGCGGTATGCGCCGACCACCGTGACCGGTGCACCGGCGGCCTCGTACGAGCTGGACTTCACCGATCCGAATTACAAGTTCGCGCAGATCTGGCGGAGCAACGTGGCGATCGATCGACGCCTGCCGGGCGGGTTTGTGGCCACACTTGAAGGGCTGTACGGGAAGGACGTGAACGCGCAGTACTACATCAATGCCAATCTGCCGGCGGCGCAAGCGACGTACACGGGCGCCGATAAGCGCATGCGGTGGACCAGCAATCGCATCAATAACAACATCACCCCGGGCGCGTACGTCATCTCCAACACCAACACCGGCTCTTCGTACAACGCGGCGGCCTCGCTCACCAAAGACTTTACCAACGGGTTGTTCGCCAAGGCTGCGTACGCCTACGGCGTTTCGCGCAATTCCATCGATCCAGGCTCGATCGCGTCGGGTACGTGGCAGGGCAATCAGCACGCGAACGATCCGAACAATCCGACGGTGGCTTTTTCGACGTCGTCGCCGGGGCACCGGATGTTCCTCGCGCTGTCGTACCGGAGGGAGTACTTCGCCTTTGGCGCGACGTCGCTGTCCCTGATCAGCGAAGGTCGCACGCTGGGCAATACCAGCTACCAGTTCAGCGCCGACGCGAACGGCGACGGTGGGAACAACGACCTCTTGTACATCCCGCGCAATGCCTCGGAAATGAACTTCCAGGAGTACTGTGTGAACGCGGCCGGCGCGGCCCTGACGAACTGCGCGGCGGCCGCCAAGACGTTTACGGTACCCGAACAGCAGTCGGCATGGGAAGCCTACATTGTCCAGGATGCGTACCTGAACGCCCGACGCGGTCAGTACGCCGAACGCGGCGCGGTCTTTCTTCCCATTCTGTTCCGCAGCGATCTTGGTGTGACGCAGGAGCTCTTTACGCGAGCCGGCGGAAAACGCAACACCCTCTCACTGCGCTTTGACATCCTGAACCTCGACAATCTGATCAACAAAAAGTGGGGATCAGGACAGCGTCTGGTTTCCAATACACCGCTCGTACCGCGCGGCGCTGATGCCGCCGGCGCGCTGGTCTATCGTCTCCGCAACATCGGGACAAGCCTGCTGCCGCCGGCCACCTACCAACACACGTCCGGATTGGCCGACGTGTGGCGTATGCAGCTCGGGGTGCGCTACACGTTCAACTGAGCCGCGAGCTGTTCACCGAGTGACGGCTTGGCGGAGAGCGCGGTTCTCTACGCGGGAGGAAACAGTTGCGTCCTCCCGCGTAACGTTGGCAAGGTCTGCTTGAAGCCGGACTGGTCGGCCTCTACCTTTCCCTCGTCTCGGCACGAGCACGACGATTCGGTCCGAATGACCGAGACGAACCCCTCCACATCGACAATCCGAACCATGCGCATGCCGCGTTGGCTTTGCCTCGCAATTGCTGCTGTCTCCGTGACACTCGGAGTCACCAATCACGCCGCCGCCCAAGGGGTCACCACGGGCGCGATTGCGGGTCTGGTCGCTGACGAATCGGGAAAGCCGATCGACGGGGCTCTGATTCAGGTTGAAAACACGAGTAACGGCTTCAAGGCCAGCACGCTCACGCGTGAAAACGGCCGATACTATGTCCAGGGCCTTGAAGTCGGCGGCCCCTATACGGTGCAAGTCCGACGACTCGGCTTCGCCCAGCAGTCGCAAGATGGCATCCTTGTAAAGCTCGGCCAGACGGTGCCGGTGGACTTCGTGGTAAAGGCGCAGGCGGCGCAGTTGGCCAGTGTGACCGTCAGCGCCACCAAGGGTGCCATTATCTCACCCAACAAGACCGGCGTCAGCACGACGATCAGCGACACGGCGATCGCGCGCTTTCCGTCGCTTAATCGCGATTTCACCGACTTCGCGCGCGCGACCCCACAGGTCTCCACGACCGGCAACGGCCTGTCGGGCGGTGGCGTGAACAACCGCTACAATCTCATTCAGATTGATGGCGCCAACGAATCCGACCTGTTCGGCCTGGGCAGCAATGGTCGTCCGGGCGATCAGGCCGGTGCCAAGTCGATATCGCTGGACGCGGTCAAGGAATATCAGGTGTTGCTGTCACCGTTTGATGTACGTCAGGGCAACTTTTCGGGACTGCTGATCAACGCGGTCACGAAGAGTGGCACCAACAGCATCCACGGATCGCTGTTCGGGTACACACGCGATCAGGATCTCACGCGCAAGCAATCGTTCCTGGGGGCGTACAGCCGTTCGCAGTATGGCGCATCGATTGGCGGTCCCATTGTGAAGAACAAGGCGTTCTTCTTCCTGTCCACCGAATGGCAGAAGGAACAACTGCTGGCCAGCGGACCGTTTATCGGTTCCTCCGACTCGCCCGTTTCGCAAACGCAGGTGGATGCCTTCAACGCGGTGCTCTCGCCGCTCGGCATTGCTGGTGGCACGGGGGCCCAGATCAACCGCCCGAATCCCCTCACCAACGTGTTTGCGCGCGTTGACCTGAACTTCCTGCCGAAGACCCGCGTGGTCATCCGTCACAACTACGGGTACGGCGAGAACAAGAACTTCTTCAGAGATGCGATCACCAGCAATCAACCGCAGTTCCCGCTGTCGTCGTATGCCTACGCGTTCACATCGTCGAAAAACGCCACCGTGTTGCAGGCGTTTACCGCTCTCGGCAATGGGGTGTTGAACGAGCTGAACGTGGGCTACACCACGATCAATGACAAGCGTGATCCGGCCACCAAGTCGGCGTCGATCAGTGTGGTGACGCCACGACAGACGGGCAGCGGCACGGCGCTCTTTCTGGCTGGTGGCGAAGCGTCGTCGCACGGCAACCAGCTTGATCAGAAGACCATCGAGCTCGCCGACAACCTGACCATCCCGATCGGCGACCACAACGTCACGATTGGCACCAAGAACATTTTCTACCAATCGGCGAATTTGTTCGCTAACAACCTGTTTGGCACGTGGCGCTTCAACAGTCTCGACTCGCTGCGCAATGGCCTCGCATCGTCGTACGCGGTCACCGTGCCAACGCCGGCGGGTACCGACGGGTTCATTCGCATGAAGTCGGCCACCTACGCGTTCTATGTGCAGGATCAGTGGACCGTGCGACCCACGCTGACGTTCAACTATGGCGTGCGGGCAGACATCCCGGTGTTTCGCAACAAGCCGGTGTACAACCTGGCGGTGGACACCGCCTACAAGCGCAACACCAGCGAACTCCCTACGGGCAATATCCAGTGGTCGCCCCGTATCGGTTTCAACTGGGATGTGACGGGTGATCAGAAGAACCAGCTGCGCGGTGGTCTTGGCGGCTTTACGGGCTCACCGGCAGGTGTCTGGTTGTCGAACGCGTACGGGAATACCGGACTGCTGGGCACACCGGGGTTGACCTGCAACAACGCCACGGTCACGAACGCGTTCTATCCGCCGACGTTCAATCAGGCGGCGATCACGAGTCCGCCCACGAAGTGTGGTGGCACCAACGCGAGCCCTGCCAGTGCGGCGCTGTCGGCTACGATCAACACGATCGATCCGAATATGAAGTACCCGCAGGTTATCAAGTATTCGCTTGGCTACGATCGCGACCTCGGCCGAAACATCATTGCGTCCATCGAAGGTCTGTACACGCGGTCGAAGTATGCGCTGTTCTACAGCAACCTGGCGTTGGCCGGTCCGCAGGGTGTCGATGCACACGGACGGACGATGTATGGCACGATTACCGGCTCGAGCTCCAGCCCCACGGTTCGGGGCGGCCGCAATCAGGTGTACGATGCGTCCAACAGCAGCGGCGGCGACTACTCGTACAACCTCACCGCCGGCCTGACAAAACGCTTCGCAGATAGCTGGGAAGGCGCACTCTCGTATACGTACTCCGAGGCGCGTGACGTGCAGAGCACGCTCAACTCCACGGCGAACTCGAATTTCAACCAGGGCCGCACGGTCTCCGGCGATCTACTGGACAAAACCACGCTGGCTCCAGCCAAGTGGGATCAGCCACACAAGATCGCGGCCGCCGGTACGTACAGCTTCCCGTGGCGCATGGATGTGTCGCTGATCTACACGGGCTCGTCTGGGGCGGCGTACGACTACTATCACAGCACCGACGAAAACGCCGACGGCTCAACGGCCAACGATCTGGTGTATATCCCGAAGAACACCGCCGATGCGAACGAAATCCTGTTCACGGGCTATAACGTGCCGGCGTCGGCCGCCAGTGTCACGGCGCAGCAGGTGGCGATGGAGAAATTCATCAACTCGGTGGACTGCCTCAAGAATCAGCGCGGGCAGATTCTCCGGCGCATGACGTGCCGGGCTCCGTGGCGTGATCTGTACAACGTGTCGCTGCGCCAGTCGCTGCCGTCAGTGAGTGATCATTCCCTGTCGTTCACCGTCGACATCTTCAATTTCGCCAATCTGGTGAACAGTCGGTGGGGCCAGCAGAAGGTCTCGGTGCAGCAAGGTCTGCCGGGTGTGCAGCTGCTGAGCCGCACCGCGGTGGCGACGCAGAGCGGCAAAACCGTTGGCGTGTACACGTTCAACACCGCGCAAACGTTGTATGATGTCCGCAACGTGGACTCGAACTATCGGATTCAGATTTCGCTGCGCTACGGCTTCTAAGGGAGAAGCAGAGGGGTGAGCAGGGAAAGGGGTGAGGGTGGAGCGG
>JANMRE010000200.1:0-4034 GCA_031370885.1 Gemmatimonadaceae bacterium
CCCCGCCAACGCTCACCCCTGCACTTGCTCACCCTCTCCCCTCACCCCTCGAATCCCTCTGCCCTCCACCCTAGAATCGGACTACAAAATCCAAATACGGTATCCCCGGGAATACCAATTCGCCGGTGTAGTTGATGAAGGCCAGATCGACCGACATCTTTTCTCCCAGAATGCGAACACCGTATGAGATGAGCGGCTTGGTGAGCCCTGGAATGAGATAGTTCTCCGTGACGAATGTCAATCGTCTCGACACGCGTGTTTCGCCGCCCACCATATACACCTGTGAGTTGGCAAGCTTGTCGCCAGCGAACGCGTTGCCGATCGCGATCGTGACACTGTTGTCTTCGCCGCCAAAGGTCGACGACACGAATCCAATGCCACCGGTTTCGCGGTCAACCCCGCCCAGCAAGACGCCGACGGCCACATTCACATTCTTTCGGCGCATGATGCCGACCTTCGGCGTGACGAACCAGAGCCCGGAGTTGGGCACGAGAAAACTGCCGCCACCCATGGTCACGCGATCGGTCACGCCAACCGCAACGCTCCCCAGCACCACATAGTGATCGGCAAAGTAGCCTTCTCCTTGCGCCAACGTGCGGCCAGTGGGCGCAAACAGCAGTCGGGTGGTATTGGCATTGGGATACCAGTACTCGGTGCTTCCATCAACCCGCGTGTGCGCGACCCCCGCAGGTCTCAGCTGACGCACACGCGCGGCCGCGAACGCCAGTCGACCGGACGAACCGGCCACCACCACGGAGTCTTCGTCCTGCCGCTCCAGTACGCCATAAATCACGGAGCCATCGATCAGGCGCACAGCGACATTGGTGTTGACCAGCCCGCGGCGGCCGTTTGCGTCAGCCGAAGCGGTTGTCTGCGCAGACAGTGTGGGTGGCGCGAGACTCGCAGCACACAACAGCAGCAGCAGCAGGACTGTGACAGGGCGCATCGTGACCTCCAATCAAAGGGATGGGGACAATGTGTAGCGTAGCAGATGCGCAAGCCCATACGTCAGATGACGTAGGCGGCACCAACCATTCCCCGAATTCGCGCGCCACGGATACCTTTCCCGATCCTGTGCTGGCCGGCGTCACTTTGTCGAAGTATTCAGCGAATCCTTCTCGAACTGGTGCAAGTGTTGTCCGACTTCAGGGAAATCACGCCGAAGCGCCCATTCCCGGCGCGCTCGGGGCAATCCATGCGCCTGGAGCCGCCTCTTGGCGCGATGGCGGGCGGGCTGCTCCTCGCAGGTTCACTGCCAGCACAGCCTGCCACGCCGACCCGCAGCGAGATGTACGTCTCCTGGCGCTACAACAGCGAGAACTTTGCGCGGACGGATATGCGTATCGTGCAGGCGTCTCGTGGCACCGATTTCCTGCTGCATGATGTCGCAAGCCACGAAGAACGTGGTTGGAACGAACTGTTCCGCCACAAGCCTACGGTGCCGCAGTACAGTGTGCGCATTGGCTACGTGCTGCCCTATGCACCAGCCTGGGCCGCCGAAATCAGCTTTGAGCACGCGCGTTTTGTGGTGACGCGGCCGCAAGGCGTGCGGCTCAGTGGTACGCTGTCCGGGCGCGCGTTGGACAGTTCCGTGGTGTTAACCAAGGAAGTGTTGGATTTTCGCATGAATAACGGCGCGAACTTCTTGCTCCTGAATCTGGTGCGTAAATCCAATCTGCCTGGGGAAGTTGCTCATTCGGGGAACGTGGCACTCCTCGCGAAGGCCGGGGCCGGTTTGCTGTTTCCGCATGCGGACAATGCCGTGTTCGGTAAGCGCAATAGTCCCGCGTTCCAGTTTGGCGGCGTGGATGTGGGTCTTGAGGCCGCGCTCCGCGTGCACGTGTCTCAGCGGCTCTATGTCGAACTGGGCCAGAAGGGGGTGTTTGCCCGCTACCGCGGTATCAAGATTCGCGACGGGCACGCGGACCTTGACGTCTGGGCGCACACCACGGCACTGAGTCTTGGCTGGAGCTTTCGCGGCGACGGTCGCTGACACACGTCGCGCGCCGCGCTTGCGACGCGCCCTGTCAGATCTCAACGCCAATGTCGGCGGACTCCGCTGCGATCACGATCACGAGCGTTCCGCTGAACGCAGCATTCCCCGATAACGCATCCACCCGTTGATCGTCGGTGAGGTCGTTGATGCTCACGCCACCGTGCGTACGCGCGACACGAAGCTGTACGCCCGGGCGGTCGTGACCCCACCCATGCGGCAGGCTCACCACCCCAGGCATCATGTCGTCGGACGTCTCCAGTTCGACCACCACCTCGCCTACCCGTGACACCACGGACACCATCGCACTATCGGTCAGTCCACGCGCTATGGCATCGCCTGGGTGCATGAGCAGCGTGCAGCGGCGCTTGCCACGTGCCAGTCGTTCGCTGTTGTGCATCCACGAGTTGTTGGAGCGCAGGTCGCGGCGGCCAATCAGTGCGAGCAATCCCGATGACGCTGATCCCGCAGCGGCGCACGTCTGCTCAAGCCGCGTCACGTCGGCCAGCATCATCTCGGGGGCCAGGGCAATGCGTTTGGGTGTGGTACGCAATCGCTCGGGCAGGCAGGGCGCCAGCGCCCCGAGATCAATGCCGTGCGGCGCCGCCTCAAGCGCGGCCAGCGAAAGGCCGCCATTGGCGTGGTCGCTGGTCGCGCCGTACGGTCCGGCACACAATCCAGCGTTCAGCATACCTCGAGGTCCCAGTGCGGCTCGTCGCGCATCGCCCACGCGGGCCTTCGCGATCTCCTCAGCGGAACCGCGTCGCAATCGCGTGGTCATGGCCGACAGGATCACCCAATCCTGTTTCGCATCCGGCGGCAAGGCAAACAGCGCCGGCGAAAACTTGGCGGTGTTGCGAATGGCCAGCATATGAAAGACGGTGTCGTAGTGATCGCGCTCCAGGGCAAACGCGGGCGGCAGAATCACCTGGGCATGTCGCGTGGTTTCGTTCACGTAGAAATCAAACGACACCATGAACTCAAGCCCTTCCAACGCGCGGTCCAACCGCGTGCCATTGGGTGTGGACAGCACCGGATTGCCAGCATGCGTGACCAGCGCGCGCACCTGTCCGTCACCTGCCGTTTCAATTTCTTCGGCCAGTGCGGCCACAGGCAACTCACCGCCGAATTCGGGCAAGCCTCGCACCCGCGAACGCCAACGACCAAAGCGACCGCCGCTGTACAACCCATTGCCGGAAACCAGATCGACCGCAGGTTTGGTGAACATCGAGCCGCCCTCGGTGTCCAGTCGACCGGTCACCACATTCAGCACCGAAATCAGCCAGCACGACAGCGCGCCGAACTCCTGCATCGATACACCCACGCGACCGTACGCCACCGCGCGCGCGGCCGAGCAGAATTCGCGCGCCATGGTCCGAATGGCGCTTGCCGACAGGCCGGCCAGCAGTTCGACACGCTCGGGGGTCCACGACGTCACCAGTTCCCGCACCGCGTCTATTCCATCGGTGAAATCGCCAACGCGACCGAGTTGTTCCAGCCGTTCGGCAAAAACCACGTGCAGCATCGCCAGCAACACCAGCGCATCGGTTCCCGGGCGCACGAAGTGATGCTCGCTGACCAACGCGGCGGTTTCCGTGCGCCGCGGATCAACCAGGATCACGCGACCGCCCCGGGTACGGATAGCCTTGAGGCGCTTCACCACATCGGGCGCGGTCATCAGACTGCCGTTGGACACGGCCGGGTTGGCGCCAAAAATCAGCAGGTGATCGGTGTGATCGATGTCCGGAATGGGGATCAGCAGCGCGTGCCCGAACATCATCATCGCCGCCACGTGGTGCGGCAGCTGATCCACCGAGGTCGCCGAGTATCGGTTCTTCGTGCGCAGGGCGCGATTCAGGTCGGGGCCGAACAGCATCGCTCCAACCGAGTGAACGGTCGGATTGCCGAAATAGGTGGCGACCGCATCGCGCCCGTGTTGCGCCTGCACCGACTTCAGGCGCATCGCGACCTCGTTCAGCGCCTCGTCCCACGACACTTCCGACCAGTCGTGACCGACCCGTCGCATCGGTCGACGCAGCCG
>JANMRE010000230.1:0-8531 GCA_031370885.1 Gemmatimonadaceae bacterium
GGGCAGGTGACCACGTTGCTCGAGAGTGCCTCAGATGAGCGGTTTGACTTTCCGCACGGCCTGCCAGGCGATCGAGGAGTACTCTTTGGAATACGGGGAGCGACCGCCAGCAGGCTAATGGTGGTTGACCCGCGCACCCGCGCCGTCAAGCCGCTGAACATCCTTGGAAGCGACCCACGCTACGTCGCGACGGGTCATGTCGTGTACGTAAACTCGGAAGGTCGCCTTCGCGCCGTACCCTTCGACGTAGGGTCTCTCGCCGTTACCGGAGAGCCGATCGCGATCGACGAGCAAGTGCGCGTCGAGATTGGTGGAGCCAACCTGGCTGTGTCGCGAAATGGCACCATGGTCATTCCTGGCATCGGGTCGCAGGCGCTCGTGCTGGTAGACCGATCTGGAAAGTTCGAGAGACTCCATGCGAAGCTCGGAGATTTCGGCGATCCGCAGCTGTCACCCGATGGTAGGCGCCTCGCCGTTAGGCTGGACAACAACATCTGGCTGTTGGACCGCACGCAGGGGACCTTGACCCGCCTTACGTTCGACAGTGCGGCTAGCCGGCCAGTGTGGAGCATAGATGCGCACCGCGTTGCGTATACCCGACAAATCGGCCGTCGCGTTGATGCCCGCGTCATCAACCCAGACGGCAACACGAAAGCGGATTCCTTGTTGGCCCTGCCGTCGCTGGAAATCTGGGAGGTGCTTTTTGCCCCGAACGACCGATCGATATTGGTGCGCACGGTCGGTGGTCCCGGTAGACGAGATGTGTGGCTGTCGTCGCTCGACTCCATTTCGCCACTGCAACCCCTTCTCACGACGGCTGCCAACGAAGTGGCACCAGCACTTTCGCCAGACGGGCGGTGGCTCGCGTACGTGTCCGACGAATCAGGACGCGACGAGGTTTACGTTCGATCGTTCCCGGGCATGGAGGGGCGCTACCAAGTGTCCCTCGACGGCGGCGCGGAGCCGGTGTGGTCCCCTCGTGGTGGTGAGTTGTTCTACCGAAACGGGCCGTTGTTGTTGGCCGCCGAGATGCGCGCCGGGACCAGCTTTGAGGTCGCGCGTCGCACACCCCTCTTCTCGGACGGCAGCTATATCTCGGACGGGACACACGCGGTGTACGACGTAACACCGGACGGCAGTCACTTCGTCATGGTAAAGCGCATGCAGACCGGAAGCTACATGACCGTGACCTTGAACTGGTTCGCTAACCTGCGGGCTAGGGGTGCGGCTGCGCGCCGCTGAGGCGTTGGCAGTAATTCACGGGCTGAATATCGACGCGCCGCAGTCGGCCGGCAGTTCGCGCAGCACAGCGCGATGACAGCGGGCCTCGTCTCCGCAGTACCTTGGGCACGCTGCGGGGCGGACGGCGGAGGCTCACATCGGCAGCGCCCCTTCGTTGAGGAAATAATGACCAGGAACCGACTGACAGATGATGAACCGTTCCAGCAACCTGGCGAACGCTGTCGCATCGGCTTGAGACCGCGGGTAGTAGCGCCTCGCGGACCGGGAACTCACGGCGCCGGCCTCCCGAAACTGACGAATGATGCTCGACCCGTGTGGGCCTATGCCGAGCGCGAAGCTTTGCGACGACTGCCTGAAGTCGGCGACGATCGTTTGGAGGAACGTTGCGACGGCTTTTTGCAGCCTCATGACGTTGCCATGTTGGAGGACGGGACACAACTCCGGCCGCTGCTGAATCTCATCGTTATCACCCGTGGAAACCGTACACGACGACTGCAAATATAGCCGCCTCGGGTTCGCCTGTCAGCGAGGGGCTCCAATTGCAGCGAGTCAACCATTGCTAGATTGACGGCGACCACCTGACCGCCACAACCGCTATCAACCACAATGCCAGGACCGCGCGACGACCACGCCTATCTTCCCGACGTCCCCGCACCGTACGTCGCGGCCGTCGTGCAGGCCGCTCCGATCGCGTTTGATGCGGCGCGCTCGATAGAAAAAGTCGCCGATCTGTGCGCCGATGTCGCGCGCCGTGGCGCGACGCTGGCGCTCTTTCCGGAGGCGTTCATCTCCGCGTATCCGCGCGGCCTCGACTTTGGCACATTGATCGGCTCGCGATCTGCCGAAGGACGCGAGCAGTTTCGTCGCTATTGGGAGAGTGCAATCGATGTGCCCGGACCCGCCGTCGCACGACTCGGAGAAATTGCGCGCGACCGCAACCTGCATCTCGTGATTGGCGTGATCGAACGGGACGGTGGCACACTCTATTGCACGGTGCTGTTCTTCGCGCCTGACGGATCGTACCTGGGCAAGCATCGCAAGCTCATGCCTACCGCGCTCGAGCGCCTGGTGTGGGGGTATGGCGACGGTTCCACGCTGCCCGTGCTGCGTACCGCGCGCGGGCGTGTTGGCGCCGTGATCTGCTGGGAGAACTACATGCCGTTGCTTCGCGCGGCGATGTACGCCAACGGGATCGAAGTCTACTGCGCGCCAACGGCCGATGGTCGCGAAACGTGGCTCCCCACCATGCGACACATTGCCATGGAAGGGCGTTGCTTCGGGCGAAGTGATTCTTACGGCGGAGATCGACTTGCGCGTGATCGCACGCGCGAAATTTGACTTTGATGCCGTGGGGCACTACGCGCGCCCTGATGTCTTTCGTCTGATTGTCAACACCGCCGCACAGACAGCCGTGTCGTATGTGACCGAGTTTCCTCCGTCAGTGTAAGGGACTTCCTGACAGACGCGGGTCACCACGGGGCACAAGATCATGCATTGGATCCACGTGCGATCAAAGACTCTGGAGGCCGCTGATGACGTCTCGCGCATTTACTTTCGCTCTTTGCGGCACGGCAATCATCCTTGCTGTTGTTCCGATGGCCAGTGCGACCGGTCAGTCGCCCGCCGCCAAACCCGCGTCAGCGCCCGCGATTGCCTATGTCAAGGTATCCGGCGTGGACTACGCTTTTCAGGCGCCAGCAACGGTTCCGTCCGGAATTGTCACGTTCAATCTCGAAAACAATGGCAGTGATCTCCACGCAATGGCGGTGTTCGAGTTGCCGGAGAAACACACCATGCGTGAGTTCCTTGATCAGTACCACACCCACGGCATGATTCCGGTCTGGATGACCAGTTTTGGACAGACTGCCACGATTGCGCCCAAAGCTGAGACCTTTCTGACCGTGCGCCTGAAGCCGGGACGCTACATTCTGGCGTGCTTAATTCCGGCTCGGGACGGTCGGGTCCACACGGAGAAGGGGATGGTGACGTTGGTGACCGCGAAATAGTTGGAAAACGCCTGCTTGCCCCCATCGCGCAGTTGACAGCGGCGCCTTCTGGCCGGAGCGTTGTACACCACGCGAGTGCGGCCCGACTCGCCTATCTCTTACTCAGGCAAAGAGCCGTCCGATGGGATCGAATCCGCTGGTAAAGTCCACGGTCGCCGGTATTGTGATGCAGGCTTTGATGGTGATCATCGGGAAGTACGTGCCGGCCATCGGCACGATACCAAACTTCTACGCCATCTGCGGCACCGTGCTCGCGACGCTCACCGGCGCGATGGTTGCGAGAAACGCCCCTGGCGCCGCAGCTGGCCAAACGGCCACCAACGGTGCAATCGCCGGCGGCGCCAGCAGCATCATTGGGGGACTGCTGGCCGTGGCCACGGGCCAGTGGCCTGATTTCCAGATTGTCCAGATATTCTTTCCGGCACTCTCCGGTGCCGTCGGGGGCGGCGCGGGCGGATTTCTTGGGCGCATGATGTCGAAGAAACCCACCGCGTAGCCGTGGGCGGCTGGTGGCGGCCGCTTCGTTGGCTGATAGTGCTCCCGCTTCTGCTGAACGCATGCGCCGCCCCCGTGCGCCGCTTGCCCAAGCGCGCGCCGCGCACGGGAGCGGAGCGCGTACTCGTCGTCATCAACACACGCAGTGCGGCCAGCGATTCGGTTGGGCGCTACTACATCATGCGTCGCGGCATTGACTCCACCCACGTCGTGCGTCTGGAGCTGCCCCAAGACGATGAGATTGGTGACATCGCGTTTCAGACAGATATCGTGTCGCCGGTACGGGCGGCAATCGACGCGCTGCCGGTGCGCATCGACTTTATCGTACTCACCACCGGCGTCCCGATTCGTGTCGCGCGCAAGAACGGCTACAGTGTCGACGCACTGCTCGCGGGGATGAACCTGTCGATGCCACCCATGGTGGGACTCGATACTGCGTGGCTATCCCGATACCGCAATCCGTACTTCAACTCTGCGGGGCCGTTCACCAGCGATCAGTACGGGATGTATCTGGTCACGCGGCTGGCCTGTGGACGCGTAGCGGACTGCCTGGCGTTGGTTGATCGCTCGATCAATGCGCGGGCCGTGCGCGGACCGTTCTTTTTCGATGCGATGCCGCTGCGCACCGGTGACGATGGATACGCCGTCACCAATCGACTGCTGTACCAGGCCGCCTTTCGCCTGCAAGCAAACGGTGCCGACGTGGAGTTCGATAGCACCGCGGCGTTTGTTGCACCGTCGGGCCCCGTCATGGGCTACGTGAGTTGGGGCAGCAACGACGAACGCTTCGACAGCGCGGCATACCATACGGTTCGGTTTCTTCCGGGAGCATTGGCCGAGACCTTCGTATCAACGAGCGCGCGAACCTTTGGGCCTGCCGTGGGTGGTCAGAGTCGCATCGTGGACCTGATTGCCCAAGGCGTCACCGGCGTGAAGGGGTACGTGAGTGAACCGTTCACGTTGGCCCTCGTCAATCCGGTTATCCTGTTCGATCGGTACCTGCGTGGTGCCACGCTGGCCGAGTCGTTCTATGCTGCGTCGCGCATGGTGCTGTGGAAGGACATGGTGATTGGCGACCCGCTGTGTGCGCCGTACGCCATGTTTCCGGAGCCGGCGTTCGAGAAATGAACGACCGTCCCGAACCTCGACACTACTTGTTCGCGTCCAACACCGCTTTGCGCTGCAGCCATGTCTGGCCCTCGGTGATCCACCTGGCCGGCGCCTCGCCTTTGAGATAGTACGCAAACCACTGCAAAATGCGCCGCTCGTAGTCGATGGCATTCTCGCGCTTGCCCAGTCCGTGCCCTTCGCCTGGGTAGAGCAGCATCACGGCGTCTTTGCCCGCACGCCGCGCGTAGTTGTAAAACTCCACACCCTGTCGCATATCGACCGTGGGATCCTCCCCGCCAATCTCAATGAGCATGCTTTTGGCCGGCATCAGGTGCACGCGGTTGAGCGGCGAATTGCGAATCATCGCCTGTGGATCCTCCCACGGCGCCACCTGCATACGAAACTGACCCGTCTCCCAGTGATCGAACTCGGGGACGCTGCTCCAGTGCATCTGTCCCGCAAAGCTCCACATGTCACTGATACCCGCGCCCGCCACTGCCGTCTTGAACAGCGTGCTGTGTGTGGCCAGATAGTAGGCCTCATAGCCGCCCTGTGAGTGCCCGCAGTGACCAATGTTGGCGGGGTCAACCAGTCCGCGCGCGACAACCGATTTCACCGCCGCTTCCACCGAGTGCAGCACGGCAATGCCGGGTTCACGCGGACGGAACACAATGTCGGGCATCAGCACGAAGTAGCCGTTCTGCGTGAACACGTTGGCGTTGTAGTAGTCGTTCTCGCGCGGCACGACGTACCGGTGCAGCCCCTGGGAGAGCAATTCGTACGTGTACACGATCATCGGGTACTTCCTGGTTGCATCGTAGTTGGCCGGATAGTACAGAATGGCCTGCAACGGCGTCCCAATGGTGCTGGTGAAATTCATCAACTCGGCTTTTCCCCACGCGTACTCTTTCTGGAACGCATTGGTTTCCGTCCAGCGTTGCGGATTGGTCAGTTCAGCGCCGGCGACATACGCATTGGGCGACTCCTGAAACGACTGCCGCACGAAGGCGTACTGGTCGGCGCTGTCCGCTTTGGCAAGACCGGCAATCGAGGCATCCGCGAGCACCAGCCGCTGCACATCGCCATTCGGCATGAGACGCGCGTACCCGCTCTTCTTGCTGCGCGTTCCATACAGGGACACGTACACCGGCTTGCTCACGTCTGTCGCGCGATCGGCCGCGGTTCCGCCAAATCCTGCAAAAGACACCACGCGGTGCTCCACCTGTTCGCGCGCGCCATCGGTGAGTCGACGTCCACCTGATCCGTCAAGCGCCAGCGCCCAGACGTCGTACTCGCTGTTCACCAGCATCATGGTGCCGGTTTTCGTCCACGACGGCGATCCGATGGACGGTAGTACATCGCTGGGGTGATCGTCGCGGCGATCGACGAAATCGACACCCTTCGACGCGCGGAGTGTTGCCGTCAGATTCGTGCGCGCGCCGCTGACGACATCCACCACCCAATAGTCTCGGCCATCAAACCACGGGACGCGCTTGCCGCTGGGATCGGCCGGAAACAGCGCGCGAATCTTCGTCAGCAGCTTCTTTCGCGTGCCGCTGGCGATGTCGATGGTCCAGAGATCCTGGTCGCGACGTCCAAACTTCTGTCCAAACGCGTACGGTTTACGATCAACTTCCGTGGCCATCACGTCGCCATCGAGCACCGTGGCCGTTTCGAGCTGATCGCTGCCCAGTTGCGTCACCTTGCCGTCCGGTATTCGCCACGCGGTCAGCACTGCGGCACGCAGGTCGCGCTGCTCCGAACTGCGCTGATCAGGCATCACATGCACGTCGTTGGTATGCCAGATCTCCACGTCAGAGACTTTCTCTTCGCTCTTCCTGGGTGCGTCGGCAACGGGTTCGCGTTGACGCACACCGAAGTACAGGGTGCGACCATCGCGCGACCAACTGGGTCGACGCGAGTCGGCAATGCGCATGCCTTTCGGGAATGCCGTCGCAGACGCCGCATCGAGGGTACGTGGCGCGATATCGGACGCGCCCGCTGCCGACCACACAACGATCACGTGCGCGGTGTCGGCAAACTCTTTCTGCACATTCGATCGCAGCGCGGCCAGGTCGTCCGACCTGGGCCGCCACGACAGCGCGCGATACACATTGCTTGACGATTCGAGTACGCGTACCGAGCCCGCAGCACCGTCAAATAGTTGCACGCCGTTGCCTGCCCCACCATCCACCATCACGGTGAATGCGAGCAACGGCTTCACGTCGCTCCATGACTGCTCCGTCACGTTGCTGAACGACAGCCGTGTGCCTTTCGTCAGGTCCAACACCAAAACGTCATTCGTCTTCTTGCCCTCGGCCGCGTACGTGGTCACGGAAAGGAATCCGCCGGAGGGATTGAAGGCGAAGGTGCTGATATCCGGAATCGTGATCGTCTCGCCTGTCGCGAGGTTACGAATCGCGAAGGCATTGCGCAGGGGCTTCTTGTCTTTCGTGAGGCGGTCGCGTTCCTTGGGCGAAACCCCAACCAGATACGCGAACCATTTGGAGTCGGCCGAAAAGCCCGGGCTCAATCCGTACGGGATCACGATGGTCGAGTCACGTGCCCCGCCCCGCAGACGCAGCTCGTTTTCTTCATTGCCACGCACGATGCCGTACGACATCCACGCGCCATTCGGAGAAAGGCGCGTCGCGCCGAGAGATTCCCATTGGCCAAGGTCCTTCGACGCGACGGTCGGTTTGGCCTGCGCGCCGATCGGAGACGATACCATCGAGGCAAACGACACAACGGCGTACACGGCGCGCACGAGCGGGCGGGAGTGCATTTGGAGAGTAGGAAGTAGGAAGTCGGAAGTGAGCAGTACGTCTACTGCAGTACTCAGTACTCTTTACTGAACGAAGTCCGAAGTATTCATTGCCGAGTGCAGCGACAGTACTCGGTACTGAGTGCAGTAAGAAGTACTTGGTACTGCAGTAAACGTACTACTCACTACCGACTTCTTCCCACTCTGTCATGCTTGATTCCTTCGTCACTGCCCGGCTCGCTGCCGAACGACTTCGCCCTGAGCACCTTGAGGCGATCCATGCCATGCATCAGGATGCGGAGCAGATGGAATGGTTGGGAGGCGTGCGCACCGAAGCGCAAACGGCGGCGTACATGGACCGCAACCTCGCGCATTGGGACCGGTATGGCTTCGGCCTGTGGCTGCTGAGGGACGAAACCCACCAGGTGGTCGGCCGCGTTCTCTTGCGGCATCTCGACCTCGACGGAGCCGACGAAGTGGAGGTGGGCTATAGTTTGTATCCTGCCTGGTGGGGACTCGGTCTGGCGGCGGAGGTGTCGCGCGCCTGTCTGGCTCACGCGCAGGAGACCCTGGGGGTGGCATCGGTCGTCGCGCTCACCGTGCCGCAGAATCTCCGATCGCAGCGCGTGCTGACCAGGATTGGTATGCGTTTCGAACGTGACCTCCTACACGATGGGAAACCACACGTCCTTTTTCGCACGCTCCCCTGGCCTTCGGCCACCGAATTGGGACTGGCGGCCGACAATCGAAACCGGCCGAACTGACAGGCCGTTAGGGTTACCAACACCCTGTCTCTGGAGGAGTCTGCCCGTGCTCACCATGCTCTTGCGTCTTTTTGCTCTGGGACCGCTGCTATCGATGGCGATCCTGGGATCCCTGTCCTGATGCTGGTCGCCGTTGGCCTGATCACGATT
>JANMRE010000238.1:0-4573 GCA_031370885.1 Gemmatimonadaceae bacterium
CGATTGCGCTGGACATCCGACTGTGCGTACATCGAAATCCAGTTCGACGTGCCGGCACCCGACGAAATCGCCTTGAAACGATTCGTATGCGTGAGGATCCAATTGGACCAGTGGCCACCCGCGCTCCATCCCAACACCCCCATTTTCGTGGAGTCCACCATTCCCTGCGCGATGAGGGCATCGACGCCGGTCATGATGTCCTCGAATCCGGGAGGGAAATAGTTGCCCACGATGCCGTTTTTGTGTGCTTCGCCGTAGTTGGTGGACCCGCGATAGTTGGGTTGCAGGACAACCCACCCCTGCCCCGCATACGATTGGGAGCCGTACCCACCATTGAAGCTCAGCAGATCGGCGCCAGCCGGCCCGCCGTGAATCGCGACGAGTAACGGATACTTCTTTCCCGGTACATACCCCACCGGCTTGACCAGCACGCCGCCAACCATCGTACCGTCTTTCGATTTCCAGGTGACCTCGGTTTCCTCACCCAACGCCAACTGTTCGCGAATCCACGGGTTCGGATCGGTAAGCGTGATCCATTTGGCACGCGACGTGATGTCGTCCAGCGCGTTCACCGTGAACAGGGTGGGTGGGGTTGTTGGATCGGAATAGTTCACCAGCAGGCGACGTGTGTCCTCGTCTTCGTTCACGGACAGCGACGCGTTCACGTCGGTGAGCTGACGCACCGTGCCGCTCGCGACATCCAGTGCGAACAGTTGATTGGTGGCGCGCTTTCCCTCGTTGAAGTAGATCGTTTTGCTGTCCCGCGCCCACCAGCCAACACTCACGTCGCCGTCGAGATCGCCCAACTTCCGCCACGCACCGCTCTTGTCGGCCACGCCGCGCAGATACACACGACTGTTTTTCATGTTGTACGCCGTCAGGTCGGCCGAGGCGGAGAAGGCCATCGATTGGGAATCGGGCGAGAACGACAACGCGCTTTCGCCCGACTCCGCGTTGTTCGTGAGTCGTTCAATAGCCCCGGACTGCGTGTCCAGCAAATACAGATCGCCGTAGATACCCTGCTCAGTGATGTTGCGCTTGTAGCGGTTGTTGGCGACGCCGGTGAAACCGAGATAGCGCCCGTCGGCCGACACGGTAAAACCCGTCACCGCGTACGTGGTGTCACGCGTTAAGCGTGTGGCTGATCTGGATGTGTCCCGTGTTCCACCAATGTCGACGGCCCAGAGTGAGGAGACGGGGGCTTCGGCATTGCGCACGTTCACGGTGAACTTCTTTTCGACGCGTGCCTTTTCGTCTTTGTCCACGGTGTCGGCCGTGATGAAGTACAGGCGTCGGGCATCGGGTGCGAATCGCCACTGGCCCACACCGGTTGGGTGCGTAGTGAGTTGAACCGGCTTGAGCGAATCGACCGGCGTCCCCGCCGCAATGTCGGCGATGGCAATCGCATACAGCTGCTCCTCGTCACTCTTGCCGGTGCGATAGACCAGCCACGTCCCGTCGGCACCGACGGCGAACGTGGAGACGCCCTCCTTCGCATCGGTGATCCGGCGGGCTTCTCCGCCATCCGGTCGCATCACGAAAAGCTGTTGCTGGGCAGCCTGCGCCGCGGTCGCGTCGCGATTGGACGCGAACACGAAGGACTGCCCGCCGGGCAGCCAGCGCGGCGACGTTTCGTTCTTGTCGCGCGTATACGTGAGTTGGCGCGTGCTGGGAAGGCCGCGCTCCGCCGATACGAGATACACGTCAGACTGCGTGCGCGCATCTTTCCAGTCGGGCGTAGTGACGGTGTACAGCACCCACTTGCCGTCGGGCGAGATGGCGGGGGCCCCAGCGGAACGCATGCGCTGCTGGTCCATCCATGTCATGGGACGTTTGGTGGCCGCTGGCTGGGCCAACACGATTCGGAAAGGTGCGCCAACAAGCGGCAACGCCAGCGCCAGCGTACGAACACGTCGACTGGTAAACACAGACACCTCGGGTATCGGGGATAGCGTGCAGCGAACTGCCGGGGGGACAACTCGAAACTACGGTGCCGCGTCGTCGGCTTCCAGTCGAACCCTCTCGCTTGACGGTCTGCCGTTGCGGGGTCAACTTGAAATCCGAACACGTATTCGGATCCTTTCTCCCGGACCGTATGCCCAAGCCTCGGCTGCTTACCCCGACACCGCCGCAGCAGGCCCGAAGCCGCGAAACGCAAGAGGCGCTCATCGCTGCCGCGGAGCATGTGTTTGCCGAAGTGGGGATCGCCCAGGCAACGGTTTCCGAGATCTGCGAGCGTGCCGGCGTGGCCGTCGGAACGTTTTATGGACGGTTCCCCGACAAGGACGCGCTGCTGCTCTTTTGGTACGAACGCTTCTTCAAACGCGGGCGTGTCACGTTCGACCGCGCGTTCTCTGATAGGATGTGGGAATCGCGACCGGCAGCCGAGGTGATTCGGGGCTGGGTACAGTCGCGCGTGCTGCACTATCGAAAGAATCGCAAGCTGCTCAAGGCGCTGCTGCTGTATGTGCGGGGTCGTCCCACTCCGGAGTTCAAGCCATTTGCTGCGCAGTTGCAGTTGCCCGCGTTGCAGCGACTCACCGAATTGCTCAACGCCAGGCGCGACGAATGGCACCATGCCGATCGCGTGGGTGCGATTCGAATGGCTGTGGTGATGATGGAGTCGAGTGTCCAGTCGGTGGTGCTGTTCAACGACCATCGGGAAGACGAAACGCAGTTTTCTGACAACGAACTGGTGGATCAGCTTTCAGTGGCCATGTGCGCCTACCTGCAGGTAGCCTGACTATCGCGGCGCAATCCGTCCGAGGCAGACACAACAACCACCACCATTACCGCAATTGAGATGAGACACGACTCATCTCGTACACGATGAGTCGTCGGCGGCGCAACCGGACAGCGCGGTCGCGAGACGCGTTGCGACGTACGTCACTGACACACGTCGCCAGGACGCCTGGAAGCGCTATACCGCAGTACTCTTGGCACGACGAGCCTTTGCTTTTTTGCGCACCACGCGTGGCAGCGGCGCGACATCGCGTTCCGCCAGTCGCCCCGCGACGTACTTGTGTAAGACGCTGGCGATCAGCGTTTGGTAGGGAAGACCCTCTTCCAAGGCGCGCACCTGAATGTCGTGTAAATCGCCTGACGACAACCGGATATTCACCCGTCGATCCTTGATAGCCGTCGCTCGGGCAACGCTTCTGAACTTGGAGAGTTCGGCCTTGGTGGCAACGGACGTCAACGCGCCCTTGTCATAGGCTGCAAGGATCTCGTCCTCGTATCGCTCAGTCTTGGGCATCTTGATCCTTCCCGATCAAATAGTTGCGTGTTGCCTTTCGGCTTGGGATGATGGTCTTGAGAAATACATGATCGTTCGCTTCTACGAACGGCATCAAGTAGGCGTACCCGTCGCTGGCTACCACGAGCACCCTTTGTTGCGGATACTTCGCGAGATTCGGGTGTTCGAGGATGTCGAGCAGACCACCATCATCCATCGCCACCACCATTTGCTCAAAACTGATGCCGCGCTCGATCTTCAGCTGCGCGTTCTTCTCCGGGCTCCAGCGAAACGGCTTCATGGACGCATTCTAGCGCAGTGTGTGCCTTTTGTCACCACCCACGCGGCACGTCGGCGCGCCTCCTGAGATGTTTGGCGCCCATTACGGTGCCGCGCCGTTGGCTTCCAGTCGGGCCTTCTCGCTTGACGGTCTTCCACCGCGGGGTCAACTTGAAATCCGAGGACGTAATTGGACCGAGTTGCTCAACGCCAGGCGCGACGAATGGCTCCATGCCGATCGCGTGGGTGCGATTCGAATGGCTGTCGTGATGATGGAGTCGAGTATCCAGTCAATGGTGCTGTTCAACGACCATCGGGAGGACGAAACGCAGTTTTCTGACAACGAACTGGTGGATCAGCTTTCAGTGGCCATGTGCGCCTATTTGCAGGTGGCCTGACGATGCGAGTGCGCACCGTTTGTCTCGTTATGGTGTTGCTCTGCGTTGCCCTGGACGTGGGCGCGCAATCCCGCACGGTCCGCTTGGTATCGAAGGTGCTTGGCGAGACACGCGTGGTGCACATCAGCGTGCCGCCCAACTATCGATTGGCCCGACAGCGATATCCGGTGGTGCTGTTGCTGGATGGACAGGCGCGACCGTTCTTCGATCTCACCGTTGCGACCGTTGGGTACAACCTGATCGGTGATGTGCATGACTATGCGATGCCGCAGCAGATTGTCGTTGGGGTTGAACAAGGTGACCGCAGCGCCGACCTGTCGCGGAACGATACAGCTTTTCTGCGGTTTCTTACCGATGAATTGCTGCCGTACGTCGATCGCGAGTATCGCACATTGCCTTATCGCACGTTGATCGGGCACTCGCTGGGAGGGCGCTTTGCATTGTTGGCGCTGTGCCGGGCTCCCGCGCAGTTCTCGGCCACGATTGCGATCAGTCCATCGGTATCCGACTCTGTGGCGTCGGCCGTCATAGCGTGTGTGCACCAGCAATCCACGCGGCCTTCAACGCGCCTGCGACAGCTGGTATTGTCAGCGGGCAGTCTTGAGTCGCGAAGTCTTGCGGGGGTCCAGCGTCTGGAAGGGTTTCTGCGCGACTCCGTTCG
>JANMRE010000241.1:0-30760 GCA_031370885.1 Gemmatimonadaceae bacterium
GCGGTTCCGCGTCAGGCGGTGCACGAGGAGTCTCCAGCCGATGACCTCGTGCCGGCCAAACCCGCGAGTGTGCCTGCCGCGCCGCCCGCCAAATGGAATGTGGACACCGAACACGTGGTTCTGATGCGCGACGAGCGCGGAGTTATTCTGGCCCCCGAGGCCAGTGACTGAAGCCCCGGAGTATCTCACTCCGACGATTCGTGACTCACGCCGGCTGTTCGGACCGAACCTTTTTGACACGCGGGCCGGCGCCGTGCTGGACGTCGAGTGTAATGACGCGGACGGTCGTCGGGCCGTGGCAGCGTGGCCGGCCGAAGCGCGCACGCTCGCGACCGCGTTGGGGTGGACTGACACGCACTGCGCGACGCGATCGTCGCGTCGGAGTGCCCGCTTGTTCCTGTCGGCTCCCCTTGACGGTCTCCTGACCGCAACCGATCTGAGTGAGTACGCCTGGGCCGCCGCGGAAGCGCATGCGACGCAGCAACCCGTCGTCGACGCCACTCCGCTGCTTCGCGAAACGTACACGCGCGAACGACAAGCGCTGCCGCATCTGGTGGCCATCTCCGAGTACGCGCGACAACACGGGCTGTCATTTTCGCTCGATGATGACGGATGTTCCGTGGGCAGCGGTGTTGGCGTTCGAGTGGTTGCGCACACCGATGTCGCGGTCGATGACGCGACGGAGTTCGACGACACGTGGGACGCCGCGCACGACGTTCCCGTGACGCTGGTGACCGGTTCAAATGGCAAGACCACAACCACGCGCCTGGTGGCGGCCATGTGGCGGGCGAGCGGGTGCGTGACCGGATTTTGCTGCAGTGATGGCGTGTGGCGAGGAGCCGAACAATTGGCGTCGGGTGACTACACGGGCCCCGCGGGCGCGCGTCGCGTTCTGTGCGACCGTCAGGTGGAAGCGGCCGTGCTTGAAACAGCGCGCGGCGGGATGTTGCGACGCGGGCTCGCCCTGAACCAGGTGCACGGCGCGGTGATCACGAATATTTCGGCCGATCACTTCGGTGAGCATGGCGTTGAAACGCTGGAAGATCTCGCCCACGTCAAGGCGATTGTTGCGCGGGCGCTTCGGCCGGGCGCCGCACTGGTCCTGAACGCCGATGACGACTCACTGGTGCAACTGGCCGCGACACTGGACGTGCCGGTGGCGTGGTTCAGCGTGCGTGATCACGGATGGACGCACGATGAGCCCACGCCCGCGGTGATGGTGCGCCACGAGCGGTTGTTGTTGCGCCGCGCGCGCGAATGGCACGATCTCGGCGCCGTGCGGCAGATGCCGATCACCCTCGATGGCAACGCCCAACACAACGTGGCCAACGCGGCTGCCGCCGCGCTGCTGGCCAGTGTGGTCGGTGTTCCGGTGGATGCGATCCGCGACGCGTTGTCCACCTTTGGCGCGTCGCCCGCCGACAATCCCGGTCGGCTGATGATCCGCACGGTGGGGGGTGTCACCGTCGTGATGGATTACGCGCACAATCCCGAAGGGATGGCGTCGTTGTGTCGAACCGCAGCCACCATCCCGGCCACACGGCGCCTCCTGTTGTTGGGTCAGGCGGGCAATCGCGACGACGAGCAACTGCGCGCGCTCGCCGCCACGGCGTGGCACACGCAGCGCTTCGATCGCGTGATCATCAAGGAGATGCCGGGCATGTTGCGGGGGCGGGCGCCCGGTGAGGTGCCGGGAGTACTGACCGCCGGTCTGGTCGCGGCCGGTGCATCGGCAAACATCGTGGCGTTGGCGCCAAGTGAGTACGCCGGCGTGTGCGATGCGCTGCACTGGGCACTCCACGGCGACGTGCTGGTGCTGGGTGTCCATGTCGAACGCGCGCGCGTACTCGCGCTGATGGATCAGCTGGCCGCCCACGGATGGCTCGCGGGCGACGCCGTGCCGACAGCGTGACCGGAGCGCGGTGATGGAGGCGATAACGGTTGACGCGCTCACCTATCGATACGCCCGTACCGTGGCCCTCGATGCCCTTGAGCTCCGCGTTCCGGAGGGATCCGTGTACGCACTGTTGGGGCCGAACGGATCGGGCAAGACCACCCTGATGCAAATCCTTACGGGCATGCGTCGCTTCTCAGTCGGACACGCCGCGGTGCTCGGCACCGACGTTCGCGCGCTCACCGCACGAGACCGACAGCGTATCGGCTATGTGGCCGAAGGACAAAAACTGCCCGCATGGATGCGTCTCGAGCAGTTCGAAGCGTATCTGGCGCCGCTCTATTCCACGTGGGACGCGGCGCTGGCAACGTTGTTGCGCGAGCGATTTGAGCTCGATCCCAAAACGAAGCTCGGCGCACTCTCACGCGGCACCGCCATGAAAGCCTCTCTCCTGTGTGCATTGGCACCACGACCGCAGTTGCTGCTCATGGACGAACCGTTTACCGGTTTGGACGCGCTGGTGAAGGAGGACATTGTATGCGGTCTGCTCGATGGGGCTGCGAGTGACGGATGGACGGTGCTGCTCTCGTCGCATGACCTCGCTGAGGTGGAGACGCTCGCAGATTGGGTTGGCTTGCTGCGCAATGGACAGATGACGATGTCCGAGTCGATGGATTCGCTGCGCACGCGCTTTCGACGGGTCGAGATTGTTTCAGCGTGGTTGCCGGATGATGCCGTGCCGCCAGGCGCGTTGCGTGTAGAGCGGGATGGACAACGTGTGAGCTTCTACATCACGTCCACCGCCGATGCGACCCGCATGGAGGCGCTGGCGGCAACGCTGCCGCCGGGGGCACGCGTGGAACTGCATGAGGCACCGCTACGCGAGGTATTCATCGCGATGGCCGGGTCGCTACCCGCACGCGACGCGGCGTCCCGGACGCCATGAGCCCGCTCCAGCAGGTGGTTCACGTGCTACGCAAGGATCTGACCCGCCTGCGTTGGTTCGTGGCTACTTATGTCCTCTTGTGTGCGCTGGCCGTTGCACGCGTCGCGGGATGGGCAGAGATCTTCGGAAGTACGCCAATGGTGCTGTCCTGGCTGGCAATCCTGGTTGTCGTGTTGGCGATCCAGGATGATGCCCCCCTGCACGACAATGTGGCGTGGCGCGCGCAACCATTCACGCCGGCGTCCATGTTGGCCGCCAAGTTGCTGCTCATGGCTATTCTGTTCACCGTTGGGCTAAGCGGTCAGCTGATCTGCGCGTGGATGTTTCGAGCGGATGCCATGCTGATCGGTCAACTGTTCTGGCAGAGCAGCGGCATTCTGCTGTTCTTGGTTGGCGCAGCGTTGCTCGCAGCACCGACGTCAAACATCCGCACCTTTCTGCTGACGCTCATCGGAGTACCGCTCGTCGCGATTGCGGCACTCATTCTGCTGCCGCGCGACCTCCCGGGTTCCGCACCGACGCTCCATCCCATGCTGCTCTGGTCTGGCTGGCGATGGGTCGTACTGGGAAGCGGCATCGCGCTGTTCAGCACATGGTACCTTCGTCGCGTTTCCACGCGCATGGCGTGGGCCGGTGTAATCCTTGTGGCACTCGCGGGCGCAGCTCAGACGCTGCTCTCAGCGATTGCCAACAATGCCCCCACGCAAACACAGGCGCTCAACGTCGCCCCCCCAAGACAGTTCTTGCTCGTGTACGGAATTGATTTCGACGACGATTCGTCGGCGATACTCTCGGTGGCGGCCGATGGGGCAGTGCATACGAACGCCGATCTGGTGATGGCTGCCAGTGGCGTCGCGACGCTCACATTTCCCGACGGCAACACGCGAAGGGTTGACCTCAACACCAGCCAGCGTGGACTCGAGACAACCGAGACTGGACCTGATGGCGTGACGTCGGTGTCGGGTTCGTCCTTCGGCGGGAATCAGCCGGGTTCCTCGCTGGTGTTGGTTGAACCGGGCGAGCTTGATTCGGCGCGTCTGCGCTGGCCGCGCTGGCGGGTGGTGCGCGCGCTGTACTCAGTGGGTTTGATGAATGACGTGGAGCGCGCCGCGATCGAGGCGGGGCGGGTCAGCGTTGCGACTGAGGGTGTTGCGGTCGTGTACGCGTCGCGTGTGTCGGTGTCGGTACCGCTCTGGCCCGGCACACGCACCGCAAAAAATGGGGTGCGCGTTCGTCCGGAAATTCTCCGATCCATCCCAGGCAGACCGGTCCGCCCAAGTCGCGCTCCGTTGTGGCGCGTTGATATTCTCGCGGCTGCAACACCGGGCGATGCCGTGAGCTTCCAACTCCCGTTCGGAGCCGCTCCGCCCGGCGTGGTGTTGATCGACCGCGCCGCGAACACCGTGGTCTCAACGCTGAGGAATGACGACGGTATGGAGACCAACGGATTGGTGCTGCCTGGACCGCACTGGAGAACGCGCGTCTTTGCGAATCGTGAGATGGCCACTCCGCCGACTCGAGCACCGCGCCGCTCAGACACACGACAGATCGCGAAACGGCCACTGGAACTTGCAGTGGTGGCGTGGACACGGGGCAGTCAGATGCGATTTACCGCGGCACCCGCGATCGCAAAAAAACGCACCGTGCTCCGCCTGAATCGTTCATCATCGATGGTGGAAATGCAAGTGCGATAGTCGCAGCCACCGCTGGCCGGGTGGGGCATACGCCGCCAGCATCACCGTTCGGTGTCAATCCGTCACAATTTCCCCCGTCAGCGTTACACCACGGGAAGTCGCGCGTCTTGGAGGTATCTCCAGACCGCGACTTTTTCCGTTTGTCCTGATCCGTGTTCCTCACATTCCGATTGATTCCCGCAGCCGTCACGATCCTGGCGACTCTGACGGCCATTCCGGCCATGGGCCAGTCACTCCCCGCAACCCTGCCGTCTCCGCTGCAGGCGGAGGCGTTGCTGCGTGCGCGCCCGGAATTGGCGGCGCAGTTGCGGCAGCGGCTGCAATCCAGCGGACTGTCGCCGACACAGGTGCGCGCCCGCTTGGTCGCCGCCGGCTATCCCGAACGGTTACTCGATCAGGTGATGGGTGTCTCGACCACGGGCGATGCATCGCGCGTCGGTGCCGATTCGCTGATTGGCGCTTTGCGTTCGCTGGGTGTGGTGGACTCCAGTGATGCCACCGTGTTGCGCCGCATCGCGATTGCCAACGGCGCAAGCGCCGCGCGCTCGACGGCGGGGCGAGACAGCGCTGACATCCGGAGTGACGGGCGCCGTCGTACCGGTGACTCGGACTACGATCGCGACGGCAGTACCGTGTTTGGACTCGACTTGTTTGCGCAGTCGACCACGCTGTTCGATGGCAATGCCGGCGGACCGGTCGACGCCTCGTATCGCCTTGGACCCGGTGATCAGCTCGTGCTGATTCTCACGGGCGACGTCGAGGAGGCCTACACCCTCGATGTTACGCGCGAAGGGTTCGTCGTCGTTCCGGTGGTGGGGCAAATCCCCGTGGCGTCACTCACGTTGGGTGACCTGGACAGCGTGCTGCGCAAACGATTGGCCCGCGTGTACTCGGGACTTGGCAACACCACGCGGTTCTCGCTCAGCGTGGCACGACTGCGTTCGAACCAGGTGTTTGTCGTGGGTGACGTGAAGCAGCCCGGCAGCTATCGCATCTCCAGTGCAGGCACCGCGCTGACCGCCCTCTACTCGGCAGGCGGTCCGTCGGATCGCGGATCGTTGCGCGTCATCGAGATTCGCCGTCGCGGGACCGCGGCGCAGAAGTTTGATATCTACAACTACCTGCTTCGCGGTGACGCGACCGGCGATGTCCGGCTCGAGAATGGCGATGTGTTGTTTGTGCCACCCCACGGCGCGCGGGTGCGCATTCACGGCGGTGTGCTGCGTCCTGCCACCTACGAGTTGCGCGATGGCGAAACGCTGGATGATCTGGTCTCGTCGGCCGGGGGATTCACCGATGATGCCTCGCGGCGCACGGTGCGTATTGAACGCATTGTGCCACCCGCCCAGCGAACGGCGGAAGGCAGCGACCGCATTGTCCTGGACGTGGCGGTTTCCGACCCGCGCGACGCGCACAACTGGACGGCCGTCCGTCTGGAGGGCGGTGACATCGTGGACGTGCCGCGCGTGGCCACCCGCGTGCGACGTCGCATCACGGTCAAGGGCAATGTCTGGCAGCCGGGTTCGCAGGGGATCACCGCGAACGAATCGCTCACGGAAGCGTTGCAGCGCGCCGGCGGGCTCAAGCCCGATACCTATCTCGGCCGCGTGATTATCTCGCGACTGCGCGCCGATTCCACGCGCGAGCAGGTTCGCGCCACGTTGCGTGATCTGTCCGGAGCCACGGTTGATCCCGTGATACTGCGCGAAGACGACGAAGTAACGGTGTTCTCGCTCACGGAGTTCCGGGCTCCCCGCTTTGTGGCGGTGAGCGGTGCCGTGCTGCGTACGGGACAGTACGAGTATCACGAGGGTATGACCTTGCGTGATCTGGTGCTGCTCGCCGGCGGCTTGCATCCCAGTGCCGCACTCCGCGATGCGGAGATCGCGCGACTGCCTCGCACGCGTGAAGAAGGCATTATCGCCACGACATTGCGTGCGCCGCTGGACTCGTCTTTTCTGGTCAACAATTCGTCCATGGCACCGAATGCGACCGAAGTCGCACTCGAACCCTACGACAATGTGTTGATCTTCCGGCAGCCCGACTGGCAATTGCAGCAGACTGTGGTGCTGAGCGGCGAAGTGAACTACCCGGGCGTCTACTCGCTGCGCTCGAAGACCGAGCGACTGGCGGATCTGATCGCGCGTGCCGGAGGCTTGACCAACTCCGCGTATGCCGGTGGTATTACGTTTGCGCGCGCTGATGGCGGACTGGGACGCGTGGGTATTGATCTCCCGGGTGTGCTCAAGAATCCCCGGGACCGTGACAACTTGCTGCTGTTGGCCGGCGATTCCGTTCATGTCCCGCGTTTCAATGCCTTGGTTACCATTGCCGGGTCGGTCAACTCGCCGTTGGCCGTTCCGTACGAGCCGGGACAATCGCTGGGCCACTACATTCGCGCCGCCGGCGGAGCCACCACCGAGGGCGACCTCGATCGGGTGTGGGTGCAGCAATCCAACGGAAAAGTTGAAAGCCGACACTCAAGGCTCTGGTTCTTTTCGGCGTCTCCCGACCCCACACCGGGGAGCCGCGTCTTCGTGCCCGCGAAGGACGTCAACGCCAAGAAGGACTGGGCGCAACTGCTGGGAACAACCGCCCAGGTGTTGGGCAGCATCGTGACCATTGCCGTTGTCCTAAGTCGAACGAAGTAGTGCAACGCGTACTCGTCCCGAACAACGTCCGACAGCCCCACGCATGCTGAAACCTGAAAACTCGCCCTCTGTTCGTCGCCTCGAATGGCTCACGAATTGGCAGCTGGTCATTCTCGATACCACGTTACTGCTCTGTGCATGGGGGCTGGCCTGGACCGTGCGCTTCGAGGGTCTGGTTTGGCTGACCACGTGGCGCGAGACCGCGACGAATCACGCGCTCATATCGGTTGCCCTGTGGCTGGGCGTGAGCGCGAGCTTCGGGCTGTATCGCCGAGTCTGGGTGTCGGCATCCGTCGAAGAGATGGAGGCGCTGCTGGTTACGCTGAGCGTGGCCGCTGCCGCCAACGTTGTGGTTGGCGTGTTTCTGCTGCCATTGACCGGGCTGGCCAATACGCGATTGCCGCTGTCGGTAATTTCGTCGCAAACCATGTACAGCCTGGCCGGCTTGGCGTTGCCGCGCGTGTGCGCCCGACTCTTCCGCTGGCACTCGGCGCGCTCCCGCCCGCGTCGCAAGGGAAAGCGCGTGCTGATTCTGGGCGCGGGCAACACGGGTCGATCGACAGCGCGCGAAATGATTGAACAGCCGCATCTCGGTTTCCAGCCTGTTGGATTCCTTGATGATGCGGCCGATCTGCGTGACCATCGCGTGGCCGGCCTGCCGGTGTTCGGACCGATCTCGTCGCTCGCCGAGCGACTGCAACGCGACGATGTGCGTCATGTGATTCTGGCGATGGAAGACGCGAGAGGCCCAATGGTTCGCGAAATCGTGCGCGTGTGCGCCGACGCCGGAGTGGAAGCACGGACGGTCCCCGGCCTGGCCGAGGTGTTGTCCGGCCGCGTCGGCGTCAATCAGTTGCGTCCGGTCGAGATTGAGGATCTGCTGCGGCGCGAGCCCGTGCAGACGGACCTCGGCGCTGTACGGCGAATCACCGAAGGGCACACGGTGCTGATTACCGGTGCCGGCGGCTCCATTGGCGGTGAACTGTGTCGACAGATCGCACGACAAACGCCGGCACGACTGGTCCTTCTCGGCCACGGGGAGAATTCCATCTACGATATTCACCACGAACTGGTCTCGCGCTTTCCCGGGGTACCACTGGCGACGGTCATCGCCGACGTACGCGACGAAGCGCGTATCGATTCCGTGATCGCGCAATACAAACCGCACGCCGTGTTCCATGCCGCCGCGCACAAGCATGTGCCATTGATGGAAGAGAATCTGGTTGAGGCCATTACGAACAATGTGAAGGGCACGCGCGTGATGGTCGAAACGGCCGCTCGTCACTCGGTGCCGCACTTCGTACTCATTTCCAGTGATAAGGCGGTGAACCCGAGCAGCATCATGGGCGCGACCAAACGCATTGCGGAACTCATTGTGCAGCGTTCGGCACAGAGTTCGGGACTCAACTATGTCTGTGTGCGTTTCGGCAACGTGCTGGGCAGTCGAGGGAGTGTGGTGCCGATGTTCCTGCGTCAGATCCGCGCTGGCGGTCCGGTGATGATCACGCATCCGGAAATGACTCGGTACTTCATGACCATCCCCGAAGCCGTGCAATTGGTGCTGCAGGCGGCGGTGCTGGGGAAGGGGGGTGAAGTGCTGGTACTGGAAATGGGAGAACCGGTCAGGATTGTGGATCTGGCCAGTGATCTCATCCGGTTGTCAGGTCTTCGTCTGGGCGTCGATATCGAGATCAAATTCTCGGGAATCCGGCCGGGGGAGAAGTTGTTCGAGGAGTTGTCTCTGGATGATGAGCACATGAAACCGACGGCGCACGCGAAGGTGTTGTGTGCACTGATCGGAACACCCAGTGTTGGGCTGCTCAACAGCGTTGATGCACTGGTGGCGGCCGCACAGAAGCGCGAGTCGGACGAGCAGTTGCGCCGCCGCATCAGCGAACTGGTTCCGGAGTACGTGGCGCTGGGGACAACCTACGCGGTGAAACGGGAACTGACGCTGGTGGCGTAGGCGTCAGTCGCGCGCATCGAACCGTCGCGTGTGGATCACCAGCACGCCGCAACTCGAATTCAGTTTCGCATACCGTGACGGTGTCTGCGCTGCGCTGGCATACCACTCGACCGCTTCAATCTGGTCGGCGGCGATGCTGTTGACGTCAAACGGTTCGGTAGGCAAACCGCTATTCACGAGGCGATTGTCCAGCCACACCTGCGCATAGCACCCGGCCACCATGCCCCGCATTCTCTCCGCACTGTCCGGCTCGTAGATCGACCCTGACGCCAGGCCGCTCAGCGGCACCACATACCGTTTCGACATCACCCACGCCCCGCTGCTGCGCCCTCGCACGACGCCCGAGCCTGGCACCATCGACAACAGGTCGCCCATCTTCAAATTCCGATTCTTGTCCAGTTCCTCGCGCGTCAGGAAGTGTCCAAGACCGAGCTTGCGATTCTCTTCGAACTCCAGGAGCCCGCGATCGGTGCGCGTGGCCAGCACCTCAACGGAATCGAGGACGGTGAGCTGTCGCAGCACGAGGCGGCGTTCCTCTTCGTCGTTCGCGGTGAACGTGATGGTCGCGGTGATGGCACCGTATCCCACGCGGCGCGCGAAGATCTCGTGCGTGCCGGCGGGCACGTCGTTCAGCCGGAACTCGCCGCGTGCATTGCTGCGGGTACTCAAGGCCAGTGCCGGGATGGCCACTTCGGCGTCGGCCAGTGGTCGCAGTGACGAATCGGCGACCACCATGCCAGTAAACGTCGCTACGGCCGCGCGTGCCCGATCGATTGACAGTGCGGTTGAGGTAAATCGCATGTCGGGTGTGAGTCGCACCGTCACGACCTGTGATCGACCGCGATCCGGCATGGCGCGCAGCGTGAGCACGGTTTCTGTTGGCACGCCGCACAGTCGAAATGCCCCCACCGCGTCGGTCTTCGTTTCCAGTCGCTTGCCCTGACGTTGCAGCGTCCCGCCGCGTGTGTCGATCTCGCTCCAATCGGCCACCACGCGCACACCGCCGGTCATCGTGGTGTCACTCGCATCGCGCAACGTACCCAGCACGGCGCCCTTGCCGCGTCCCACTGCTCCCGTCAGCGTGGTGCCGCACAACGACGCGGCCAGTTGGGTCGCGGTGGGCACTCGGACGCGCAGCGCCGCCATGCCTTCCGCGACGATGATGGTTGACTGACTGGACGCGCGAATCGAATCGAGCGACGGCGTACTCACGGCAAGGGCGTACTCGCCGGGCAGCACATCATTCAGCACGAAGCGCCCGTCGGCGCCCGTAAGTGCCTGCGTGGTTGTTCCCACCAGCGCCACCGACGCGCGTGCCTGCGGACTGCCCGACATGGAGTCCAGCACCACGCCGGTCACGGCAAGCGCCGCGCGCTTGAACAGCGTATCCGCGTTGCGGCGCAGCACCACCAATTGGCCGCCGGTCGCGCCAATGTCTGCGACGCGCACCTTGACCGAGCGGGGTGAGTCCCTGATCAGGCGTGGCATGCGGATCTCCCACGACGAGATCACGATCGCGCCGGTGGTCAGTGGTTCGAAGATCATAGCGCCACCGGCCGGATAGTCTTTGAGCTCGCCCGGCACGGTGGTGAATGTGAACTCCAGGCGGCGCAACTGTGCGCTGGCCCGTTCAAGCCACAGGGTGCCGCGAATTTCTGAGCGCCGGAACCGCTCTAGTGTCGGCTCGAACGCCACCCCGATCTCGGTGGTATCGCGGGCCTTCACCAACCGGAGACAATGATCTTCAAGGAAATACGGTGACACGAGCACATCGAGTCCCGGTGCGTCGAACGTGGTCCAGTCGTCGGCGTCGGTGTGCGTATATCCGCGACGACGCAGTGTGTCAGGCGGCAGCGACTTCCACGGTTGGGTGACGAAGTCCGTGCGCACGGTCGCCGACTGGGTGCGGATTTTGCGCCCGTCAGGCTCCAGTGTACGGTCAATTTGCATGACGGTTGCCGTGAGCCCGCGCGACGACGATGTCAGACTGGTCGCCGCGATGGTTGTCATGGCCTGATCCCACGCCGCAAACGTCGCGCCCGCGTCGGACGACCCCTGTCGGCCACACGCGCTGCGCGACACTACGCGCACGGTTTCGAGCGTGACGCGCACGCCGTCGAGGACGAGCCGTTCAACCGACACACTGCCGTTGCTGAGCACGAGCACCGGCGAGCGTGTGGGCTGATAGCCAATACGCAGGGTATGCAGCCGATAGCTGCCGGCACGCGGGGCGACCACGCGATACTCTCCGCGGTCATCAGTGAGCGCGCGCGACACCACAGCCTGCGACGAGTCGACGAGCGCCACGACCACCCCGGAAATCGCCCGCGCGGTCGCGTCGACCACGGTGCCGCGCACAACCTGTGCGCCCGCCGCGCCGGGCAGCAACAGCGCCGCGAGAATCCAGCGCCCATATCGCCGCAGATCACCAGCGATCATCGCAGTCTCCACGGATGGATGCACTGGCCCGAATGCGCACTCCTCGCCGCCGTATACCGTTCCCCGCTCCTGGTTCCCGGCTCCCGGCTCCCGGCTCCCGGTACTGCGGACTCAGTACTCAGTACTCAGTTCGAGTACTCAGTACTCAGTTCCAAGTACTTCCGACTTCCGGCTTCCTACTTCCTACTCAGTAACCAGCTATCTCCACGTAGGCCGTGCGGAACGTCTCCACCTGCGGCAACGTTGCGTCTTCGAGTTGCGGCGCGTACCCCACAAACGTATCGGTGCTGGCCACCCGCTTTACCGGCGCATCAAGCCACGCGAAGCAGTCATCCGCGATGCGGGCCACGATTTCGGCACCATATCCCCACGACAGACTGTCTTCGTACGCCACAATCACCCGCCCGGTCTTCTTCACACTCGCATACACCGCGTCCTGATCCCACGGTGACAGTGTGCGCAAATCGATTACTTCCACGTTCGGACCGCCCTCCTCGGCGATCTGATTGGCCGCGACGAGCGCGCGCTGCACGGTGGCGCCGTACGTCACTACCGTGAGGTCCGTGCCCACACGCACCGTCCGCGCCTTGCCAAACGGAATCATGAAGTTGGGACCCGGATAACGACCCTTGTTGTAGGTTTGCCGGTACAAATGCTTGTGTTCGAGGAAGATCACCGGATCGTCGCAGCGAATGGCGGTGCGCAGCAGGCCGTTGGCATCGAGGGCATTGCTGGGGCACACCACCCGCAGGCCGGGGCAGTGTGTGAAGAGTGACGCCCCCGTCTGCGAATGGTAGATGCCGCCCCGAATGTAGCCGCCATAGGTGGTGCGAATAACCACCGGGGCGTTGAACGCGTTGTTGGAGCGCCAGCGCATCGTCGCCAACTCGTCGCGAATCTGCATATACGCCGGCCAGATGTAATCGAAAAACTGCACCTCGACAACGGGCTTGAACCCACGGTGCGCCAATCCAATGGCGCGGCCCACAATGTTCGCCTCCGCCAGCGGCGAGTTGTACACCCGTGTGCCGCCAAACTTCGACTGGAGGCCGTGCGTCACCTTGAACACGCCACCCTTGCCCTTGACCTTGCCCAGGTGTTCTTCGCGCGACACGTCGGCCACGTCTTCGCCGAACACCAGCATACGTTCATCGCGCGTCATCTCGTCGCGCATGCAGGCATTGAGCAGTTCCACCATCGTGGTCGGCTCGCCGGTGAACTGCGGGTCGTCCTCCGTGTCAAACTGTTCGCTGGTCGGGTCCACATCCGGCGAGTACACCGCAAAGGTCACCGTGCTGGCATCGGGCTGCGGTTGCGACAGCGCGTCGTCGGTGGCCGCCAACAACTCGGCGTCCACGACCTCTCGGATCGCGACCAACTCGTCCGCCGTGGCCAGCCCCTCACTCACCAGCCACACGGGAAACGTCGTCAGGGGATCGCGTGCCGCATCGGCCTCGCGTTCCGACTGAGGACGGTAGAACACCTCATCATCCGACAGCGAATGGGAATACGGACGGATCACCTTCGCGTGCACCAGCGCCGGGCCTTTGCGCGCACGCGCGTAGGCAACGGCGCGTTCCATCGTGGCGAACGAGGCCAGCAGATCGCAGCCGTCCACTTCCTGGATGTAGAGCCCCGGGAACGACGCGACGAGCTTGGAGATCGACCCGCCAGCGGTGTTCACCTCGACCGGCACCGAAATGGCATAGCCGTTGTCTTCCACCAGGTACACGATCGGCAGGCTGAGATTGCAAGCGGAGTTGAGTGACTCCCAGAACTCGCCTTCGCTGGTGGTGCCGTCGCCTGTGGTGACGAGTACCACTTCATCGTCGGCAAAACCCTCCGTGATGCCCAACAGCTTTGCGCGCATGGTGGCTTCGGCGGCGCCGACCGCCTGCAGGAATTGCGTGCCCGTGGGCGACGAGGCCGACACAATGTTGAGCGAACGGTGACCCCAATGGCTGGGCATCTGCCGTCCGCCCGAATTGGGATCGATGGCCGCACCCACCGCACTGTACAGCATTTCGTTGGGCGTCATTCCCAGCATCAGACAGAGCGCGCGATCCCGGTAGTAGGTGTAGAACCAGTCGTGGCTCGGGCGCAGCACCAGTCCTGCCGCGATCAGGATCGCCTCGTGACCTGCGCCGGAAATCTGGAAGAAAATCTTGTTCTGTCGCTTGAGCTGGATCTCCTTGTCGTCGATGCGCCGCGACATGTACATCGTGCGATACGCGTGCCGGAGCTGATCACCGGACAGCGGCAGTGTGCTGCCGTGCTCGGTGGCCTGGCCCTTGGGGGCGCGAGTCGGGCGGGTCGAAGTAGCCATCGGTTGTCGAGCTCGGGGAAACAGTGGTCGCTTCAGGAAAATAGTGCCTCGACAGGGTCGGCGGCACGTTCTTGCCTCCGCCCCGTACGCGCCGCACCTTGCAGGCATGCCAGCAACTACCTCACCGATGGCTCCGACCAGCGGCCACTGCATCTTCTGCGATCTCATCCGTGGAGCGGCAGAAGTGTCGATGGTCTATGAAGACTCCGTGGCCATCGCGTTCCTCGATATCCAACCGGTCAACCCCGGCCATGTGCTTGTCGTTCCGCGCGCGCACTACGAGCTGGTGCAGGATATCCCGCGTCGTGTAGCAGCGCATTTGTTTGACGTCGCGACCAAGCTGATTCCGGTGATTCAGTGTGCCGTCGGCGCGTCCGACCTCAATATCATCGTGAATTCCGGTGCGGCCGCGGGGCAGAATGTGATGCACCACCACATCCATTTGATCCCACGACGTGAAGGGGACGGGTTCGATGTTCCGCTCCCCTTTTCGGGCTCGCTCATGCCAAACCGCGAGCAGATGGAGGCGATGGCCGCCCGCATTGGCAGCCTGCTGCGCGACCCGCTGCGGAACAGCGGCATGAAAGAGTAGCGTCGTCGCACCACCTGGGTCTTGACGAGCGAGTGATCACCAACGTATCCTCGCAACGTACATCTGTGTGGTTGTAGGCCGATGTCGATGAGCTGTAGCCCGGTTTTCTGCGGTTTGCTGCGCCACTCCACCCGGCTTCACCAGGAGGATGATGCGCTCCACTCGCGGTTCCTCGCGTCTTCGCTGCGTGCCTCCCACGCCAGCACGTGTCCGGCGACTCGTTCGCCGGTGCCACCCCACTCCTTCGGCGCGAGCCCAAGGCATCCGATCTCCGGCGCATCGCGCCGACCCCTCAAACATCGCGCTCCGCCCCGACGTGAGGATTCTCTCCTCCGTCGGGGCGTTGACGTTTCGATCTCCGTGTCAGCGGGGAAGGCGCTGATGGCCCGCCGAAATGTGCGGCTGACGAAGGGTGGCGCGTCGCACGGTGCGCGCCCGTCTAAACGAATGGCCGTCCGCGCACGCGGGTCGCGTGCGGCAAAGCCAGGCCACCGATCGGTCTCGCGTGAGCGACTTGGAGGATCGGTCGCCCACGCCGCAATGAAGCGCGCCATGCGGCGGGTTGCGCTCCGCGACTGTGGCCACCGCTGTGTCTATTGTGCCACGCAGTTGGATCATGGCACGGCGACGCTCGATCATGTCTTTCCGCTGGCTCGCGGGGGTGCGCATGATCCGGGAAACCTCGTGGTGGCCTGCGCGCCGTGCAATCGGCTGAAAGGCGACTTGCCGCCATACGAGTTTTTCGCCAGACACGCATGGGCGGGCGCGAACTTCGTGCGCTATGCCCGCTCGGTGCATCGGGCACTCAAACGCGGAGCACGTCGCGCCGTGAGCCTCGCATTCGCGAGGGAGGAGGAGAGGGCGGCCTGAGCAGCGTAGAAGGCGTGCCAATGGACTTTGCGGATGCGTTCCCGCACTCTTCATCATGCCTACATCATTGCCTTGGCGATCGCCGTACTTTTGGGTTGGTATTGGCGCGCTGGCCGTGCGCTCGTCGTCGCTCGACGCGCAACAGGCGGTGACGCTTCCCAGCGCGCCGTCCGACTCGATCGTTCGCCTGGCGGTCGATCCGACGAAGAACGGTGGCCGTCCGTATGTGCTGCTCCTTGACGAAGGCTACAATCGCATTGAACCCGACGGTCGTTCGATCAGACGTACACGCCAGGTCTATCAGATTCTCGACCAGACGGTGGTGCGCGGGTTGTCCGAGCGCGCGTTCGGCTACGCCAAAACGCACCAGTCGCTGACCGTTGATTGGATCCGCGTGCTCAAGACAACCGGCGAAGTGGTAAGCGACAAACCGGCTCAGGAGCAGGAATCGGACGTCACGGCGCAGTTGTCGAATCCGGTGTATCAGGAACAACGAATCCGGCGCGTGTCATTGTCGGGTGTCGCGGTGGGAATGATTCTCGACATCCAGTCCACGCTCGAAGAGAAAGCCCCTTACCGCAGCGGGGATTTCCTGCTGGGTTGGAACGTAAACAACCAGATCCCCATTGCGCGATCGCGATTCACGGTAAATGTGCCTGCGGGCTTCATGCCTCGCATTCTGGAGCGCAATCTGACGTTCCGCCGTACCGACGAGCTGCGGGACGGTCGTCGCATTCTCACCTGGGCCGCGAACGACGTGCAGGCGTTCACCGGCGAAGCCTTCGCCGCCGATTCCAATGGCGTCGTGATGTCCATTGCGGTCACGTCTCCGGGCACCTGGAACGATATCGCGAAGTGGTATGACGGGCTGGCACACGACCGATACGCGCTGACACCAACCGTCACGCTGCGTGTCGATTCGCTGGTGAAGGCCAGTGGCGCACGATCGCGTCTCGACACCATTCGGGCGGTGCATCGCTGGGTCGCGCAGGATGTTCGGTATGTCTCCGTAGCGCTCGGCATCGGTGGATATCAACCGCGATCACCAGCCGATGTGCTGTCGTCAGGGTTTGGCGACTGCAAGGACAAGGCGACACTGTTCGTTGCGGCGCTGCGTCGCTATCGCATCTCGGCGAATACCGTGTTGCTCTCGCTTGGCGGCACGCCCGATCCGACTTTGCCATCGATCTATCAGTTCAATCATGCGATTGCCGCTGTCCAGGACGGCGTTGGCTGGACGTATGCCGATCTCACGGCGGAGTTCATTCCGTACGGAATGATTCCGGACAGCTACCAGGGCCAATTCGGCATCATCGTGCTGCCCGATGGGCGCGCGCAGGAGGTTCGGTTTCCGATTGCTCCCATCGAGGCGAATGCCTCGATCCTACGCATCCGACTGGCGATCGATACGACAGGCCACGTCGAAGCACGGGTGGACGATGACGCGCGTGGCAGTGCGTCGTTCGGCATGCGCTCGGCCTTTGGCGTGCCGCTCGACTCGACACGACGGGCAAACGTCCAGAAGGCGCTCGCGCAGCGGCTGTTCGCGTCGGACGCAACGGCAGACTCGCTGGTGGCGTTTGACGGTCGGGACTTCTCGCTGCCCACGCGACTCTCCTACGTCGTGAAGGCCGACAATGTGCTCAAGACCGTTGGCGATTCGCGGCTGTTCTCGATGAACACCGGGTTTCGCAGTCCGGCGCGGGGCTACAAGAATCTGGCGCGCGATCTCGAGTCCAAGTCCACACGGCTGTTCACCATCGATGCGGCGCACATTCTTGGTCAGTTGGAAACGGTGACCGATCTGCGGATTACCCTGCCGGTGGGCTGGAAAGCGGAGTTGCCGAAGAGCATTTCGTCCACAAGTTTCTTTGGTCGCTACGAATCAACGTGGACGCAAGAGGGACGCGAGGTACACCTGGTGCGACGCATCCAGGGGCAGCGCGGTGTCTTTCCGCCACAACGAATTGGCGAGATTATCGTCTGGCTCAAGACCGTCGGGGCCGACGACTACGAATTTCTTTCACTGCGCCCTGCGCCGGTACCCTGAATGCGTTGGATTCCCGGAGGACGAAGCAGCAATCTCGAAGATCAGCGCGGTGCATCAGGCGGTGGCGGTTTTGGCGGCGGCGGTGGGGGGGGTCGGCGAATGGGTCTGGGCGGACTCGTCGTGCTCATCGTGTTGAGTGTGATCTTCAAGAAGGATCTGGTAACGCCTTTTGGGGGATCGGCAAGCGATGCACCAGGCGCCGAGATGCCGCGAACCGCCGGTGAGTCGTCGCTGCAGGATTCCACTGAGGAAGGCATGGTGTTGTTCTTGTCCAATGTCCTCGATAGTGCGCAAGTCGGATGGAGCCGCAAGCTGCCAGGGTATCGCCCTGCGAAGCTGGTGCTTTTTCGCAATGCGTACAACTCGACCTGTGGTTTTGCCGAAGCAGCGACGGGTCCGTTCTATTGCCCCGGCGATCAGAAGGTTTACCTCGATCTCGGGTTCTTTGATCAACTCGACCGGCAGTTTGGTGCGCCTGGTGATTTCGCACAGGCGTACGTACTGGCGCACGAGATTGGCCATCACGTGCAGAATCTGATGGGCACTGAGCGCGAGTTACGCGACGCCCAACAGCGCAATCCGCGACTCAAGAATGCGCTGTCGGTGGCCATGGAGCTCCAGGCCGATTGCTACGCGGGTGTGTGGGCCTATGGAGCGGCGCGCAACGGACAATTGCAGGCGGGCGATCTCGAGGAAGGACTCTCGGCGGCATCGGCGGTGGGCGATGATCGACTCCAGCGACAGGGCAGCGGACGGGTGAATCCGGAAACCTTCACGCATGGATCATCGGCCGAACGGTCGCGGTGGTTCAAACGCGGATTTGACTCGGGCGAACCAAAGCAATGCGACACATTTGCGGCGGTCCGGTGACGGGGTTTCTCCGTGCTCCGCGCCTCCGATGACGTACGCGCCGCGACCGGGTGTACTTGAGGAACTGGCCTGGCCACACGTCCGCGACCGCGCGTGGCCGGTGTGCATCATGCCGTGGGGGGCAACCGAACCGCACAACACGCACTTGCCCTACGGGACCGATACGATGTTGGGGCGCGAGGTGTCGGCGCGCGTCGCAATCACGTGCGCGGCGCGTGGCGTCAATGTCGCGGCCCTTCCGGCGATGCCCTTCGGCGTGAACACCGCGCAACTGGACTTGCCGCTCACGCTGAATGTGATGCCATCCACGCAACTGGTTGTGTTGCGCGACATCGTGCGGAGTCTCGAACCGCACGGCGTGCGAGCCCTCGTGTTGCTGAACGCGCACGGCGGCAACGAACTGCGGGCGTTGGTGCGCGAGCTGCAACCGCACACAACGCTGCTGCTCGTTGTCGCGAACTGGTGGCAATCGGGTAACCACGCCCATTTTGTAGAGCCGGGCGATCATGCCGGCGCACTGGAAACCGCCGCCATGCTGCACGTCGCACCGCATATGGTGGCCGATCGCGCCACCTGGGGTGCCGGACGCTTCCGCCACAGCGTACTGCCGGGCGTGCGAGAGGGCTGGGCCTGGATGCCCCGTCGATGGTCGCAAGTAACCGATGATACGGGCGTGGGCGACCCGGGTGAAGCAACGGCAGAGCAGGGTGAGGTGTTCGTGGCCGAGGCAGTGGAGCGAATCAGCGCGCTGTGTGTGCAGTTGGCGACACTGAATGCAAACCGGATGTACGGAGAGATGCCGGCCAATCCTGGAAACGTCGCCAATCAGTAATCGACTGGGCGCAGGTATGACTCTCCGATGCCGCTGTGACTGACCAGCGCCGTTGCGGCGGGTCGCCGCTTCCAGTGCGTCGAATCGAGTCGAGTCGCGACCAGCGACAATTCATCCAGCGAAAAACCGCGCGCCCGAAGCGCTTCGTGCGAGAACCCGTGCAACACGCCGTTCAGCAGGGCATCCGCGCGCGCGTAACTGATGCCCAGATCAACTTCGTCGGTCTGCCCGACGATCAGATCGGCCGTCGCGGGCTTCGTGACGATCGCATCCGGAACACCCAGGTGTCGCGCCAGCGCCCACACCTGCGTCTTGTACAAATCGCCAATCGGATTCACCGGCGGGGAGTCGTCCGCGTGCCAGGTGAAATACCCGAACAGTCGCTCAGTTTTATTGCCGGTGCCCAGCGGCAGCGCGCGGTAGCGGGCAGACAGGTCGAACAACGCGATCATACGCGTGCGCGCCATGACATTGCCACGTCGTGCGCCGTCGGCGTCAGGCTCGAACGACAGGTACCCATCAACCGCCGCACTGATATCAATCGTACGCGACTCGATCCCTAAGGCGTCGATCACCAGTTGGGCGTGATCGAGCGATTCACTGCTCGATGTGCGATACGGAAGCCGGATCGCAATAACATTGCCCGGCCCAAGAGCGCGCGCGGCGAGATACGCCGTCACCGCCGAATCGACGCCACCCGACAACCCGACGACCGCGCGTGTGAACCCGCGACGCGTCATTTCCTCGCGCAGGAATCCCGTTAACCACTGCTCGGTAAGTGCCGCATCGATCACCAGCGATGGCGGTCCGCCGTGATCGCTCAGGTCGTATCGAGTCACCGGCAGGGCTTCACGACCAATGCGACCGACAATCTCGCCCGCTGTGACGGGTAAATCCTGAATCGGGAATTCACCCGTGGTGAAGCCCCGTGCGCCACGTAACAAGTCGGCCGCTGCGGGTTCTGATCCGTCGTAGAGCACAACCACCGGCGATCCCTCCTGCACCCGACGCACCGTGTCCAGCACGTGCGGCAGCGCTACGCGGAGGTCGCTCAGCAGCGGCGCGTCAGCCCGCGCTCGTACAAGGTCGTCAAGATCGAGGGTGATCGTCATCATGCTTTCCTCCCACACCGGCGCGCGCGCGCGCACATCGCCACCCGGACCAACCACCAATGAGGTGCCGAAGAACCGCTTGCCGCCCTCGGTTCCGACCAAGTTGGCGAGGCTGGTATATACCCCGTGCTCTTCGGCGATGTCGCGCATCAGCCGCTCCCAGCGTGCCGCACTGTACGGCCCGGGAATGCCGTCATCACGCGGCCAGAGCCCGCGCGCCGGTGCCGCCGACGAAACGAACACCACTTGCGCTCCATCAAGCGCGGCGATCATGCCGGACATGGAGTGCCATGCGTCTTCGCACACCAGAATGGCGGCGCGACCCCACGGCGTTTCGAACGCACGAATATCGGTGCCGCGTTCAACGAAACGCTCCTCGTCGAACAATCCGTAGGTGGGCAGGAAGTTCTTCCGATGCACGTGCCGAAGGACCGGAGGTCCGTCATCGAGACCGATCGTGAGGTAGGCCGCGCTGTTGTGCAGCGTGTCACGCCACCGTTCGTAGAAGCCCACGATCACATCGACCGCGACGGTTGGAATACCCGCGGTCACGCAGGCCGTGCGATAGGCGTCGTCGAGATCGTTGGCCATGGCGCCAGCCGTACAGGCAACCTCGCGCACCCCGCCCTCGACGAAGTACCCGGAGAGAGCCGTCTCAGGAAACTGGATCACTTGCGGACGCGGGTCGAGCGACGCGGCCTGGGCGCAGAGCGCACCCAGCCGCTGCAGATTGGCCGCCGTGTCCCCCTTTCGCGGGGCGAACTGACAGATGGCAAGCGTGAGTGGACGAATCTGGTCGACAGGCATGAGTGGAAGCTGGGTCACAGACCGCGAACGATCAACTGAGGCGGAGCGGTGTATTTTGCGAGGCTATGCTGCATACCTCTCGTGAACACCCCACATTCCCCGTGTGCCAACGCAGCGCGCGAGCGCAACCCGTTCGTGCCACCGCGCGGGCGCTGGCCGTTTGCTGGCTGGCAATCCCGGCAGTCGTTGCCGGACAAGCGGCGTCCACCACGGCACCGGTGGCGGTGCAACCTCCGGTCGCCACGGGCGAAGCCTGGCGAATAATCACGCCACCCCAGGTGTCACTGGTCATGGGCCGCGACGGCTCCATCCTCGGGGTTATCGGCAAGGAGCGACGACTCAGTGTGTCCATCCGTGCGCTGCCCAGGTACGTGGGTCAAGCGTTCGTGGCCGTCGAGGACAAGCGCTTTTATCAACATGATGGTGTCGATCTGGTGGGCATTGCTGGTGCGCTCAAGGATGCGGTGACCACCGGGAATCTGCGCGGAGCTAGCACGATCACCCAACTGTTGGTGGGCAACATGCACCCCGACGTGATCGATCGTCGCGACATGTCTCCCGGCCGCAAACTGCGCGAGCAGCAAGCCGCGCGCGAAATGGAGAAGCACTACAACAAAGAGCAGATCCTTGAAGCGTTCCTGAACCAGATCTCCTTTGGTCGTGGGGCGTATGGCATTGAGATGGCCGCGCGCCAATACTTCGGAAAGGCGGCGGCCGAATTGACACTGGCCGAAGCGGCCTCGATGGCCGCCATGCCAAAGAGTCCGGTACAGTACGACCCTGCGCGCTATCCGGATCGCAACAAGCAGCGTCGCAACACCGTGCTGGCGTTGATGACCGAGCAGGGGTACATCACGGCGGCGCAGCACCAGGCCGCACAGCGTGAACCCGTCCAGGCCGTGAACGCGGTCAGCGCGCCGGCGCCATGGGTGGTGGACGTGGTGCGGGTGCAGGCCGAGCGCGCCGGCGTGCCAGTGAGTCAGGGTGGCTATCGGATTCATACCACGATCGATCCGGCAATCCAGGCCACGACGCAGCAAGCAGTGTCGCGCGGCCTCGACGAGGTGGAGACGCGACCGGGCTTCCGCGGTATCCCCTGTGCGATGGGAGCGTCGGTTGATTCCGCGAAGCAGTTCCGCGCCAAAGTACAGGCCTGTCTTGAGGGGGCCGCCGTGGTGCTCGATCCGGCCACCGGTGATGTGCGCGCGTTGGTGGGAGGACGCAACTACGCGCGCTCGTCGTTCAACCGCGCCGTCGATGGCAATCGTCAACCGGGTTCATCGTTCAAGGCGTTTGTCTACGCACAAGCGCTCGCCGAAGGCATGACGGCCGGCAGCATGGTTGCCGACACCGCGCTGCATATCCGTCTGCCAAACGGTCAGACGTACAGCCCGGAAAATGCCGACAACGAATTTCTCGGCGCGATCACACTGCGCGAGGCGCTCACCCGTTCGCGCAATCCGGTCGCCGTCCAGTTGGCGATGGGCGTCGGGATGGATTCCGTGATTGCGCTCGCGCGGCGCGCAGGTCTGCGTGCACCCATTGCGCCGTATCCATCGAGCGCGCTGGGCGCGTCGGTGGTGCAGCCACTCGACTTCGTGGCCGCGTACGCGACGTTTGACAATGGAGGCATGGCCGTCACGCCGCGGTTTATCGTGCGCGTGGAGGATCGCACCGGACGCGTGGTGTTTTCACCACCGGTGGCCACGTCGCAGCCGGCAATGGATCCGCGTATCGCCTTCATCGTACGCGACATGATGCGTGACGTAGTGTCGCGTGGCACCGCAACGGCGCTGCGACGCATTGTACCGTCGCGCATTGCGGTGGCTGGAAAAACCGGCACCACCAATGACAACACCGACGTGTGGTTTGTCGGCATGACACCGGAACTGGTCACTGGCGTGTGGATTGGCTTCGACAAGCCAACGATGATCTCGCCTGGTGCCGTGGGCGGCACGCTCGCCGCGCCCATCGCGGGCGCGATCATCGCAGCGGTGTACGGCGATCGATCGAGCGGGGTGTGGACCCCACCGCCGGGTGTGCTTGGCGTGGAGATCGATCGCCAGAATGGCAAGCCGGCCGATGCCACCACGCCGACCGATCGCCGCTACACCGAGTGGTATCTCGACGGCACCGAACCGGGCGCTGCTCTGTGGCCGTGGAGTTTGTTTCGTTTCGGCCCGATCGGGCACTGATGAGGATTGGTGCGTTTCGACGATAGGCTGCTGCTATCGTCACCTACCCCGCGAACCAGCAACTGCCAACCCATTGCCTGATACTGCTGGCCGGGCACTGCGTTGGACGCAGCCAGATCCCGCCCAACAACCGACAACGTCTGGATCGAACCAGCCGTTTGCAGTTGCTCGGCTGAGATCACTGCGCGTCGATCAGATCGTCCGGCGAGCCGCTTCAGGCAATGGGTTGGCGGTTGTTGGTTGGCAGAGTTGGTGCGTTTCGACGAGAGGGCGCGATGCGACGAAAACGTGCTACACCCCGATCAACTCCTCGATCGCGGCCTCGCTCTGCCGACCGTGATCGACCAACGCGATGTCGAGTACTTCGCTCAGGGTCTGCACCGGGTGGAAGGTGAGTTGCTGCCGAACCTCATCCGGCACGTCCTCAAGGTCGGCCTCGTTGGCTTTCGGGATAATGACTTCCTTGATCCCGGCACGATGCGCGCCGAGAACTTTTTCCTTGAGCCCGCCAATGGGTAACACCCGGCCGCGCAGCGTGATCTCACCCGTCATGGAGACATCGCGCCGCACCTTGCGATTGGACAGCTCACTCACCAGCGCCAACGCAATCGCGATCCCGGCGCTGGGTCCGTCTTTGGGAATCGCACCGGCCGGCACGTGAATGTGCGCTTCGCTTGCCGTCGCCACGCGGTTGGCGGGAATACCCAGTGCTTCCGCGTTGTTGGTGGCGTAGGTCAGCGCCGCACGCGCGCTCTCCTTCATCACGTCGCCCAACTGACCGGTGAGGATCAGCGAGATCGGTCCAACGCGTACCGCATCCGAATCTTCGTCAGTCCGCGGCCGTGATGTTGCGCGTCGAATGCTGGCTTCCACAAACATGATGTCACCGCCCATCGGCGTGTAATACATGCCGGTGGAAATGCCGACTTCGTCGTGTTCGGCGGCGCGTTCCGGATGTACCCGCGGACGCCCCAACAGTTCACGCACTTCGTCGGCGCTGATCACCTTGTCGTCAATGGTTGCGGTGTCGCCCATCGCGACGCGGCGGGCCACTTTCCGGGCGACCGCTCCCAACTGTCGCTCCAGTTGACGCACCCCGCTTTCGCGCGTGTACTCGCTGATCACCTTCATCACCGCGTCATCGGTGAACGACAGATTGCGTCCGGCCAACCCCGACTCCTCAAGCTGTCGCGGAATGAGATACGTCTTGGCGATTTCCGCTTTCTCACGTTCCGTGTACCCGCTGAAATCCACGACCTCCATGCGGTCGAGCAGCGGACCGGGGATATTCTGAATGAAGTTGGAGGTGGCGACAAACAGCACTTCGCTGAGATCGAACGGCACGCCAAGGTAGTGATCGGTGAACGAGTCGTTCTGGGCCGGGTCGAGCACTTCCAGCAACGCGCTGGATGGGTCGCCCTGATACGACGTACCCAGCTTGTCGACTTCATCGAGCAGGAAAACCGGGTTTTTCGTGCCCGCGTGCTTCATGCCCTGGATGATGCGTCCGGGCATGGCCCCCACGTAGGTGCGCCGATGACCGCGAATGTCTGCCTCGTCACGGGCGCCACCCAACGCCACACGCACGTACTCGCGCCCGAGCGCGCGCGCGATCGACTTGGCAATGGACGTCTTGCCAACACCCGGCGGTCCGTTGAACAGCAGGATCGGTCCTCGCGCCATCACCCGCGCCTTGGCTTCTTTGGCATCGGTGATCGTGCGATCACTGCCGCTGTTGGTCGCGACGCCTGTTGCGTCTGCATCATCGCCAACCAACTTCGACACCGGAAATTCGCCGGTGGTGGCCACCTGCGCGGCAACCTGTTGTGCGCGCAACTGCCGGACCGCCAGGAACTCGAGCACGCGGTCCTTCACATCCTTGAGGCCGTAATGGTCTTCCTCGAGAATCTCCGACGCGCGGACCAGTTCGAGATGATCGTCGGAGCGCTTGCTCCACGGCAGCTCGGCAATCCACTCCAGATACGTGCGGATCACCTGCGCCTCCATGGATTCGCGACCAGCCCGTTCGAGTCGTCCGATCTCGCGCTCTACTTCGGCCCGCGCTTCCTTGGGCAGCTCGAGCTTTGTCAGCTTGTCGCGCAGTTCGGCGATCTCCTTCGACTGATCGTCGTCTCCCAGCTCCTTCTGGATCGCCTTGAGTTGTTCACGCAAGAACATCTCGCGCTGACGCTCGCCCAGTTCTTCCTGCACTTGCGACTTGATGTCTTCCTGCGCTTCCAGCAAGCCGATCTGGCGCTGCACGTGAACCAGCACGCGGCGCAAGCGCTCCTCCACCGAGAGCGTTTCCAACAGTCCCTGCTTCTCGGGCACGGTGAGTTCGATGTAGCCCGCGACCAGATCGGAGAACTTGCCGGCATCGTCGACGGAGTCGAGCACCTGATGCACGACTTCCTCCGGCAGTCCGCGTTTTTCACCCAGTTCGGCGGCGCGTTCGCGCGCCTCCTTGTGGAGCGCCTCGAACGCCGGGTCCTTGGGGTCCAGTGGCATCATCTCCTCGGCCGGAACGATCACGGCAACCAGATGACCGTCCTGTTCCATGTACTGCAAGGCGGTTGCTCGCTGCTCGCCCTGCAGCAACAGCTGCACGCCACCAAGTCCGCGCTGAATCTGACCGATCCGTGCGATAACGCCGGTCGTGAACAGAATGTCTGCGGTGGGTTCTTCCGTGTTGTCGCGCTGGGCCACGGCAAAAACCAGCCGGTCGCCCTTCACGGCGTTTTCAATGGCACGCAAGGTGCCAGGTCGGCCCGCCGCAATGGGTGCGGTGATACCGGGGAACATCACCGTGCCGCGGAGTGGCAGCACGGGGAGAGTTTGGCGCTGGCCCATGTCGAACGTTCCTGTCGAAAGAGGAGTGGCGCCCATCAATTGGCACGTTTCGCACCCAGTGGTTTACGCCATCGCGGCAGACATTGCAACTTTTCCCTGACCGGCTGACGTAGGGACCGTCAGTCCTATGCCGGGACGGCCGGTCTCTCCGCTGACCGTCGTCCCCTCCGATCGCGAATGCTGTCGCCGCTTCTCCACCTGTGCTACACTACTGGTTCAGGAGTGGACCCCTTCGATCCCCCACGAGTGCCCGATTCTGCAGCCCAGTCCGCCGAGGACCTCGAACTTCGCGCGCATGTCGAAAATGCGCTCTGTGCCACCTATGAGGTGGATCAGGAGATCGGACGCGGCGGTATGGGTATCGTGTATCGGGCGCGCGACAAGCGCCTGAAACGTCACGTCGCGATCAAGCTCCTGCCGCCGGAGCTGTCGTTTCGACGCGATGTACGTACGCGTTTTCTGCGCGAAGCCGAAACGGCCGCGCAGCTGAGTCATCCCAACATCGTTCCCATTTATTCGGTTGACGAGGTTGGGAATCTGGTGTTTTTCGTGATGGCGCTTATCGATGGCGACAACCTCGCAACGCAGTTGCAGAAGCGTGGCCCGCTGCCCGTCGATGAGGTGCGCCGCTGGGTAACCGAAGTGGGCGACGCGCTGGCCTACGCGCACTCGCGCGGCGTCATTCATCGCGACATCAAGCCAGACAACATTCTGGTGGACGCCATCGACGGTCGCGCGCTCGTCACCGATTTCGGCATCGCACGCGCCGGTACCGACAGCGGCGATACGCCGCGATTGACGGCCACCGGCATGGCCATCGGAACGCCCGCCTATATGTCGCCTGAGCAGGCCTCCGGCGACCGCGATCTCGACGCGCGCAGCGACCTCTATTCGCTGGGCATTGTGGCGTACCAAATGCTGGTGGGTGAGCCACCGTTTGTCGGGAACACCACGCCGGCGTTGCTCGTGAAGCATCTGGCCGAAATGCCGGTGCCGGTGAATCAACGCCGACAGGACGTGCCGCCCGACTTGGCGCGCATCATCATGCGTTTGCTGGAAAAAGCACCTGAGCAGCGATTCCAGACGGCCGGTGAACTCGTGCAGGCGCTGAAGAGCGGCGTCGTGCCGCAAACACCCATACCAATCGGCACATCCGGTTTGGCGTCGCCCATCATGTTCAACGGCGCACCAATCGGAGGCATGCGCCTTGGGGAGCAGCGCGCAGCGGCAAACCAGCGCGGCTATGCGGCGCCCGCCTATTCGTCTCGCACCGGAGTTGCGTCGCCGGTGCCCGCGCCACTCGGTGGCCTGGCGGGAGTTGTGTACTCCGGCGCGTCCGGCGACAGCTATTTGCCCGGCGCGGAAGAACGCGCGCGGTGGGATGCGCCGCTGGTGCGAAGGTACCGCAAGATGCTCGTGCCGTATCTGTTCGTGAATGGCGCGTTTCTGATGGTCAGTCTGTTTGGAAACCGGGATTTCTTTGGCGTGACCACCATCTGGACCGTGATTATGGCCTGGAAGTACGCCAAGCTGTGGAGCGCCGGTTACGATTGGCACGATGTGCTGCGTCAACACAAGGATCGCATGCTCGGCGAAGTCATTTCCGATATTGTCGATTCCGTCCACGCCACCTTCAGTCGCAAAAAGCGCGATGAATTGCGCGCCCAAGGACGGCTGGGTCGCAACGCGTTGCGCGGGGTGCTGGCGCTCGGACCGACCCCCACCGGCGGTTCGGTGGCGGTGTCGCCAGCCAGGTTGGCCGGCCGCAAAGGCGTGTCGCCAGCGGTGCCAATCCGCGACGACGCGCTGGGCGCATACGCGAGTCTCGTGAAACAGGCCCGCGCGGATCGCGAAGAAATAGGCCGACTGCTGGGCACAATCCCGCCGGCAGAACGCGGGCGCATTCCCGATGTGACGTCGACGGCTATCGAGTTGGTGAATCGGATCGAGTCGATGGCCGTTGAAGTGGCGCAATCCGATCTGGAACTTGGAGTAGATCGGGCGCGCAGCATCGAGACGGAAATCGCCGTGCTCGAGTCCGAGGCGAATCCACTCGAGACGTCAAGGAGCGAGGCACGCGTTCGTCGGCTGGCACAGTTGCGTCGCGACCGTCGCGCCGTCGCCGACATCGAACGTCGGCGTGATGCGCGGAAAGGGCAAATCGAAAGTTGTCGGCTGGCGCTCGAGAACATGCGCCTCGATCTGGTGCGACTGCGCACCGGCAACAGTTCGGTGCAGAGCGTCACGTCCATCGCCGAACACGCGATGGCGCTGGCCCGTGAGGTAGACATCGCCGTGGGTGCTGCCGGTGAAGTGCGCAACGCCACGCGCGGCCGCGCCGTGTCCCCCGCGTAGTCGCTTCATGAGCGAGGCCACGCGGGCGGCGGCCAACGCGGCCGACGCGAGTATGCTTCGTGACCGCGTGACGGCGGCCTTCGGAGATCACTACCTGATCGGTCCGGAAATCGGACGCGGTGGGATGGCTGTCGTGTATTCCGCCGAGGATCTGCGGCTGCAGCGGCAAGTCGCACTCAAGGTTCTCCCTCCGGACCTGGCGTTCCGCTCCGATGTGCGTGAGCGATTTGTCCGCGAAGCGCAAACAGCGGCGCGACTGAATCATCCGCACATCGTGCCCATTTATGCGGTGCACGAGCAGGCCGGTATGGTGTGCTTTGCCATGGGGCTGGTTACCGGTGAAAGCATTGCCGCGCGCCTATTGCGCGATCCGCGACCACCGGCCGACTTCATTGCGGCGACACTGGAACAGACGGCCGACGCCCTGGCCTACGCGCACGCGTGCGGTGTGGTGCACCGCGATGTGAAGCCCGACAACATTCTGCTCGATCGCGACTCAGGGCGCGCCATGGTGACCGACTTCGGCATCGCACGCGCGGCGGAGAGCGGTTCGCGGCTCACGCAAACCGGAGTGGCCGTTGGTACACCGGCGTTCATGAGCCCCGAGCAAGCCACCGGGGACAGAGACGTGGATGGCCGCTCCGACCTGTATTCGCTGGGCGTGGTGGGCTATCTGATGCTCGCTGGACGCTTGCCTTTCGAGGCCACCACCACACCCGCCATGTTGGTCAAGCATGTCAGCGAAACACCACCGCCAATTCTTTCCGTGCGTCCCGATGCGCCAGGTGCATTGGTGGCCATTCTCGAGCGCTGTCTTGCCAAGCGTCCGGGCGATCGATGGGACAACGCGCTCGTGATGCGAGACGCGCTGCGACGTGTGCAGCGCGATGGCTCGCTGTCAATCATCGGCGGTGGCCCGTCAGGCGCGCGGTCGTTTCAAGCATATCCATCCGCGCCGCGTGAGCGCATTGCCAGCGAGTACGCGGACAAGGCCGGACATCGTTCGGAAGACTGGTCGCCACGCGGTGTGTTCGAGCCGGCCCCAGCGCCGAGACTGTTACCGGCGCCGGCTGCCTTGCCCCCCATGCCGCATTTCCCACCGCTGTCGCCGCTGGCAGACAAGGATGAGCAACGCGAATGGAAAGCCGCGCGTCGTGATGCGCTTCGCGACTGGCGGCACGCCGTGAAGGACCAGCGTCGGGCCACCCGCGATCAGTGGCGTGACGGCGTGGAGAATGGCGGCGCGTATGGCGGAACGATCCTGCCTGGTCGTTCCGATGAAGAATTGATTGGACGATTCAAGGGACAGATGGCGTGGACGGCTGGCATGATCGTGTTTCTGGGCGTGATCAACGCGACGACCAGTCCGCAATTTCCGTGGGCAATCTTTCCCTCCATGGGCATGGCCATGGGGGTGATCGGCCGATACAGCAAATTGCGGGCGCGTGGCATAACCTGGGCGCGCATCTGGGACGACGAACCCGACGCACAGCGCGAGCCTACCGATGCGGCCGGACTGCTTCCCAGACCCAAACGCATCGCGCGTGCGGCACGGGCATTCAAACGTCATCTCAAATGGCTCGCCGCAAGTGCGACCACGGCCGCTGTGAGTTTCGTAGTCGGACAAACGTTCAACCTCAACCCGATGGTCATTCCGTTCGTCGGCGCACTGGTGGCGAGTTTGGTCAGCGCGCAGTTGCTGATTGTCGACTATGTCCGACTCCGTCGATTCGGCGTCACCCCCAGCGACGCGCTTGGAGACGGGTGGAAGGAGATTGCCGCTGTGGCCGACGATCGACCGCGCTACATGCAGCTCAATGAAGTGCTGGAACGTATCGCCGGACCCGCGGTGCTGATGTCGCCGCACGGCGAAACAGTGCGCAGCGCGGTCGATGATCGCATGACCATCAAGGACACGTCGTCGCGGTTGTCGGACGCAGACAAGGCGATGGTGCCCGATGTTGAGCCCACGGCGGACGCACTGCTCGAACGGATCGGAGCACTGGCGAGCGGTCTGGAACGACTGGAACGCGACGTTCCCGGTGATGCCATTGCCCAATTGGATATGCGCATTGCCACCGCGCAGGCCGAGCCGGAGAGCGCACCCGATCACGAGCGTCGCCTTGCGCTGCTGACCCGTCAACGCGCGTCGCTGCAGGAACTGCTCGATCGCCGCGTGACGATGCAGCGACAAATGGAGAGCGCCGCGATGGCGCTGCGCTCGCTGCGCTTCGACATGGTGAAGCTCCGTACGTTGGGCGTTGGCGCCGCGATTGGCGACGTGACCAGCGCCACGCAAGAGGCGCGCGCA
>JANMRE010000792.1:0-7710 GCA_031370885.1 Gemmatimonadaceae bacterium
CAGCACTTCGAGACACCGACCGTCGTGTACGCGAACGAGCAGCGAGCACAGTGGTGCTCAATAAATGGGAGCCGCGCAGTGTTGACGATCAATTGTGGCTTGCGATTGCCCAAGAGTCAGTCCCTGGCGCTGTTGAATTGGGACCGAGTTCGTCCGAAGCACTTGTTGCGCTCTTGGAACACCCTGATCGGGAGCTGGTCATATTTGCACTTCGAAGTTTGGCGGGAATTGGAGACGACAGGGCAATCGGTCCACTGATTCGAGTTCTCAGAGAGCCGGGTACGAGCGATCGCACTTGGGCGATTGAGGCACTTGGTCTCGTTGGAGATGTTCGCGCGATCGAACCGATATTCGATGAGATGGCAAGGGATGCACGAGTGCTGGAAACAGCCGCGCGTCTGGTTGTCAGGATCGGTGCCATGGAGCGCCTCCCGGACCTGGTCTCCCGCCTCGCGACTGTTCGGGATCGTTCGCGTCGAAAAAGAATCGCTCAATCGCTTGGCACGATCCAATGGGAGCCAGCATCCGACGAGGTCAGACTCGAGCTTGCGATTGCCCTGGAGGATTGGTACACGGCCGCCCATTTGTCCGACGCCGCCCTCGAACGACTTGTAGACGAGTACAATCAGCGCGGCTCTGACGCACTGTTCAGAGTGCTCATGCTCTATGGCAATGTTTCAGCGTTCGAATACTTCCTACCTTTGTTGGGTCGAGAAAGCGTGGAGAATGGTCAAAAGTATGTTCCCGCTCTCGAAAGGATGTTCCCACGGCTTGCCTCTACGCTTACCGACAACACACTCCAATTTCTCGCTGCACTCGAGATTCAGCGGGACGTCAAGAGGTCCGAGGTCACGGGCGAACCAATTCTAGGAATCAGAACCGCAATGTCGCTCCCAGCATATCGTCCGGACACCGTCCGCAAACGCGAGTGGGTTGAGCAGGAGTCGGTCGACTGCTCCTGGTTGAATGAGGCGGCGCGTGCTGAACTGCGACGACGAATGACCGCGAAGCCGTCGTGACAGGCAGGCACTGCTCGCGCACGACATCGCGATCAACGGTCCCGAACTCGCCGTCCATGCGATCGCAGCGGTCTGGTCGATGAGCTCCAGATGATAGTCTGCCCTGTCATCGTGGTGGGCGGCGGCGCGGTTCTTTTCGGATGGTGTATGGTGTACGGATGCACTTGGATCTCATCGAGCGGCGCTGGTTCAGCAGAAGCGTAGTGGTTGTGCGCCCACGTCGTCCGCGTGCTCTACTGGTCGGGCTCCGTCAGTGCTTCCGTGTGATAGGCCGACCCGAACGCCCGCACGACTGTCGCGACGGTTATGACGCTCGGTGCCGCACCGTGATCCGCTGACCTTTTACAACGTGGCCATCAGCGTATTCACGGTCGCGTGCAGCGCACTCGTGACTATCGGCGTGATGCGCGTGTGGACCGCCGTCGTCGCCGGGCTCCGATGCCGTGACGAAACGTGCTCGCATGGCTGCAAACCTTGCGTCAGATTGGTCAATCCATAAACGTTTTGCCAACCTGACAGGAGGTCACTGATGGGACTGGGCGACGCTCTCAAGAGCTTCTTCGCAAGGAGGGTGCCGAAGCCCCAAGCTGGGTCCGTTTCCGGCCTCGCAGGCTCGTCGGCGCGTCCGGCGCTCGGCCGAGACACGGCGGGCGCGCGTCCTGAGGCTCCACGGCTTCAGGAGCCGTGGGCATCGCACGAGACGGGAATGCCCGGTGACACGTATGAGGAGCGTTACTATGAAGCAGCCGACAGAGTCTGGTCCGCGAAATCGGAACACGAGAAGGAAGCCGCCCGTGCTGCGCTGAAGGCTCTCTATTCCGAGATGTCTCGGGCGGGTGTTGCCATTGCGGCGGGAGTCATTACCACAGCGGGGCACCGGGCTGCGCGGCTCGATCATCGAGACGGCCAGATCTTCTGTATGTTCATCGCAAAGCTAGGCATGACAGAGGTCTCTGTCCGCTGTCGAATTCCGTTCCCCCCTGATCTTACCTTACCGGAGTTGCGTGATGTGTTCACCGTGGACAGCACGGCCGGCACCTCGTCACTCCGGGTGCCCTCACCGGCCGGTCCGGAAAGTCGCCCCATCGAAGCGAACTGGAAGGCTGCGTTCGACCGGAAAGAATGGGAGGGGGCGCTCACCGCCATTGGGCCGCGTGCTGAGGAAGGCGACGTCGACGCCCAGTACCATCTCGGGAAAATGTTTTGGTTCGGCCTTGGCGTGCCGACAGACAAGGCCAAAGCTGTGGCGTGGTATCAAAGAGCCGCAGACAACGATTCCGTCCTTGCGCAGGAGCTACTCGGACAAAGTTATGAGAGGGGAGAGGGCGTTCCGAAGAGCTTTGCCGAGGCCCTCAAGTGGTACCGCAGGGCCGCCGAAAAGGGCCACCCAAACGCGCAAGCCAATCTTGGCTTTATGTACAAGAGCGGCGACGGCGTACCTTTCGATCATGCCGAGGCGCTGATGTGGTTTTCTCTTGCCGCCGCAGGGGGTGATGCCGACGCAGGCGTCGAGCCCGCTCTTCTGGTTCATATCCGACAATCCGCCGCCACGGAGCGCAAGAAGATCTCTTCATGGCTGACGCCCGGGCAAGTGGCTGAAGTCGATCGGCGAGTAAAGGCTTGGAAACCTCAGTAGTCAGCGCCCGTGCCGCAGGCAAGCACAGCATCACGACTCGCGAGCACCGAGGTAGCGAAGTTCGTTCGAGCGTCTGGCGCGCTCGTCGCACGTCCGACGTAGCACGCGCTCAATCCTCATTGGGTCCCGCGCGACTGCGCTTTCACCGCCTCAGCACCGCCGTCATCAACCGTTGCGGTGCTGGAATCGCATGCGGGAATCCGAGGCCTCAGTCCATCCCTGACGCCATTCGCCGGCGCGCATTGCGAAGGTTGTTAGGTGCAAGCGGATGGTCAGGGTCGCGTTCGATCGCATGTTCGAAGTCGTGAATCGCTTCACTGTACTGCCCCAGCTCGAGCCAGATCATGCCGCGATTGTTCCACGCCTCCGCGTGGCTTGGACTGATGTCGAGCGCGTGTGAGTATTCAGCTGCTGCCCGCGCGTAGAGCTTCTTCTTGTAATAGCAAAAGCCGCGGTTGATGAACGCGTTTGCATCGAGCGCGTGGGCCTCAACCGAAAGGTCATATTCCTGAATCGCCCGGTCGTATTCGCCCTCACGGGCAAGGGCGTCTCCAGCCAAGAGATGACGCTGCGCCGCGTCGCGATCCGTCTTTAGCGGCATTCCAGGCGCGTCGTGCCGGATGACTTCTCGCGGCCGTCCATTCGCGTCGACGGACAGACGCACTGCACGCGCAAACTCGTCGACCGACGCGAATCGCGCTCCGGGCTCCTTTTCAAGTGCTCGCAGGATCGCGCGAGCCATGCCCGGTGTCAGCTCCGGCCGCAAGGTGCGAGGATTTGGAGGCATCCTAAAGAGGTGGCCGGCCATGATTTCATCTACACGCGAGCCGGCGAATGGAACCGTGCCGGTTACCATACGGAACAGGAGGACGCCCAGAGCATAGATGTCCAGGCGATGATCAATCCGACTGGTGGCGTCCCATTGCTCAGGTGCCATGTACTGAGGAGTTCCCGCGATGCTTATGAGCGAGACCGAATCCTCGAAATTTCGCGCCAAACCGAAGTCGACGACGTTGATGTCACCTCGCTTCGAGAAACAGATATTCTCGGGTTTGATGTCGCGGTGCACGATCCCGCAGCGCTCCGTGCCGTCGTGTTCAAATCGAATCGAATGGGCGTACTGGATGCCACGACAGATCTTCTCGAACCAGTCGATTGCCTGGGGGAGCAGTAGAGGGCCACCCTCGAGACGGTCGGCAAGGTTCCCGTCGTCCAGATAGTCCATCACGATAAACGGGATGGCCAGCTCGCCCAGAGCGGGGCCAAGCGAGTACGTGAATCCCGGATCTGTGTGACAGCCGTGAATCCCAACGATGTGCGGCCCGCCTCGGAGCTGCGCTGCCATTCGGGCTTCACGGAGGAAGCGTTCGCCGCCGCGATCGGATACCAGTAGACTAAGCGTCGGGACCTTCAGGACAACGTTGACCCGAAGGTTCGTATCGTCGGCAAGGTACACCTGACTCATGCCACCTTGGCCCAACAGACGTTTGATGCAGAAATTTCCGGCAAGCATTCTGCCGGGTGTGAGCATTGGAGGGAGGGATGAGGTCATGAAGTAGGTTCGTGCGCCAGATGTGATAGTGGTCGTGCCTTGGTTGTTCGGCAGCGGCGCCCACATGAACAACATAGCCAGGCCTACAATCACCTGTAGCCGTACTCCCGATTCGCGGAGGTGGATGCGTGGTCGGCCGGATGCAGCGAACGGACGGGGCTAGAGTGATCGCATGTGAGGTGACCATGCCGTCGAGAATCCAAATGGCATCACCGATGCCGAAGCCCGCGTTCGTCGTCAGCCCCGCCGCTCGGGAGGCCGATCGCCGCGATGATCTTCCCTCGTGCGTCAACACAGCTTGTGCAGCCAGTGGGCTGCACGTCGGGTACGCAATGCAGCCGCCTAAGTGTGCGACTGACGGTACTTGCGCTTGTAGATCAACGGAGCTTTCGGGGCTCGCGAGCGCAATTGGATCAATCAAGTCGATTGCGCCGTCACGGTATCCGACCGGATCTCCCATGTGTTCGTAGCAGCGTGACGTAGCGATTCTTCTTTCGTTTAGCGGTTTTCACTGCGGGCGAGAGGCGGGAGCGATGGAGAAGTCGGAGGGGGACGTGCGGCGCATTGCGTAGCGTCGTTCATGGAGCGATGCCGATGGGAAGCGCATGGTCGCAGCGTAGCGCAGGAGTGGAGAATCGCGCGCCGCGTTGGTACTTCAGTACGGCATCACGGCTCACCGGCTCTACTATCTGGGGCGCGGCTGCGCGATAGCGCCGCAACCGGTCGACCAATGGCCGACCAGTACAGTTCCACCCGGAGCGCGTGCCGCCGGATCAGGGTGCCACGGCTCCCGTATTTCGCCGACGGCTCCGCAAACTCAGCGAACACCCGCCGGTCACGGATCTCAGGTCCGATCGCTGGCACGAGCTGTACGGCGCCGCGATTCTGCAATAGTCCACGCCACCCCGATGGCGCCCGCCGCGCCGCGCCTGCGTCAAAAACTCAGACCAGCATCCGACTACCGACTGATCACGGGTGACATGGTGATTCCGGACGCTTGCGAATTGCACACGGTGCTCGCGGCGCTCAAGCGCCAAGCTTAGATGTTCACCATCCCGTCCTCGGTCCGGATCTATGCAACGTCGGAGCCCATGGATCTGCGATGCGGCTTCGATAAATTGTCCGCGCTCACGCGGAGCGTGATCGGTACCGATCCGATGAACGGCCATCTCGTTGTGTTCCTGAACAGGAGACGGCGACCGGATCAAGACGCCGAGTGACGAAGGGGCGCGCGTGGAATTTGAAAAGATCTGGGGTTGACCAGCTCAGCTAATTGCGAACATCAACCACCGCGTGAGTTGCGACGCAATGCTTCTGCGGTTGACATCATCTCCAAGTCCGGACTCGCACAATTGCGCTCGCATTTGGCACAGCGAGGTTCGCCGACAGGGTAAGTCAAGCGCACACCACACTGGCACTTACGTAACACAAGCGAACACGCCTTGCAGCGAATGCCGCCGCACGTTTCGCACGCCAGAACCCCATAACCCCCAATGGACTGTAGGTAGTCCACGACGTCAGAATGCCCCTGATTCTTGGCCTCGTGAAGCGGTGTCACGCCCCCTGCCGTGGAAGCGTTCAACTCACCACCGTGCTTAACCAAGAGTTCGACCATACGGAGGTCCCCAAATCTGGCGGCAATGTGCATTGCCGTCTTATCTCCATCAGATGTATAGAACCACACATTCGGATTCGCACGTCGCCCGAGCCATGGGCGGTGCAACAATGGCAGCGCGTCGAAGTAACGTCCGAACCACGCCGCGAGGAAGAGCCGCGCGTCTTTTCCACGACCCCATGGGGTTCGCCTATCCTCCCACCACTCTCGAATCTTCCTCATGTGTCTGTTGTCCTATGGTTCGATGACCTTGGTTCGGTACCGAATCGCTCGCTGAATCATATCTCGGTGTCCTTTGTGTTCGGTACCCCTCGGTTCGATGACGGGTAGCTCAGAACCGACGGCTCGGGGCCTCTGATGTTCGGTAGTCGTTGCGATGACCGTTTCAACGGCTAGCGCGGCTTATCTTTTTGACCCTTGCCCTCATGGCGTGGTTGCTTTTCCCGCATGTACTCCGCCTCATCACCTTCTCGGCACCAACGCCACTACTCGCACCGGACCACCCGAACCGCCCCGTGTCTTGATGGGCAGGGCCAGCAGCACCGCTCCAATGCGCGGCAGCCCCTCGCAGTTGGCGAGATTTTCCAACGCCGGCACATTCGCCGCCCCCAGCACGCCGTGCACCGCGAACGTCGGTGCCTTGCCAACATCGGTCGACGGCGAATCAACGCCCAGCATCGCTGCCCCGCGCGAAATGAGCAGATGCGCCGCCTCCACACCAAAGCTCGGAAAGTGTAGCACGTTCGGTCGAACGGTGGTATCAGCGCCGAAGTACATGGCCGGGTTGTACCAGTAGCGCGCCCATCCGGTGCGCAACACCACAATCGCGCCGCGCGGAATGCGACCAAACTGACGCTCGTGCGCCGCGATGTCGGCGGGTAGCAGCGCGTAGTCACGATCACGCGCCGTGTGTTCGCGCACGTCGATGATCACCAGTGGTGCAATCAACCGATCGAGCGGAATACGCTCGTTGGTCCACCCCGTGCCCGATGCATGCCGCGGCGCATCCAGATGCGTGGCGAAGTGTTCGTTGAGCGTAATCCGAAACATCGCTCCGGTTTCGGTCGCGCGAATGGTGTCCAACTTGAATGCATCGCGCGACCCCGGCCAGGCGGTGGCATCGGCGGCCAGTTCGTGCGTGAGATCGACCATCGTGTAACGCGACAGATCGAACGCCTGAGCATTGGCCGGAGGCGTCACAACAAGCTGAGCGAGAATGACGACGCCGATCCCGGCGCTGAGCAGCGTGGACGGCAGTTGGGAGATTCTCATGACGGACGCGGTTGCTCCATGCGGTGAGGATCGACAGGACGATGTGAAACATGTGCGGCCGAGCGGGACTATGTTATCACGAGACCCGATTTCCCGTCTCCCGATCATTCCGGCACTCCCCATGACGCGCTCCGCGCTGGCCCTGCTGCTCTTTTCGTGTGTAGCCTCCGCGGCGTCTGCCCAAACACCGCCGTCGGTCGTACGTACCGAACAGGTGAGTGGCACGACCGCGCTGCTCATTGCCGTGAGTCCCGTGAACAACCGCGTGGTGTGGGTGAGCGGATCGCGTGGCACGTGGGTGCGCACCATCGATGGTGGCACCACCTGGACGTCCGGACGTGTGGCCGGCGCCGACTCGCTGCAGTTTCGCGATGTGTACGCGGTGAATGCGATGACCGCGTATCTGCTGAGTATTGGCGACGGTGCACAGTCGCGGATTTACAAAACCACCGACGGCGGCGCCAACTGGCAATCACAGTTCGTGAACGACGATCCCAAGGGGTTTTTCGACTGCATGGATTTCTGGGATGCGAAGCGCGGACTGGTGATCGGCGACGCCGTGGACGGAAAAATCACTCTGCTGCGTACCGACGACGGCGGCGCGCATTGGACGCGC